>CADASU010000013.1 GCA_902790675.1 Oscillospiraceae bacterium | reverse complement strand
CGCATGGCTTAATGTAAAAATATTACCCTTGATTTTGATTATTTTGATTAACTTTTTTGGACATATTTTCTAATAGCGTATTTAAAGCTTTTTTGGCCTTCTCAGCTTGGCTTTTAACATTTGCAACCCACTTTTCTTGTGACAAATTGCTATAGTCAGTAGTGTATAAAGTTATTATCTGCGTATAGTTGTTGTTCAAATCCTCAATCTGTTCTTTAAATTTATCGCTAGAATCTACTTTTTTCAAGATATCCTTATTTACATGCTCCCATAGTTCTAAATAATCAATCGCCTGTCGGAATTTGCCATTAATTTCTTTGAATTTAAATTGTTCTTCGTTAGTTGTAAATCCTTCTCTCGCTTCCAAACTATCTTTTTCTAGCATTTTATTTATATTGCTATTAACAATTGAACGTGTCCTATCTATGATTTGTGACGTCATTACAGGCGTTGTTAAAAACACTGCCGTATTCATTTTAAGCATATTAATAACTTTGATTATTTGAGAATTAGCGAATTTAAGGCTTTCTATGTTTTTTCTGAACTCTTTATCTCTAGCAGGGCTTATCATTAAAATATTATCGTCTCTACCCGTTAGTTTTTTAATTTCTGTTTGAGCGTTTTCAGACATTGGTATTCCTTGCATGTTAAAAAAGACTACAAAATTAAAATGCTGCTGACAAACTATTTCAAGTTGCTGCTCATTTTGGTTTAAATAGAAAATAAGTTGTTTTCGCTCTTCTTCTCCTTTTAATTTTTCACCTATTTGATTAATGTCAGAAACTACGTTTAACACATCTGGTTTAATACAATTTTTCAATGAGTCCCATCTTACTATTGTTTCATTGTTATCCTCTTCATCTTCTTTTAAATTTATTTCATTGTTATCCTCTTCAGATTCTTTTTCTGTATAAATTACACGGTTTTTTTCCCAATTTGCCGATAATCTATCAATTTTGTCACATAAAACTTTAACATGATTTTCAAGTGTATCTAACATGTTACTAATTTCAGTAACACCATCGTTATCATAAATTTCCTTATCTATAAGGTCTTTTAAATGATATGGGCTTTCAGTTTTGTCATACAGCACCAAATATTTGCCCACAAGATTAAAAATATATCTACTTACGCGGCGTATTGAGTCTTCCTCTTTGTTCTTATTTTTGTTTTCTCCAACATACATAATGTGCTCAGCTTCTGTGCGCATTTTACTAAGTTTACTATAAACCCTTTGTATATCAGCCTCACACCTATTAAGCCTAACATTTAAAGCAGCTACCCCATCAACCAAATTTTGAGATGAACCTTCTGGAGCTTTAAATGCCCCAACAGAAGCAGTAGCATATGACGTTGTCATAGCCGCTGCACATATAAGCGCAATCATTTTTTTCATTAGTTTTGTTTTCATATTCTATTCCTCCACAAAAATAATATAATTTTTATATTGCACACTGCATTATACACATAATTATAGTTTAGTTTGTTAAGAAATTGTAAACTATTAAAAAACCACACGCATTGTTTGCGCATGGTTTAATATAAAAATATTATCCTTGATTTTGATTAATTTTTTCACCAACTCAGGCGTTAATTTTTGAAAGCATTAGACAAATTAGAAGACCACAAATATTCTTCACTTATTTCAACTCCACTGTATATTTCGTGCACCTTTTGACGCAACTTATTAACAGTATCTCTAAACAGGTTGGCCACATAGTCCGCATTTAGTATTTCTATTCTTTCATCAGTAGTATTATTTATTATATAAAACACTCTATCATGAGCATCGTCTATAAATATATTATAATATTTCGCTATCAAATCATTCATAAGTGGTTGCATTTCATTTATCTTTTGTTCAATATATTTAACTGTGTTTTCGTCGCCTGCAACCACGCCATAGTAACAAACATCATATATTTCACCAATAATAGATATGCCACCATGTGGGGCGTCTTTTATTTGGTCTGATATAGGTTTAACTATGTTTGATGCGTTGTCCTTATAATTCTTGTATTCTTCGTAGATATCCCCTATTCTACCCAAGCACATACGATATTCATCAAGTCTTTTTCTTAATTCATCCACCTTATTAGTAATTGCCGCAGATGCTCCCGGTTTCGCTCTTAGTGCCCCAACAGAAACAGTAGCACATGATGTTGTCATAGCCGCTGCGCATATAAGCGCAATCATTTTTTTCATTAGTTTTGTTTTCAT
>CADASU010000012.1 GCA_902790675.1 Oscillospiraceae bacterium | reverse complement strand
TAGAATTCTTAAAATTTCTATCACTTTTTATTTATTACCTCGTTCAGAAAATTACTTATGTTACGAACATCTTGCTAAATGACAAATTACTATTAATCTCACACATTTATTGTAATTTATTGTTCACCTTATTATTTTTTATAGCCATTCCTTATTATTTTTTATATAAATTTTTTTATATATTTGAATAAATAAAGCATATATAATCATCAAAGCCATAATCCATAGTAAATACAAATATGGTAATTTACTTAGGTCAAATATAATAGAAATGTTAGTAAAAGAAATTACTAATGTTATAAATACTACTGCAAAAGTCGAAATCAAAAGTTGTTTAGATGATTTGCTTTGGATAAAAGGCACTTTATTGGTTCTAATCAAATGAATAATTAATGTTTGTGATAATATTCCAAATACAAACCAACCACTTTGGAACATAACAGCTTGCTCAGCTGTGTTGTATCTAAAAACATACCATAAAATCAGAAAACATAATACATCTAATACTGTACTAATTAATCCAAAATTAAACATAAATTTTTTTATTCCACTTGTATTCCATGTTTTAGGTTTCTGAACATATTCATTATCTACATTATCAAATGGCATACCAATTTGAGCAAAATCATTTAACAAATTTTGAATTAATATATGAATTGGAAGCATTGGTAAAAAAGGTAAAAATATACTAGCTATTATTACAGAAATCATATTTCCAAAATTTCCACTTGTTGCCATTTTTATATATTTTAGAAGATTAGTAAATGTCTTTCTTCCATTAATAACTCCTTCTTCCAAAACATTTAAATCTTTTTCAAGTAATAAAATATCAGCGGTTTCCTTTGCTATATCTACTGCCGTATCTACTGAAATTCCAACATCTGCTTGTTTTAGTGGTGGGCTATCATTAATTCCATCTCCCATATATCCAACTGTATTACCATTTTCTTGTAGTATCCTAACAACTCGTTGTTTTTGCAATGGCGATAATTTTGAGTATAAGTGGCATTTTTTTACTTTTTCCTTTAATTCTTCATCCGTAAAACTATCTATATCTTTTCCTGAAATACTATTTTTAGTATCAATTCCAACTTTTTGACATACCTTAATTGCAACACCTTCGCTATCTCCTGTTAATACTACTGTATCAACTCCATATTTTTTCAAAGCTTTTATTGCACTCTTTGCAGATTCTTTTGGTGGATCTAAAAATCCAACAAAACCTATTAAAACCATATTACTCTCATCTTGCACACCAAATGTATTAACATCATGTATTTCATTTTTTTGAGCAACAGCTAATATCCTAATACCATCATTGTTATTTCCTTCATATACTCGATATGCTTGTCGTCTTAAGTCATCTGTTAATTCTATTGCTTTTCCATCAAAATCAATATAGGAACAAATAGAAAGCACTTCATCTACAGCACCTTTTGTAATTAACTGTCTCTTTCCATTTTTATCTTTTAAAACTACACTCATTCTTCTTCTTGAAAAATCAAAAGGTATCTCATCTTCTCTTATATATTGTTCTTTTAATAAATTCATGTTTTCTTTTTCAGCTCTTGAAATAATTGCAACATCTATTAAGTTCTTAAGTCCAGTTTGAAAATAACTATTTAAAAAAGCATGTTTTAAAATTCTTAAGCTTTCCTTACCAGAAGCATCCATGTATTTTTCTAAGATAACCTTATCTTCTGTTAAAGTTCCTGTTTTATCTGTACATAAAATATTCATCTGTCCAAATGTTTGAATGCTACTTAATCTTTTTACAATTGTTTTCTTTTTAGACATTTCTACTGCACCTTTTGCTAAAGTCGAAGTTGTTATTACTGGTAGCATTTCAGGAGTTAATCCAACCGCAATAGTTATTGCAAAAATTAATGAAGACCATATATCTCCTACTGAAAAACAGTTTACTATTAAAACTATTGGTACTAATATAAACATAAATTTTATTAATATTTTAGTTATATCGTCAATTCCTTTTTCAAAAGTATTTTTCTCTGCTACACTATAAAGAGATTTTGCCATACTTCCAAAATAAGTATTATTTCCAGTTGTTAATACTACCGCTTTACTACTTCCACTAACTATATTTGTTCCCATAAATCCAATATTTGAAATATCTGTTATTGTATCAAATTTTTTTAATTCAGAAAATTTTTCTACTGGATTTGATTCACCTGTTAGTGATGCTTGATCTATAAATAAGTCTTTTGTTTCAATAAACCTAACATCTCCTGGAATCATATCGCCTGATGATAATTTTACAATATCTCCTGGTACAACATTTTCTATATCAATTGTTACTTGGTTACCATCTCTTATAACATCCATCTTATTGCTAATCATCTTTTTTAATTTTTTGGCTGCATTATCAGATTTTGTTTGTTCATTAAAAGAAATAATCGCAGAAATTATAACTGTACTAATAATTAAAATAAAAGTTGCATAATCTTTTTGAGTCGCTATAACTACATCAGTTATAAAAGTAATAATAGCAACAATTATTAAAACAATATTAAATGGATTTATAAATGCTTCTTTTAATTTATGCCAAATTGTATTGTTTTCTTTTATATCTATTATATTTTTACCATATTTCTCTATTTTTTCTTCTTCATTGATTATACTTATTCCTTCTAATGATGTATCATATTTTTTTAAAAGTTTCTCTAAATTTAATTTACTGTCTTTTATAATTAAACTCTCTATATTTTTCAAATTTTCATTATTAGTATTTTTCATTCTTTTTCTCCAATCTCAACAATAAATTACTATTTTTTGTTTGGTAA
>CADASU010000011.1 GCA_902790675.1 Oscillospiraceae bacterium | reverse complement strand
TTGAAACATGCACCAAATTAATAAATAATATAAATGACTGGCAAACAGCGAACGAAATTGTGGTAAACATCAACAATATGATCAATAAAATAGTCAACGAATACAACGATAAGCTCAAACAAGAAGATCAAAATAAAACAAAGTTAGATTTTGTTAAAAATATAACAGACTTAATCAAAAATACAAAGGATATGATAATAAATATAAAAACTGATAATAACGAATTGAATGATATGTTTAACTCAATAGTTAGTATCAAAAATAGTTTTAAAGAACAATTAAATAAGCTTTTAAATAGTCAGACGTCCCTTATAAAATCTGGTCCAGATGATAATAATAAGTCAGATGATATAAAATTGCTAAAAGATAATATAACCTCTGCAATAGACGAAGTAAATAAATTAATCTATGATAATTTCTTAAGTATAATTGATAAAAAGTTAAAGGATGAAATAAAAAATGTAAAACAAAATATGCGTAAGCGTAAATTGCCAATACTAGAGAAGCAATTATATGACCTGTATAATAAAAGATATAAATTACTAACAGAGAAGCAAACAGATTATATAAACTTCTCCGCAAATGATAAACTGGAGCTTTATTATTTAATAAATGACGCAATAAATTTCAACGATGATACAATCCATAACAGCCATATAAGGCAGCATCCACTCGAGGAGAGCGCAATAAATAAAATGGACGCATTTTCTGATAAAATGAAAAGTCAACTAGAAAATATCGACGCTGTCAAGCTTGATGTTTCATTTATCTCACTCACCATCAAAAACAAAATGGAATCATCAAAAAACATATCAGAAGAAGACAAAAAAGAGATAGCTATTTATTTTAAAATACTACAAGATAGAATAGATTTTCTAAAATGTAAACAAACGGTAGAAAAAAAGCTATATAACGATGAAGCATCTGAGCTATCTAATTGCATAAAAATAATAGAAGATTACTCACAAGATTTTTTGCGAATATGCGATGAAAGACAGAAAAAAGAAGAAAAAATCCAACCAGTAGTCGATATCAAAGAGCACGTAAAAAATATAATGCCCAAGATACGGGATATAGTCAACGAATACAGCAATAAGCTCAAACAAGAAGTTCAAAATAAAACAAAGCAAGATTTTGTTAAAAATATAAATCAAATAAAGCAAGATTTTGTTCAAAATATAACAGACTTAACCAACAATACAAAGGATATGATAATAGATATAAAAACTGATAATAACGAATTGAATGATTTGTTTAACTCAATAGTTAATATCAAAAATAATTTTAAAGAACAATTAAGTGATCTTTTAAATAGTCCGACGTCCCTTATAAAATCTGGTCCAGATGATAATAATAAGTCAGATGATATAAAATTGCTAAAAGATAATATAACCTCTGCAATAAACGAAGTAAATAAATTAATCTATGATAATTTCTTAAATATAATTGATAAAAAGTTAGATAATAAAATACAAGCTATAAAAAATGAACTAAAAATTACAGATGAAAATAACAATAACCGCAAATACGTGCGAGGACTACAGCTTCAATTATATCACCTGTATGAGACAAGACATACATTACTAACAGAGAAGCGAACAGATTATATAAACTTCTCCGCAGATGATAAACTGGATCTTTATTGTTTAATAAAGAACGCAACCAATTTCACCAAGAATATAGTAGAGTCAAACTTCCTAAAGTACAATCGATTCCTGGACCGTATAATAAATAAAATGGAAAAATTTCTTGAAAAAATAAACAAATCACTAATAAATATCGGCGGTTTCGAGCTTAAGGTTTTATCTATCTCAACCGACATCAAAGACAGAATGAAACCAAAAAGCATATCGGAAGAGGACAAAAAAGAGATAACTAATGATTTTAAATTACTACATGATAGAATAGATTGGCTAAACTGTAAACTAACGGTAGAAAAAGAGCTAGATAACGATGAAGCATATGAGCTATCTGATTGCATAAAAATAATAGAAGATTACTCACAAGATTTTTTGCGAATATGCGATGATAACATGAAAAACACCATTCAAAATTATTTGAATGACGTCAAAAAAATAAAAAACAAT
Organism: Oscillospiraceae bacterium; assembly: GCA_902790675.1. Lineage (GTDB taxonomy): Bacteria > Bacillota > Clostridia > Oscillospirales > Ruminococcaceae > RUG12519. Next base: position 3,050 of record CADASU010000011.1, on the reverse strand, counting down.
ATCAAAACAAACTACCCAAATCTTCTGAAGTTAAGATGAACAGGCGCAACTTAAATAAAGTGATATGCAGTATATCGATAAACCAATATCAACAAAAATCACGACAATTTTTATGAAAACCCAAACCAGTCCAAACAAAAGTTAGAAAAATGGTTAAAAAGCAAAAAATAACATACAATAATAAGTACAATATAGTATATTATCTCTAAAAAAAACATTTGTTTTTCACAAAACGTGTTGATTTTTGACGAATTATGGTGTATTATGTAAATGTAAGTATTTGGCAGTGTTTATAAATATAATTTATTTGTTAAAAATAAATTATATAAATTCAATAATAATAAGGGGGAGTTTTATGTTAAAAAATGTTTTTTTCAAAATAATGGCTGATGAAAATCAAAGTAAAAAATTTAACTCCTTGAAAAACAAAACTGAAATGTATAATCTGTTTTGCGAAAATGGATATACGAAATCGTTTGATGAATTTGAAAAAGAAATAGACATCTTTATTAATTCAGAAGACATGCAAAAACTTTTAAACAGTGATTTTGACGAGCTTTCCGATGAAATGCTCGAAATGATTGCTGGAGGTAGTGCCGACATAAAGAAACGTGCAGCAGCAATTACTGCTGGCGCTCTAACAGTTCTCACCGTTGGAGGAATATTTGGAAGTCAATTCCTCAATCAAAACCAAAAAACACCCTCAGACAGCTCTCCTTCAATTTCTTATTCAGCTCCAGGGAATTCAGACTTTAATGATGATAATGGTGGTGGCCAAACAACAAATGAAAACAATAATGAAAAAAAACCCAATGGGCCTAAAGCCATGAAAAATAGAAAAGGTTTGGATAAAATTAGTAATATGTTTAGAAAAGGTGGCCCTGGTGGAGCAAATTATGCTAGACGAGGTCCTGCTAGTTTCGGTGTCCGTCGCGGTGGTCCTAACTTTATAAACAACAACAACAATGACAACAGACGTGGTCCTGGCAGCGGTCCTAATGTAGTGCTTGATCAAAATGAAATCAAGCGACAAAAACTGCTTGATAGAGCAAATAAAATAATTAACAAACTACAATTAAATTTAGATAACATCCGCAATACCTTTGATAGTGGTAAATATAATGGTGAAAGTTCTAGACAAAATATGGCACATTACTGTTTGCAGAATTTAAATAAAGTAAAACAAATTATACAAAAAGCATCCAACGAACAACTTTCAGTCTATTTACAGAACTATGAGAAGAATCTTGAGAAGTTATCACACGCTACAGAAAATCTTTTTCTGGATAGTTCTTACTTAAGAGATCTATACAACCAACTACAAGATATTATCGACAGTGCCGATACGCCCGAAAATGCTAATTTTCAAAATGAAATAGAATCTCTCAAAAAACAATATGAAAGCGACCAAAAAAGTTTAGAAAAAGAATATGAACAAAAAATTAGCAAAGCGTCTAAAAACTCCTTATCTGTTGCTAAGCTGCAAAATGAACTTGATAACAGGAAAAAAGAACTAAAAGAAAAATTTGACAAAGATATAGAACGTATTAAGTTTAATGAAAGATTTGAAAAGGAAGCTATAGAGCTTCGAGAAAGATATATCAACGATGAGATTAACGAAGAAGAATATAATAATGAGTTTCAAAAATTACAAAAAGAGAGTCAAAAATTTGAATTCACAGATTTGGACGATGCTGGATACTTATTGAATAAGTTGAATAACAGACTATCCGTTGCAGAATGTGGAAAACGATTGACGAACGATTATTGTAATAACATTTTTCATCACTGTGAACCAATATACAATCTTGTGCAGTACAAGAAGATGGTATTGAATCAAATATCTGATAATGACAAACTGTTGAAGCAGCTCAATAATCTTAAGAATAAACAAGGTTACGACCAGCATCAAATTGATATTGATATAAAAAATGTACAGCAAGAGCAACTCGTTTTATCTAACCAATTTTCAAATATCCTCAATGATATCAACAGATTAAAAAAAGAGGCAGAATGGTGGATACAACAAATAGATGAACATCCAGATTGGGAGCAATCTAAGTTTAGAGAAGCTTTTAATGATAAACAACGACTTGAACAACAACAACAACTTGAACAACAACAACAACAATTTGAACAACAGCGACTACAACAACAACAACAACAAGCTGAAAAAATTGAACAACAATTTGAACAACAACGACTACAACTTGAACAACAGCTAAAACAACAGCTAGAACAACAACAAGGCAACGAAAAAGGAGAAAGCAAAAGCGAAAGAATCACAGAAATCAAAAAAGGAAAAGACAACAACGAAATCAACCAACAAAACAACCAAAAAGCAGAACTACAAAAACAATTAAATAATTTAAATTCCAAGTATTCTAAATTGACTATGGAGCGTAATATTGCGGAAATAGATAAGCAGTCAACTGAACAGAATTTTTTAAAGTGCACAAAAGAGATTGAAAAACTTAATAGTGAAATTAGTCTGTTGAAGACTCAAGAGAACACCATTAAATCAAAATTTAACAATAACAAACAAGAATACGAAAAAGATCTGGAATGGAAGAAGATCAATAATGATATTAATACAAAAATTAACAAGAAAGACTCCATCGATTTTAAATCAAAAAAGCTTATTACTGATATGAACAGTTTATCTTCAAAGATTAATAATTTAGATGACCAGATAGACCAAATAAAGAATACTATGGAGAGTTTAATAGACCAAATTAATAATCTCAATAGCTCAATTCAAACTATATAAAATACCATCAATGACTATAAAATAGGATCTATATCCTATCAAGAAAGATTTTATGAGCAAATTAAATCGGATAACAAAAAAGGAGGAATTTTTATGCTAAAGAATGTTTTTTTCAAAATAATTTTTGATGAAAATCAAAGTCAAAAATTCAACTCATTGAAAAACAAAACTGAGATGTATGATCTATTTTGCGAAAATGGATATACAAAATCGTTTGATGAATTTGAAAAAGAAATAGACATCTTCCTTAACTCAGAAGACATCCAAAAAATTATAAACA
>CADASU010000010.1 GCA_902790675.1 Oscillospiraceae bacterium | reverse complement strand
GCTACACAGAGACATTCTAAAGATATTGTTGACAAAAAAAGGGGCGAAAGATTGTCTCGCTTAATAGCTTCATGCTATAAGTTGGCGGGACAATTGAAAAATAAATATGTTGATGAACAAGCTAACGAATTTTTTGATTCTGTAGAAGAAGCCTTAGAAAAAATTGATAAGTTAAAGAAAGAATATGCTGAGAAAAATGTAAAAAACAATAATAATCAGGTACTTAACAATTTTCAATTAAACGAAAATGATGTTGAGAAAAAGGCGGAAAAACAACAATTATCTAATAGAAATCAAAAGCAAAGCAGATATGAAAGAGAGAAGCCGAGGCCACACCCATACGGCAGTGATCTTGATGAGATGTATCATGATATCGATATAGAAATATGAACGATAACACAAGAGAAAATGAGAATTGGGGATAATAATATTGCTAACGGTAATAAAAATGTCAAGGAGGCGCTACACCAATACGACATTGACCTTGATGATATGAATGAAAATATCGATATAGCAAATAAGGTAAAACAAAATAAAATGAGAATTGGGGATAATTTGGTTTCTTTAAACAAGCGTGGAACTTCATTTGGAGAAAGTAAGTGACAAAATTTTTAAGATTACATTTAAGAAACTACACAATTTAAAATGTGTGGTTTCTTTACATTTGCTAAGAAAGGCTTTAATAGATTTTTCATATTGAGAAGATAATTATTTACTAAGATTTAATCCAGGAAAAAGCGTAATATATAGAGCAAAAACCACTATGCCTATAGCAGGTGTGGTGGTTTTTTTGTGAGATATAAATAATATATATTTGTGCTAACAAGCGAACAACACCACAAATAGCGTTTAAAACAACGAAAAATTAACAAAAAGTTAACAAAAAATTCAACACTTTTTTAAAAATTTATGATTTAATAGCTGTTGGTCTTAAGATTAATATCTATTTGAAGGAGTTTTTAATTATGAAAATTGGAAACAAAATGTTGATGAAATTTATTTCAATATTGAGTGCTGTTAGTATAGCATCATCGTGTGTGGCACCTTCTGTTGGAGCTATTAAAATTACAGAAGGCGTATCTGCAGGAGCAACGCAAAAGGCAGAAAAAATAAATAGCAATTGCGCTGCATGGTCAAAAAAGCTAAAAAAAATTAAAGAAAAAGCAGAACAGCTAGAAAAAGGTAGTAAAGAAGGAAAAGTATTTAAGAGTGCTTTAATTTCTGTTAAAAACGATATAGACAGTTGTATGAAGATCATAGAAACATTGAAAGGAGTTTCGTTAAAAAAAGCAGACGATAAGGAGTTTTTGCAGTGTGAAATAGATGATAATTTAAATTATATATCGAGCAAATTGCGTGTTTTGAATTATTTGATAGGTCATTGTGAACTTGATAAACAAGGTGAGTATATTAAATTTATCGAACCTAAAGGAATTGGATTAGAAGAATATGATGAATTGCCACAGGAAGAAATGAATGAATTGAAAACAAAGGTGGAAAATGATAAAAATGGTAAACGTGTTAAAACATCTTTGTCAGTTTATACTATGAATGTGCGTGACAAACTAAATGACATGAAAAACACAATAATGAATGCAATAGAGAATAATGCCCATGACGTGGCTAAAAAAGAAGAAAGTTCTAATGTAAATAATAAAGATAATAACAAAGAACTTTTTGATAAGATAGATAAATTGTATGATGATAAAAATGATGGATCAAATGGAAACACTGAGCAAGTAATAGAAATAATTAAAAAAAGATTTCCTGAAAAAGAACAAGCTAGATTACGAGCAATGGTTGCGTTTGATGTAATTAAACGATACAAAGAAAAAAATCTCGAAGCAATAAACCGTGAAAAAATAATAAAAGAATTAGTGGAGCCGGTTGTTAGAGAAGAGATGGAATCTAACTTTAATAGATGTCTAGAAAATACTAGCAATGTTATAGCAAAAAAACTGAATGAAATTAACCTCAAAGAGCTAATTGATAGCAGCATTAAATTTGCTGCTGAGAGCGACAAAGTAGAGTCGTTACATGATTTTTGCTTTGCTGCATTTTATGGAGATGACCAACATGATGGTTTTTATGATATATTAAATAGGGAGAAAAAGTATTGGTATGGTAAATATAGTCAAAGTGGAGATTGCGTAGTTTCACCTGTTATAATTGATATAGTTGAATTAAATTCTCTAGTATTGAGATTGGAAGAATTGGAGCATGTCGGTATTAATGCAGGTAACATTAGAAAAATATCTAATACTTTTGATAAAATATTTAATGGAAATGAAAATAGTGCAGGAATGTATCAAATTTTAGCAGGCAAAAAGTATAATAATGAATTCGATGCTTTAACATATACTGAATCCCATCAGTATTTGCATGAAATGAGGGAAGGTTTTACTGAGCTTGTAAATGGTTTATTGGTTGATGAAAAAGCAACAAATATACAAGAAAAATTAAAGAAAGCTATAGAAAATATAAAAGTTAGCGTTAAGAAAGTAGACGATGAATATGCTAATCAAGGAAAAAAAGGAGAAATTTATGATAATGAGAACTTTTGTAATATTCGTTCAGAATTTTATAATAAAATGGTAGATTTTGATAAGTGGAAGAAAGACAATAATTTAGAAAATTTGAGTGATCTTGATAGCTGGGCAGATTTTATTATGCGTAATTTTAAGGATAATATATCCAAATTTAAGTCCAGTGGTTTAATCCAAAATAATTTTATAGAATCTTTTAAGAGGAACAACATTAAATTTAATAAGTACATTGATCAAGTCCAGAAATGGACGAATTATCATAAATTTAGAGCAGAAGTTGAAAGATTTTTCGACAATATGGAACCTTATGATGATGAAATAAGAATCAAATGGAGAAATTTGTTTCGTAAGGATAGTATCTTTTCAATGGCTGTGAACAATGTTTTAAAATATTATAATACAGTTTGGAACAATCCTTCTGCTGAAAATATATCAGAAATGAACAAAAGGGTAAATCGTTATATTACAGACATGAACAATATAAGAAATCATAATTTTATTTTTGAATATGAAAAAAAAGTGAAGGAATTTACGGATAAGTTTTATTTTGAGGAGGATGAGAAAGGAAATATCTTTTCTTACCATTTAGGTGCCAAAGAATGTTGGGATAGTGTTGAAAAATTTAGAAAATATTATGAGGAAAACAGATATGATTTAGGAGAAGAACAAATAAATCATTTAAGTAGCCTGTGCGAAGAATTCGACCATTTATTAAAACTTATAAAATAAAGACTGGTGCTTAAAATTGACAACGAATAAACAGAATGATTAGGGGTGTGTTTTTTGTGAAAATTAGAAACAAAATATTTATGAAATTGATTTCAATAGTGTGTGCTGTTAATATAGCATCATCGTGTATGATAACTTCAGTTGGAGCGGTTAAAGTTGTAGGCGACGGGTCGTTGCTTGTGACGAAAAAAATAGACGAATTAAATAAAAACTGCGCTGAGTGGTTAAAAAAATTGGACAAGATTAAATTAAAATCAGATGGTTTAAAACAAAATTTGGACAAGATTAAAGTAAAATCAGATGGTTTAAAACAAAATTTTGACGAAATATCGAGAAAACAACAGACGAATTCGAGACTGAACCTTGTGGTGGCAGATATACAGAGGTGCATAAATATTATAAAAGGGTTGGATGATGTTTCATTAGACGCGCAGGCAGCTAATGATCTCGATACACAAAGATATTCAAAGGAATTATCTCACCAATTTGATGTTTTATATTATTTAATAAGTTGTTGTAAGTTTGATGAGAAAAGCGAACATGAGAAAAGCGGACATATTATATTTACAGAGCCCGAAGAAATAGAATCAAAAGAATATGCTGAATTATCGGAGGAAGAAACTGCTGAGTTGAAGAAAACTTTGAAATCTGGAGATCCATTAAAAGTTTTGCTTCGTTATATTTGGCAGGCAAGGGACAAACTTAACGAAATGAAAAATAAAATAAATATGTCGAGAAAAGATGTTGACAATAATGTGTCCAAGAAAGATGAACGCTCTAATGAAAAAAATAAAGATGGTGATAATAAAGAAATTTTTGGCGAGATAGATAAGTTATGTGATAGCAAAAATGGAACATTAGAAGGAAAAACTTCAAAAATAGTAGATATAATTAAAAATAAATTTCCTAAAAACAAACCAGCTGGCTTGAGAGCAGCTTTTGTGTTTGATGTAATTAAAAAATATAAAGATAAAGGAATAGACCGCAAAGAAATAATTAAGCAATTGGTGGCCCCAGTTGTTAGAGAAGAGATGGAATCTAATCTCAAGAGATGTTGTGAACAAATAAGTCCATTCATATCTGATGCGTTAAAAGCAATGTACCAAGAAGAGGGTATTGATGACTTTGTTTCAATGGCTATTGAAAGTGACGCAGATTCTTGGCATAAATTTTATGATATTGTGTTTTATGGAAACGGCTCAAAATTTGGCTTTTATAGCAAATTAAATTTTGAGAGAAATTATTGGCATCATATCTATAATTTAACCAAAGATAATTTTATTTTGCCTATTATAATAGATGTTGTTCAATTAAACTCTTTGGCACAGAGACTGGAAGAATTGAAGGATATAGGCTTTAATGCAGATACTATTAAATTACCAAATAAAATGTTTGATATAGTGTTTAATGAACATGATAGACAATTAGGAATGTATAAGTGCTTGAGCGGTAAAAATTATAGCAAAGATTTGAATGAAAAAGGAGGATATATTGGGGAACACCCACTTTTGAGCGACTTTAACAATGCGTTTGCTGAGTTGATAGATAATTTATTGGTTGGTAGCGGCGAAGAAACATATTCAGATATTCAGGAAAAATCGAAAAAAACTATTGATAAAATTAAAGGTATAATTAACAAAGTGGATGATAAATATGCTGGTTTAGGGAAAAAATTGAATGTTCATCCTTTTTCCAGCGAAGACTTAGAAAAAAAGTTTTTAAGAGAGAAGAAACGTTTTTATACAAAAATAAGACTATATGATGGGTGGATGAGTAAAAATAGGCTTGGGCAGTTTGAATATTTTTTATCTCCTAAAAAATTTTGTATAACATGCTTATCTGATTTAATAAAACAATATGAAAAAAATGAAAAAACAAATGAAGATTTTGTAGAAGCTTTGAAAAGAATGAGCGAAATATTTGATCGTCATAGAAAATTACGTGTAAATCATCATGCTGCTTATAGTGTATATCGGGCTAAACTTGATAAATATCAACGAGCATTAGCAGACGAATACGAAATACCATATGTAGAAGATTTTATGGGTTACTTGCCTGAAGATAGTCTTGTGGCTAACGCTTTAGTAGCATCTGTTGAAAACGATTTTTCAGAAGCTATTTATGAATTTGATCTTCAAAAATTACAAGAAAAGTTGCATCGAACGCTAGATAATTTTAGCTTGGATTTGCGTAATTTTTATGAGTTTCCGTCTATTGCAGGAGGCGAGATAACTTTTAACTGGATGTTAGGTAATAATGAAAAATATCACGACAAGTTTGGTAAAAAATGGGACGATTTGTTCAATGATTTTTCGGAACAACTTAAAAATGTTAGAAATTATTATAAGGAAAATAGAACCAAGTTGGACCCAGAGCAAGCAGATAATTCGGATGTAAAACAAGGCTTAATAAATCTTTTAGAAGTGCTTGATGATTTTGATAAAAAGTTTGATTCGTTAGACAATGAATATCAAGACCAGGAAAATAATAAATAAAAAAATCGATATGTAATTAATAACTGTTTTATATAACAACGTTAAAAAAGCCACGCATATAAAAATGTGCGTGGATTTTTGTTTGTTTACAAAAAGTTTACAGTTAGTTAATTTTGAGGACACAAAGATTGGTTACAATATAGTTGTATTAGATGATTAACAATAAAGGAGATAAAATTATGAAAATTCAAACAAAAATGTTAAAAAGATTAATTTCGATTTTATGCGCTGCAACAATGGTTGCATCGGGAGCAGTAGTTTCAGTTGGAGCTGTTGACCCAGTAGAAAAAGGAAAAAAGAGTAAATCAGCTTCGGTTGAAGCTGGTAAAGGGCAAGATAGAGTAAAACCCGGATACGTAGCACAACATCAAAAGAAATTAGACTTTAATAAAAAGAGTAAAAAGAATAAAAAGAATAAAAAAATAGACTTAGCAGACATAGAGAAAGAAAAAGAAGCAAAATTAAAAAACATATACGCAGAGGTTAGAAAAACGATTAAAGATTTAAACGTAAAAATAGCAAGAAATCCAAGAGAGAATTCAGCGATTAGAGATTTAAACGTAGAAAAAGCAATAGAGGAAAGAAAAAATAAAATAGATGAAAAAGCAAACGCAGAAACAGTAAAAGCAAACGCAGCAAAAACTAAAAGATACACAATGGAACAAAAAGAAGCCGAACGCAATGTGCAAAAAGCAAAAGATTTTTCAAAGAAATATGAAAAATTAAAAGAAGATTTTAATAAAAAATTCGAAGAATTAGATAAGACAATAAGAAGGGCTTATGCTTGGAATGCGAAAAGAAGGCTAAGCGCTATTCATAGTATATTAACAAAACACAATAATCTTGTGAAACAGTGTAACGAATTAAAAAATGAAATTAAAAAAAATGACGCATGTAAACAATTTATGTCTAAAACAAGAAGAGACAATATATATATGTTGGATAAACCACTTACGGAAAGGATACGTAAAACGAATGAACAGCTAAAAAAAGCAATTGATAAGTTGACAGACGATTTTTATTACGTAGTGGATAAATATTATGATGACGTATTGGATAAATATTGTGCAAATAAAGATAAAATAGTTATTAAAAACAACAAAGTTGATAATACAAATAAAAGCGGTAACACATATAAGGAAATATACGGAAACAAACAAAACAAACAAAAACTTATAAAAATCAATAATAAAGCAAAAAATACTAAAAAAACAAACTTAAACAATAAAAAAAAAATAGCGTTGTCAAGCAAATACCAGAAAAGCATGATTATTTGCAACAAGGGATGGAACAATTCGTTAACAACATCGACGAATTAAAGGAAAATATGGCATCATTGAATTTAGAATTACGTATTACCCACTTACTGAAAAAAAACCAAAATGCCGATTTAAAAAAGTGGCGAACAGCGTGTGTGAATCGATATATTAGTAATAATTTTAAGGGACCAGAAAACGAATTACGCAACATTGGAGAATATATAGAAGAAGAATCAAACAATGAACGAACAAATTTACTTGAGGATTTTGAAAATTAT
>CADASU010000009.1 GCA_902790675.1 Oscillospiraceae bacterium | reverse complement strand
ATTCTGTAAAGAAATGGGAAGAACATCAGTAGAGCTTTAACAAATTCAGCAATAATCCAGTAAAGGGCAGAAAACAATTAATAAGCTACGTTAAAAAAGCCACGCATATTAAAATGTGCGTGGCTTTTTATTTGTTTACAAAAAGTTCACAGTTAGTTTATTTTGAGGACACAAATATTAGTTATTATTTAATTGTAATAGAGAATTAATTTTGACGTTAAATGTTAGAGAGGAGATAAAATTATGAGAATTAAAACAAAAATGTTAAAAAGATTAATTTCAGTTTTATGTGCTGCAACAATGGTGGCATCAGGAGCAGTAGTTTCAGTTGGAGCTATTGAAACGTGGGTTGACAAACGGAATGCAATAACCGACATTTCGATAGAAACAGCGGAAATTGATATCAATGAATTAAAAAAACAGCTTAATTGTTCTAAGGTGAGTCCGAAAATAAAGGATGAGTTTTTTGAGCTTACAAAGTTAGGTTATGATAAATTAAAAGAATATATTCGCGACAATGTTGATGAATATATTAACGTGGTATCTAAGGTAAAACCTAAGTTTAGGCTGTTGCTTGTTGCAGATAAAAACAACAAGTATACCGGTAAGGAAAAATCAAGATTAGCTTCGCTTGATGAAGTTGTAACACAAGCGCTGGTAAAAAAACGAAGGCTGGTTAAAGATTTTGACAAGGCATATCGTAATTTCTCATTAGAGAAAGATAAATTTTACCGTTGGGCAAAAAAACACGGGAATAGTAAAACCGCTGGGCAATTACAAGATGTTTGGGATGGTTTATTGCAGCTAGAGAAACGTTATAAGAGCTCAGAAGCATCTGAAATGAATAATTTTATTAAATTAATAAACGACTCGAATAATGATTTGGAAAATTGGATGTCAGATTTTGAAAAGAAAGAGAAAGAGGAAAACCGAAAAGAAAGACAAAGACAAGCCTATAAAAACGATATTAATGAAAGAAAAGAACGCGAAGAGAAGAATGAAAAAATAGAGAAGGAAACTAAAAGAGAAAATACAGAACGAATGGAAAGAAAAAAGGCACGTCGAGAAAAGGTTGAGAAGAAGATCGATGAATTAAAGAAAAAAATAAATTCATTGCATAAACTTGTTAATAACAGCAAAGAATTAAGAAAACAATATTCTTCACAATTAAAAGGATACAGCAACAAGTTATCTTATTATTTGAATTTAGTCCGTGATTATCAGCCAAGTAAAGTAGAATATGCGCTGGAAAATATTGAAAAAAGCATAAACAAACTTGATCAAATTAAAGGCGATATACAAGACGCTATACAATATGAATTACGCGCCTCAAAACAACAAAACAACATCATCGTCGAAGAAGAAATAGAAGAAGAAAAGTCAGATAAAATAGAAGAAAAGTCAGGCGAAGAATTAAAAGAACAAAACTGTTGCATCACCGAAGGAAAAAATGAAGAAATGTCGGACGAAGAATCAAAACAAGAATACAACAACACAAACCCAAACGATCCACTTTATGAAATATACAAAAACCCAAGCGTAGGTAAAGACATAAAAGAAAACTTGGATTATTGGTCAGATATTATAAATGATTTTATGAAAATAGATGAGTCCAGAGAATTGACTCCGGGACAATATGACACTCTAGGTACGTGCGCACGACTTGAAATGGCCGCTCTAAAAAAATTAATTGCTAAGGACATAATAAAAAAAGACGCTAAGATCAAGGGGGAAATAGAATATCTAAAATTCATAATTGAAAGGGTCAATAAAGCCTTAAAACAAGTAGGATATGGCCACGAAAACACTGATAGTAGATGTAATGGACACATGGTAAATTATACCATAAGAACATTATGAAAATGAAGGATATATTATCTGCGAAGACTAAAGTAAACCAATTATATTAAATATTTTAGTAATATTAAGAGAAAAATACTTCTGGCGATTAGCTGGGAGTATTTTGTTTATTTTATTTTTGAATATGGTTAAAAATTGTTGAAGATATTTAAATGGTTTGATATAATTAAACTTGTAATTTTGGAATTTATAGCTATATATTTTTTTAAGTGAAACTGCTTTTTATATGGAGGTGGGATCTATGAGGAAAACCAAAATTGTGTGCACTTTAGGGCCATCAACAGACAAAGATGGTGTTTTAGAGAAGTTGATGCTGGAAGGAATGAATGTTGCACGGTTTAACTTTTCTCATGAAGATCATTTTGCGCATAAAAAAAGATTTGATATGGTTTCTAAATTGCGTGAAAAACTGAATCTGCCGGTTGCAACTTTATTAGATACAAAAGGCCCTGAAATTAGACTGGGCGTTTTTAAAGAAGGCTTTGCTTATTTGAAGCCGGGGCAGACGTTTAATTTATATATAGACGAAGTAATTGGTGATGAAAACGGTTGTTTTGTAACATATGCCGGTTTGATTAACGATGTAAAAATTGGTTCCAATGTTTTAATAGACGACGGACTTATAGATTTAGAAGTTTGTCAAATTTGCAGAGATAAAATTGTTTGTGTTGTAAAAAATGGCGGAAAAGTTTCAAATAGGAAGGGAGTTAATGTTCCAGATTGTTCGCTATCTTTGCCATTTATTAATGAAAAAGATAGAAACGATATAATTTTTGGAATACAGCAAGGTTTTGACTTCATAGCGGCTTCTTTTACAAGGTCGGCTGCGGATATTCAAGAAATTCGAAAAATATTGAATAATCACAATTGTCACGATATAAATATAATTGCTAAGATTGAAAATCGTGAAGGTGTGGAAAATATCGATGAAATTTTAAAAGTTGCTGATGGAATAATGGTAGCTCGTGGAGATATGGGAGTTGAAATCCCTTTTGAAGAGCTTCCATATATTCAAAAAATGCTTATACATAAAGCTAGTTGTTTGGGTAAAATTGTAATAACAGCAACTCAAATGTTAGATTCTATGATTACAAATCCTAGGCCAACTCGTGCGGAAATTAGCGACGTTGCGAATGCAATATATGATGGAACGTCTGCTATTATGCTTTCTGGAGAAACGGCTGCGGGAAATTGGCCGGTTGAAGCTTTTAAAACAATGGTTAAAATTGCGCTTGAAACAGAGTCTCGAATTAATTATAAACAAGAATTGTTGAATAAAGAAGCAGCCCATGAATATCAACTTGAGGGAGATATGACTAAAGCTATTTCTGTTGCTACAATTACAACGGCTCATAATTTAGATGCTGCTGCAATAATTGCTGTTTCTATGACAGGAAAAACAGCCCAAATTATTTCAAGCTACAGGCCAAATTCAAAAATTATAGGATTTTCTCCTAACGCTAAGGTTTGTAGGCAATTAAATTTGAGTTTTGGTGTTGTTCCGTTTTTGCTACCCAAACAAACAAATACAGATGATCTATTTGATAGTGCTATAAATTTGGTAAAGAAATGTAAACTTGTTAAAAACAACAATATCGTGGTTTTAACTGCGGGAATTCCTCTTGGCGTTTCTGGAACAACCAATATAATTAGAGTTAAATTTGTCGGAAAAGATTTGGCTAGAGGAATAGGCATTAATAGAAAAAATGCGTCCGGAAAAATTTGTGTTGCTTATAGTGAGAGTGAAGCGAGAAATAGGTTTTGTGATGGAGATATTCTTGTGGTTCAGGAAACTTCTGATAATATTTTAGACTTAATAAAAAAATGTGGAGGAATTATAACAGAAACGGTTGGAAAGAATTCTCATGCTTCAATGCTTGGAATGTTTTTAGATAAACCTGTTATTATTGGTGTAAAAAATGCTACAGGTGTTTTTAAAAATGGAATGAGAGTTAATGTTGATGCGCAAACAGGGCGCATAACAGAATATAATGATAATTAAAATGGGGGATTTGGGTTTGAATAATAAAAAGTTTATTAGAAATTTTTGCATAATTGCACATATAGATCATGGGAAATCTACGTTGGCCGACAGAATTTTGGAAATGACAGATACTGTTGCCAAAAGAGATATGGAAGAACAATTGCTCGATAATATGGATATAGAGCGTGAACGCGGGATAACAATAAAAGCCAGGGCAGTTAAACTTGTATATCACGCTAAAGATGGGAATGATTATGAGTTTAATTTGATTGATACTCCTGGGCATGTTGATTTTAACTATGAAGTTTCAAGGTCTTTAGCCGCTTGTGAGGGAGCTCTGCTTGTTGTTGATGCATCTCAGGGAATTGAAGCCCAGACGCTAGCGAATACATATCTTGCAATTGAGCATGATTTGGAGGTTATTCCTGTAATTAACAAGATTGATCTTCCTTCTGCAGACCCGCAACGAACAATTCAGGAAATAGAAGATGTTATAGGAATTCCTGCCGAGGACGCTCCGCTTATTTCTGCAAAAACAGGTTTGGGAATTGAGAATGTTTTGGAAAAAATTGTTTCGGATATTCCATCACCAAAAGGAGCTGATGAGGAGCCTTTGCAGGCGCTGATTTTTGACTCTAATTATGATTCATATAAGGGTGTAGTGGTGTATGTTAGAGTTAAGCAAGGAAAAATCAAGCCGGGTGATAATATACGAATGATGGCAACAGGAGCAGAGTTTACTGTTGTTCAAACAGGATATATGGGAGCAACAGAGCTTGTTCCGAGCTTGGGGCTTTGTGCTGGAGATGTTGGATTTGTAACGGCTTCAATAAAAAATATTGGTGATACAAAAGTTGGAGATACAATAACTCTTGTAGAAAATCCTGCAACTGAACCTTTGCCGGGATATAGACAGGTTAATCCTATGGTTTTTTCGGGAATATATCCCGTAGATGGGGCCAGATATGGTGATTTAAGAGAAGCTCTTGAAAAATTGCAGCTAAATGATGCTTCATTGACTTTTGAGGCTGAGACGTCAACTGCCCTTGGTTTTGGGTTTAGATGTGGATTTTTAGGACTGCTTCATATGGAAATAATCCAAGAGCGGATTGAAAGAGAATATAATATAGACATTATAACAACTGCCCCATCGGTTATTTATAGACTAACTATGACCGACGGAACAGTTACTATGATTGATAATCCAACTAATTATCCTAAAAATGATAAGATAGCTAAATCGGAAGAGCCAATAGTTGACGCAACAATTTTAACTCCAACTGAATTTGTTGGAAACATAATGGAACTTTGTCAGGAACGTCGTGGCGTATTTAAAAATATGAAGTATATTGAACAAACTAGAGTAGAGCTTAGCTATTCTTTGCCACTGGGAGAAATTATTTATGATTTCTTTGATGTTTTAAAGTCTAGAACAAAAGGATATGCATCTTTGGACTATGAAATGAAAGGATATGCTGAGGCAAAACTTGTAAAGCTGGATATTATGCTTAGTGGAGAGGTTGTTGATGCGCTGTCTTTTATTGTTCATGCAGATAATGCTTATTCCAGAGGAAGAAAAATAGCAGCTAAGTTGAAAGATAATATTCCTCGTCAGCTGTTTGAGGTTCCAATTCAAGCTGCGATAGGTGGAAAAATTATTGCTAGAGAAACTGTTAGAGCTATGAGAAAAGACGTTCTTGCTAAGTGCTATGGTGGAGATATATCTAGAAAGAAAAAATTGCTTGAAAAACAAAAAGAAGGTAAAAAACGAATGAGACAGCTCGGATCTGTTGAAGTGCCTCAAGAAGCGTTTATGGCAGTTTTAAAGTTGGATGAATGATTGGATTATATGTTCATATCCCTTTTTGTGATGGTAAATGTCCTTATTGTGATTTTTATTCTATAAATGCAAAAACGGATAAAAAAGAAGAATATGTTAGGGCAGTTTTAAATGAAATGAATATGCGTAAAAGCTATGGGCTTGCAGATACCCTTTATTTTGGTGGAGGTACGCCAACTTTATTAAAACCTAGCCAGATAGAAAAAATAATAAAATATGCAGTGGAAAATTATGGGCTCAGCTATAAAAATGAAATAACAGTTGAATCTAATCCAAATACGCTTACAGACAAAAAACTTTTTGAATTGAAGAAAATTGGTGTGAATAGGCTGTCTGTTGGAGTTCAATCTGGAAGAGAAGCTGAACTTCAAGCTTTGGGCCGAAATCATAGCTTAGATCAAGTTATGAAAGTTATAGAGCGGGCTAAATATGAGGGTTTTGACAATATATCTGTAGATATTATAATAGGGGCTCCTGGGCAGACCAGTAAAAATATATATGATACATTGGCTTTTGTGGAATCATTAAATGTTCAGCACTGTTCGTTTTATCAACTTAAAATAGAACCTAAAACGGCTTTTGGGCTCAATCCTCCGAAAAATATTGCTGGTGAGGACGAAATAGCAGACATTTATTTGACAGTTGTTAGGCAGCTGAAAAAAATTGGTTTTTTGCAATATGAAATTTCGAATTTTGCTAAAAAATCTAAAGAATGTGTTCATAACTTAAAGTATTGGAATAGGGACGAATATATTGGTTTTGGGCCTAGTGCACATTCATTTGTAGATGGTGTGAGATATTTTCATGATAGAAATATAAATGAATATATTGATGATGTTATGAAAGTTAAACAAGAAAAAGTTTTGGATGCTGACTTTGAATGGATAATGTTAAGATTAAGATTAGTGGATGGAGTTAGTATTGCTGATTTGAAAAAAAGAGGCTTTTGGAACGACGATTTTAAATTAAAAGTTAAAAGGTTACAATATGCCAAATACGTTGAATGGAAAGATGACAGAATATTTTTAACACCAACGGGAATGATGGTTCAAAACGCGATTTTATTAAGCTTATTTAAATAAACAAAAAATGTTTTCAACGTTAATTGCCAAAATTGTTGAAAACATTTTTATATTTTATATTATTTTTCTAATATAAGCAAGCTGTATATTTCATTTTTTTTGTGATTTGTTATTTTAGCTGCCTGTTTTGCAGCGTCAACTGGCTTAAAACCTTCCTTAATTAGGCTCTTAGCAAACTCTACAGCCTCAGTCAATGTTGAATAATTGGTTAGAGTGTTTGTTGCCTTTGCTCCATCAACTATTAAAACATATTCTCCTTTAGGTGATTTTCCTGCTTCATCAAAAAATTTTAAAGCACCTGATATGGTTGTTCTTTGAAAATTTTCATGAATTTTGGTTAGTTCTTTAGCAAGAGTAATTTTTCTATCACCTAAATGTTTAAGCAGATCTTTGAGTGTTGAAATTAGTTTGTGAGGTGCTTCATAAAATATTAGAGTTAAAGGCAAATTTTTCACTTCTAAAAGAGTATCTAGTCTGCTTTTGCGGTTTGTTGACAAAAAGCCATAAAAAGCAAACCTAGAAGTATTTAAACCACTTAAACAAAGAGCAGAAATTACGGCAGTAGGGCCAGGGACGATTTTAATATCTATACTGTTTTCAATGCACATATCTATTAATTTTTCTCCTGGATCAGATATACACGGCATGCCGGCATCTGAAACAATTGCAGCGTTTTCTCCCTCTAAAAGCTTACCAATTATTTGGTTTGCCCTTTGTGACTTACTATGTTCATGATAGCTTATTAAAGGCTTTTTAATATTGAATTTGTTTAAGAGTTTAATTGTAACCCTAGTATCTTCTGCAGCAATAAAATCTACACTATTTAAAGTCTCTATAGCTCTTTGAGAAAAATCTCCCAAATTTCCAATCGGAGTTCCAACAACATATAAAATTCCGCTCAAAATTTGCCTCCCGATCCATATATTTTCATCATTTCTTCTGAAAAGTTACCGTTTTTTTCATACGCTTCTAATAATGGTAAAACTTTCAAGAACGGTTTAGAGCCTTTTTTTCCCTCAATCAAAAACATCCATGGAGAAGAATTTTTGTCTTTTGCACAAAAACGAATTGACTTTGGTTCAATGTTAAATTTTCGCATAGCATAAATTGTATCTGCTAGGCGCTCCGCTCTTTGACACAAACAAAGTCGGCCGGAAAATTTTAGAAGCTTTTTTGCCGCGAAGCATATATCTTCAATAGTACAGGCAGTTTCGTGGCGAGCAATTTTGTCGCTGCTGCTTTTACTAATTACTCCACTACCCAAAGATTTATATGGAGGGTTGCAGACAATTACATCAAAAGAATCTGCTGGTAGATTAGTAATATTTTTTATGTCTGCTTGCTTAACAATTATTTTATCTTGCAAGTTGGAACGAATTACAGTTTTCTTTGCAATGTCAACGGCAGATTGTTGAATGTCTATAGCATAAATTTGTTTAGGATTAAAATCGCGCTGTAATAAAACTGGAATTATTCCACATCCTGTTCCAAAATCACAAACTATATCTTTATTTCTTGGAGCAGAAAAATTTGAAACCAAAAAAGAATCGGTTCCAAATTTATGATCTTGGGAAGTACATACATATAGTCCTTCTCCAACAGTTTCAAATTTTAAGTTATTATCACTCATATTTTCACTCGTTATTTGTTTTTTGAATTTTTCTTTGCACGCATTTGATTTGATAGAATCGATTTTCTAATTCTTAATGATTCTGGAGTTACTTCTAGTAATTCGTCTGGGGCTAAAAACTCTAAAGATTCTTCCAAGCTTAATTTACGTGGAGGAATAAGCCTTAGTGCATCGTCAGAACCGGAAGCTCTCATGTTGGTTACATGTTTTTTCTTACACACATTTACAACCAAATCTTCTTGTTTAGGGGAACATCCAACAACCATACCTTCATAAACTGGAGTTCCTGGTGAAATAAATAAAGATCCGCGTTCTTGGGCATTATATAATCCGTATGTTACGGCCTCACCGGTTTCAAAAGAAACAAGAGAACCCGTAGGACGTTTAGGAATATCACCTTTAAAAGGCTGATATGAATCAAAAACCGAGTTCATAATTCCTTCGCCTTTAGTATCTGTTAAAAATTCGTTTCTATATCCGAACAAACCACGAGATGGAATTAAAAATTCAAGTCTTATTCTGTTGCCTTGAGGATTCATTGCAATCATATCTGCTTTTCTAAGCCCCATCTTTTCCATAACAGAACCCAAAAATTCTTCCGGAACATCTATCGATAAACGTTCAATAGGCTCGCTCAAAACGCCATCTATTTCTTTAAACAGAACACGTGGAGTTGAAACTCCAAGCTCAAAGCCTTCACGCCTCATAGTTTCGATCAAAATAGATAGATGCATTTCTCCGCGTCCACATACGTTAAATTTTTCACTTGAATCTGTTTCAGAAACTCTTAATGAGACATCTTTTAGAAGTTCTTTTTCTAATCTCTCACGAATTTGGCGGGAAGTTACAAATTTTCCTTCTCTACCAGCAAATGGACTGTCGTTAACTGCAAAAGTCATTTCAACAGTTGGTTCACTTATTTTAACGAAAGGCAGAGGGTCTACTTCGTTAGGAGCACAAAGAGTATCACCTATGGTAATTTTTTCTATTCCAGATATGCAAACAATATCTCCAACAGTTGCTTTATCGACAGCAATTCTGTCGAAAGCTCCAATTTCATATAAATTTACTACTTTTCCTTTATATGGAGGGTTGTTGTTAGTATATTCGCAAACAGTTACTTCCTGGCCTTGACGTATTGTTCCGCGCTCCACTTTTCCTATAGCTATTCTTCCAACATATTCGTTATAGTCTATGGACGAAACTAAAACCTGAGTTGATTTGGTTTCGTCGCCAGAAGGAGGGTCTATATGATCTAAAATTGTGTTGAACAATGGAAGTAAGTCTTTTCCTTCTTCATCTGGAGAAAGAGAACATGTGCCGTGCCTGCCAGAGCAGAAAAGAAAAGGGCTTTCTAGTTGTTCTTCACTAGCATCTAGCTCCAACAAAAGTTCTAAAACCTCGTCTGGAATTTCGTTTAAACGTGCGTCTGGCTTGTCTATTTTATTTACAACAACTATAATTTTAAGACCCAATTCCAAAGCTTTTTGAGTAACAAATCTGGTTTGAGGCATAGGGCCCTCAGCAGCATCTACTAATAGAATTACGCCATCAACCATTTTTAAAACACGTTCAACTTCTCCACCAAAATCAGCATGTCCAGGAGTGTCTATAATGTTAATTTTGGTATCTTTAAATTTCACAGCTGTGTTTTTAGAAAGAATTGTTATTCCTCTTTCACGTTCAAGGGCATTAGAATCCATAACTCTTTCTTCAACAACTTGATTTTCACGATATGCACCAGCTTGTTTTAACATTTGATCAACTAAAGTTGTTTTACCGTGGTCAACATGGGCAACGATAGCTATATTTCTAAGGTCATTTCTAATCATAGTCTTTCTCCTTTGGCAATTATATTTAAATGTATAATAAAATTATTTGTTATTGTAATAGTATGAAAATGTTTAACACTAAAATTTTAAATTAAACCATTCAATTAAAGTTTTGGCGACTCCATCGTCATCATTTGATGGACAGATTTTGTAAGCGGCCCTTTTTAAAGTTTCATGGGCGTTTGCAACAGAGAAACTATATTTGCAAGCTTTTAACAAAGCGAGGTCGTTCAGATAGTCGCCAAACGCCATCCTATGCTCAAAGCTAGAATTATATAGATCTCCTATCATTTCAACAGCCGTTCCTTTATTTACACCTTTATTAATTAAATCAACCCATTCCACGCCAGAAACTAAAACTTGATAATGCTTTTCGAAACGCTTAAAAATAGGATATAAATATGTTTCTGCATTAGCTGTTGTATCTAACAAGGCAATTTTAGTAATTGTATCATACTTTAAACATTCAAGAACGTTGGATAAAAACTGACGTCTGTCAAAATATTTGTTAAACTCTGAAATAATTTTAGGATGATTATCTTCGATGTAAGCAGAATTAACACCACACAAAACAGGATATACATGAGGAGTTTTTCGGGCCAATTCTACAGCGGCTTTTACAATATTATCACCAAGTTTATTGGCAAATATTAATTTACCTCTATCAAACACTATTGTTCCATTTTCGGCTAAAAAACTTACGTTTTTTTCTAAACCATGTTGTTTAAAGACATTGTATATATTATAATACTGCCTGCCACTAGCAACAGAAAAATGAATCCCCATATTTTTGACGGCTTTAATTGCTTTAATTGATCTTTGAGTTAATTGTTTTTTGGAATTAAGCAAAGTGCCATCCATATCGGTTGCAATCATTTTAATCATTGCTGCAAAACCCCCAAAAATTGAAAACAATCTTCCATATAATTATAACACATTGTTAAAAAAACACAACATTACAAAATGTGTATTTAATTAAAAACAATTCATGAAAAAATAAAAGACAAGATGAATATATTTGAGCACCTTGTCTTTAAAATTATAGATGTTAAAATAAAAAATTACACATTAAATCTAAATAAAACAATGTCTCCATCTTGCATAACATAGCTTTTGCCTTCTAATCTAACTAATCCTTTTTCTTTAGCGGCAGCCATATCTCCATATTTTATAAAATCATCAAAAGAAATTACTTCTGCTCTAATGAAGCCTTTTTCAAAATCGGTGTGTATTTTTCCGGCGGCTTGAGGAGCGAGTGTTCCTTTAGAAATAGTCCATGCTCTAACTTCCGGTTCACCAGCTGTCAAATACGATATTAAGCCGAGTAGACTATAGCTGGTTTTAATTATTCTGTCTAAGCCAGATTCAGATAGACCAAGATCTTCTAAAAATAATTTTTTGTCTTCTAAGGACATATCGCTCAGTTCTTCTTCAATTTTAGCACAAATTGGGAATATTGCGGCATTTTCAGATTCTGCAAATTTCACAACTTCGTTAAAAGCGACGTGTTTGTCTAAACCAGATTTATAGTCATCTTCTGATAAGTTGGCGGCATATATTACTGGTTTGTTTGAAAGCAAACCTAAAGAATTAATTAATTTTTGGTCATCTTCTGAAGAAGGGTTAAAACCTCTAGCACTTTTTCCGTCTTCCAACCACTTTAATAAATCTTGCAAAAGAGAAATTTGGCCAAGCAGAGATTTATCTCCCTTAGCTTGTTTTTTTAATTTATCTATTCTTCTTTGTAAAATTTCAATATCTGAAAAGATTAATTCTAAATTTATTGTTTCAATGTCTCGAACAGGATTGATAGAGCCATCAACATGGACTATATTAGGGTCTTCAAAGCAACGCACCACATGTATTATAGCATCAACTTCTCTTATGTTTGATAAAAATTTATTACCAAGACCTTCTCCTTTTGAGGCTCCTTTAACTAAACCAGCAATATCAACAAATTCTAGGATAGCTGGAGTAACTTTTTTAGGATGATATATTTCTGCCAATTTGTCTAATCTAAGGTCTGGAACAGAAACAATTCCAACGTTTGGCTCAATTGTGCAAAAAGGATAGTTTGCAGATTGCGCTCCACCACCTGCAAGAGCATTAAATAAAGTACTCTTTCCAACATTAGGAAGACCAACCATTCCTAGTTTCATAATTCAAATCACACTCCAAAACAAAAAATGTGTTAGTACATATATGTACATCTACCAAGACATGATAACACAAAATAATACATGAGTCAAAATGTTTAACAGTTTAAAATTGATTAAAAGATTTGTTTTTTTAAAAATATGAGAACATATAGTATGTGGATTTTTGTTGACAAGCATTACATATTATTGATAAAATTTTTATATAGTTAAATTATTTAATAATAAACAATAAAAGATATTTGTGCTTAATTAAGGGGGTTATTTTAGATTCAAAAATATATTGTCCTGAGTGTGGAAGTCATGATTTAAAATTGAGTGGCTGAAAGGATGTGAAAAACGAGGATGTTTAATAAGATTTTTTGCTATTATTATAAAACTAAAGTTATTTATTAAAAGCATGGTTTTGAGACTGTTTGCACTATTCATTTCTGTAGACCAAAAAATTGCTATATGTCGTAACTGTGGGCATCGTTTGGAACTATAAAAAGGACTTGTCATTGAAATAATACTATATAAACATTAATTATTGTTTAAAAAAAGAGGGGTTACGAAAGTGAGTCATACAAAAGAAACTACTACCAGATTAAATGTAAAAATTAAAAATAGGAGTCAAATTTTAAGACTACTTAGAAATAGTGACTTTGTTTCTAGGGTTGATATGGCTAATGAATTAGGGCTTACTCGTTCAGCAATAACGATTATAACAAAAGAGATGATTGAAGAAGGAATTATTAGAGAAACTTCAAAACATCCGTCAAATTCTGCTAATGGACCTGGGCCAAACAGGGTATATTTAGAGATATCTCCGGATTTTAAGTTTGTGTTTGGAGTTGCAGTTGAAAGAAAAATAATTAGTATAGGGCTATCTAATATCAATGGAAGCATTCTTGGAAAACGCTACTATAATTTGCAAGATACAAAAAATGTTACTTATTTGCTTAAGACCATAATTTCTGGATGTAATGAAATTTTGGAAGAAAATTGCTTGTCTTCAAAAGAAATTTTAGCAATGGGGATTTGTTTGAATGAATCATTCTTTGAAGGCAGCATGGACAAAGAGGATTTATATAGCGAAATATCAGATGTTATAAAAGAGCAACTCGGAATTTTTGTCTGTTTCGATGAGTTAATAAATGGATTAGCTTTTGCTGACATTGATTTTTATCGTTGGAATGATATAAAAGACTTTCCAAAAAAGTATATATATTTATTTAATGAAAACAATATAGTCGCATCATTTATTATAAGAAACAGTTCGTTAGAGAACTATATTTTCAATAAGGTTGATTTTGGTAATATGGTTTACCAAACAAATATTAAGTCAGCTTATAAATTTGATAAACTAGATTCAATTAATAAACACGCTTCTATATCGTCGTTGAAAAAAATGATAGATAAGATATATTATGACGCTAAAGATACTGAACTATATAAAGCTGCTAAAGAAAAAGATGTGTCTGTTAGTGATCTTGTTTTGTTTGATTCTAACGTGAGATTAGACAGCGCTATGCTTAATATTTTTTATGAAGCGTGCGAATTGATGTCAATAGGAGTTTATAACTGTAGTAAATTATTTAATACAGAAAAGATAATGCTTTTTGGGAAAATTTTTGAAAATTCAAATTTTGCTGAGTGTTTCAATAATTGTTTAAAAGAAAGGCTGCCTAAAGAATTATTTGAAAAAATATGTATAAGCAATATAAATTCAAAAACAAACTTTCTATCAGGATGTGCTATTGCTGTAAAAGATGTTTTGATTAAATATGGAGGATACGATCCAATGCTAATAAAAAAACATAGGTAGGGGGGACTGGAACGCTTACCTATATTTTTTATTAATTGATAAGCCGTCATGCTCTACATCAAATTCTTCTTTAATTTTTTTAAGCTAGCCGCATATGAAATGATTATGATTATAAATGCAGCATACCAGGATAGTATTGGTGAAAAGCAAACTCCAGTATATCCAAAAAGACCTACAAGGAAAAACGCGCCTAGCGAACGCATTACAACTTCGGAAAAACCAGCCAAAATAGGGGCTATTGTTCTTCCAAGACTTTGAATAAGACATCTAAAAGTAATTAGCAAACACAAAACAGGATAGTTTAATATAGCAATAAGCATATATTGTTTTGCAGCAGCTCTAACTTCAAAGTTGCCTTCATTAATAAATAAACCCACAAACACATCCCAGAAAAAGAATAATAGTAAACTAAATATTAAGCACAAAAACATGCCTATAATTACGTTAGATTTAGCTCCACTAACAATTCTTCTATAGTTTTTAGCCCCGAAATTTTGCGCAGTATATGTTGAAACGGCTGATGCAAGAGCTATAAAAGCTGCAATTATTAAGTTTTCAATTTTCATAGCAGCTGTAAAACCTGCAACTATGTTGGGCCCTAGGCTGTTTATTGCACCTTGTAGTATTAAAATTCCAATTGCAGTTACGGCAAATTCTAGCGCCATAGGAAGCGCAATTTTTATATGAGCCCATATATAAGGCCACTTTATTTTCCAGTCAGATTTTTTAGGCCTGATTATTTTATATTTTTTGAACATGTAAATAGCACAAAGAACAGATGATATTATTTGCGCAGTAACTGTAGATATAGCTGACCCTGCTACGCCAAGGTTAAAAATTGCAATAGTTATGTAATCAAAAATAACATTTAAGATTGCTGAAAAAATAAGAAAATATAGTGGAGTTTTGCTATCTCCAATAGATCTGAGCATTCCCGAAAATAAGTTATATGCAATCAGTGCAAATGTTCCATACGATAATATTAAAATATAAGTCAAAGCAGAATCTATAATTTCATCAGGAGTGTTAATAAACAATAAAAAACTGCGAACAAATATTACAGTAAGTATAGTAATAATAGCTGTAAAAAACAAACTAAGATATATTGATGTTGTTATACACCTTCTAACACCTATTTTACTGCCAGCTCCAAATCTTTGCGCTAATACCACAGAAAACCCGTTACAAAGGCCAATTATAAAGCCTATGGACATAAATAAGAGAGAACTTGCAACGCCAACCCCGGCTAAAGCATTCACTCCAACAAATTTTCCGACAATTACTAAATCGGTCATATTGTATAGTTGCTGAATAATATTACCTATTAATAGAGGTATCATAAATAAAAATATAAGTTTTATAGATTTTCCGTGGGTCATTTCCTTTACCATTGAAATACAAAACCTTTCGCCTGTTAAATTTCTATAACAAAAATCGACATACTAAAAATTAAAGCATGTCTGAGTTAAATAATATACTATATGTAAAATCAAAACACAAAAATAAAGTTTGGAGCTACTGATCCGGCTTGAACGGACGACCTGCTCATTACGAGTGAGCTGCTCTACCAACTGAGCTACAGTAGCAAAAGTGCTAAAACCAACACCAATATTGATTTTAGCATTTTTAGCATTTAAAGTCAATGATATATAAGTTAATAATTTGTGAATATAATATGACATAAAAATTACTGC
Organism: Oscillospiraceae bacterium; assembly: GCA_902790675.1. Taxonomy (GTDB): domain Bacteria; phylum Bacillota; class Clostridia; order Oscillospirales; family Ruminococcaceae; genus RUG12519. The sequence goes on along the minus strand of CADASU010000009.1, from coordinate 10,938 downwards.
CCGGGTTTAAGTCCGCTCCAAATTACAATTTTGCCTTGATCTCTAGTTTTATTTAAATCTATTATTCTCTGGTTTGATGAGCCTCTAAATTTTAATTTTAAATTTTTTTTATTAAGAATAAATAAACCGTCAACCAAAACGTCAACATATTTTAAAACATTTAGTTGCTTTTGATTTAGCTGTTCGAATCTATATCCAGACCAGAGCCAAATAGACTTTTTTGTTTCACGTTTAACACGTTCCAATAAATTTAACAAATCGTCATCCTGGGCAAGAGGCTCTCCGCCCAAAACGGACAGGCCACTAACATGCTTAGAGGACACAAATTTTATTAAGCGATCTTCTTCAGATTTAGTCCATATAGTTCCATTTTCTTTAGACTGATATTCCTCATTAAAACACCCTTCACATTTAAATGGACATCCTGTTACAAATATAGAAGTTCTAATTCCAGGACCATTTGCTACATCATATTTTCTGATTTGACCATATCTCATTAAATCGCGTCCTTCTTTTCTTGTCTACAGATGCAGAACTCTTTGCTTCATTTCTTTTGTTTTGCCTTCATTCCAAAAGTGAAGCCCTAAATATCCGCAAGTTCTTCTAACAACAGTTAATTTCGAAGTGTCAATGTTTCCGCAGTTAGGACACTCCCACTTAACATCGTCATTTATTTTTATTTCGCCATCAAATCCACAAACATGGCAGTAGTCAGATTTTGTGTTAAACTCGGCATATTGTATATTATCATATATAAATTGAACCATCTCTTCTAAAGCTTCAAGATTGTTTTGCATATTCGGAATTTCTATGTATGATATACAACCACCCGTGCTTATTTCTTGGAACTCGCTTTCAAAAGATAGCTTACTAAATGCATCTATTTTTTCTCTAACATCAACGTGGTATGAATTTGTATAATAACCTTTATCGGTTACATCTTTAATATCACCAAAATGTTTTTTGTCTATCTTAGCAAATCTGTAGCAAAGGTTTTCAGCTGGGGTTCCATATAAAGCAAAGCCTAAGCCTGTTTCTTTTTTCCAATCTTGGGTTGCCTGCCTCATATGTTTCATAACAGATATAGCGAATTCTTTTCCTTTGTCTGAAGTATGGCTCTCGCCTGTCATGAGCTTAGTCATTTCATATATTCCAATATATCCTAAAGATAATGTGCAAAAACCGCCTTCCAAAAGCTCATCAATTGTTTCATCTGGAGCAAGTCTAGCAATAGCACCATCTTGCCAGTGAATTGGAGAAACAGCAGCCTTTGTTCCTTTAAGCATATCGTGGCGACAAATTAAAGCTTTTTTGCAAAGATCCAAACGACGATCTAACAAACGCCAAAACTTATCTTCATCTTTATTAGCAATTATTGCAATTTGAGGAAGATTTATTGAAACAACTCCAGCGTTAAATCTGCCTTCGAATTTAACATTTCCGTCTTTATCATACCATGGAGATAAGAACGACCTACACCCCATACAACTAAAGACATGCCCATCATATATTTTTCTCATTTGTTTTGCTGAAATATAGTCAGGATACATTCTTTTTGCACTGCATGGAATAGCGTAATCTCTTGTAATATAGTCATATTTTCCGCCTTTTAAACAGTTGTTTTCATCCAGCACATAAACTAATTTTGGAAATGGAGGCGTTACAACAACATTTTGGCGATTTTTTACACCCTCCAGACGCTGCTTTAAAATTTCTCTAACAATTAGAGCAACCTCTTTTTCATATTCAAAACCATCTTCAATATGCATAAATATTGTAACAAAAGGAGCCTGACCGTTTGAAGTTTGTAGTGTATTTATTTGATATTGAATTGTTTGAACTCCAGACTTTAATTCAGTTAGCATTTTATCTTCAGCGAGTTCGTTGCATAAAGATTCATCATATCCTTTTTGTTTGTAATGATTATATGCTTTTGTTCTAGTTCTGCGCAGATATTTTCCAAGATGTTTTATATCTACACTCTGACCACCATATTGATTTGAAGCAACTTGTGCCATAATTTGAGTCATAATATTGCAAGCAGTTTGGAAACATGACGGAGACTCTATTAAAGTGTCATTAATAACAGTTCCGTTGTCGAGCATATCTCCAATATTAATTAAACAGCAGTTAAACATAGGACTCATAGAATAATCCATATCGTGGAAGTGTAAGATTCCGTTTTGGTGAGCCTGAACAACATCTGTTGGGAGAAGTATGCGCTGGGTTAGATCCTTAGAAACTTCCCCTGCAATTAAATCTCTCATTGTTGAATTTAAAATAGGATTTTTGTTTGAATTGTCCATAGCAACAAGGTGATTCGTGCCTTTCAATAAGCCAATAACACCATCATCAGTTGTATTGGTTGTTCGTTTAAATTCCTGAATAGATCTAAAGCCTTCATATGCTTTAGCAGTTAATGAATGGCCCTTTTGAATTAATTTGCTGTAAACCGAATTTTCTATTTCACGAATTGTTATATTGTCTAATCTGTGTTCACATTCAGCTTCTATCTCTTTGCTTATTTGATGGGCTACTTCTTCGTTGATTATTCCGCTACCATAACTCATAGACCTCATTATAGCATCATATATTTTGTTGGAGTCAAAATCAACTGTTGTGCCGTTTCTTTTTATAACTTTTATTGTCAACACTAAAGCCTCCTTAATTTGTATACGTTTTTACAAAACATACAATATATAGTATGCTTGATGAAAAAAATAATCGAAGCAAACCGCCCTGCTTCAAAAAACACAAAATCAATAAATATTTTTAACACCAGATTAATGATATATTTTTATAGCAAAAAAGTCAAGAGTATGCCATATTGAAAATAAGCATAAAAAAGTGAGAATATTTGTGTATTTTAACATGAAAATAATTTTTTAATTATAAACTTGTTAAAATATATAAAAAATCATGTTAGTAAATTAATGTCCAACATGATTTTTTGTGTCTAAATGTTTAATGTTATATATATTACGATTTTAAACGGAGCTTAACGTTAATTTTTTCTAAGGAATTTATCGTTTTTTCAATAGCCTTATCAATTTCTTCATCGGTTAGAGTTCTTGCTTTGTCACGCATGGTTAATTTATATGAAATGCTTTTTTGATTATTGGCAATTTGTTCGCCTCTATATACGTCAAATACTTCTATTTTTTCTAATATTTTTCCTATGTTGCTTTTGATTATTTTTTCTATTTGTCCAGATAGTATTGATTCATCGCAAACCAATGATAAGTCTCTAACAGAAGCAGGAAATTTTGGAACTCCGCAATATGTATTTGATTTGCTTTTTAAATTAAATATTGTAGAAAAATCTAACTCGGCAATATATGTTTTAATGCCAATTTTATAATTTTCAGCTACTTTTGGATGCACTTCACCAAATTTTCCTAGAACTTTTCCGTCTATCATAATTTCGCTGCAACGATAATTGTGAAATGGCATGCCTTGTGATTCAACAAATTCAGCACCATAAACATTCAACTGGTTTAGTAAAGACTCAATGATTCCTTTTATTGTATAAAAATCGCAGTTTCCATAAATTCCAATTGTTATTTTGTCTATTTCAGATGGCAGCGAATTTTCTGGAGAAGGAAGGTAAACTTTGCCTATTTCATATAGCCATGCTTTTTCATTTCTGTTGTTATAATTTTTAGAAAGAATATTGAGAATAGATGGAAACGTCGTTGTTCTCATAGTGCTCGTGTCTTCGCCAAGCGGATTTTGAATTTTAATTGAGTTTCTGAGTTCACAATCTAAAGGAAGCTCTATTTTGTTATATTCTTTCGGACTCATAAATGAATATGTGCAAATTTCGCTGCAGCCAAGAGCAATTAGAGAATCGTCTACTAATTGTTTGAACTTTTGGGTTTCCGTTAAAGCGCCGTCAGCTTTTCCTTTAATGGTTGAGATCGGAATTTTATTATATCCATATATTCTAGCAATTTCTTCTGCAATATCAGCTTTATGTTGTATATCTATCCTATGCGGAGGGACAATAATTTCATTGTTTTTGACTTCAAAACCAAGGGCTTGCAAGATTTTTATCATGTCGCCGGCAGATAAATTTATTCCAATAAAATTGTTTATCCATTCAGCGTCTAGAGTTATTGTTTGTTTGCTGTGATTAAAATTTTGTATATCTATTGTTCCACCAACAACTTCGCCTATTTCCAATAACTCAATTAATTCACAAGCACGATTTATTGTGTTTTCGCAGCAGAGTGGATTTAAACCTTTTTCAAATCGGATAGATGAGTCTGTTCTTATATTTAAGGCTTTGGCGGTTTTTCTAACACTAGCTCCATCAAAACATGCAGACTCAAATATAATATCTTTAGTATTTTCATTAACGCCGCTATATTCTCCACCCATAACTCCAGCAACAGCAATTGGTTTTTCTGAATCGCAAACCATTATCATTTTGTCAGTTAAATCATGCTCTGCTTTGTCTAGTGTTGTTATCGATTCTCCATTATTAGCATTGCGAATAACTATATTATTTCCAGAAATGTTAGATGCATCGAATGCATGCATAGGGTGGCCATATTCTAACATAACAAAATTAGTTATATCTACAATATTGTTAATTGGCCTTATTCCACTAGCTCTCAAACGCTCTCTAATCCAGCGTGGAGAAGGTTTTATTTTTACGTTTTTTACCATTTTTGCCATGTATCTGCTGCAAAGGGGAGTTTTTATGTCCACTTTAAAACTATCATTAATATCTCCATCGCAGCCTCTAACCTTTGGAGTAGGCGGGTTGAATGGCAGATTGAATGTTGCGGCTGTTTCTCTAGCCAAACCAACAACTGAAAGACAATCTGGGCGGTTGGATGTTATTTCAAATTCAATTATTGTGTCATTTAAGCCTATAGCTTCGCATATGTCTTGACCAATTTCACACTCTTCTTCCAACAAAAATATACCATCTTCAATTGCATATGGGAAATCGTTTTTAGATAAGCCCAGTTCTGATAGCGAGCACATCATGCCTTGCGAAAGAACTCCGCGTAATTTTCCCGATTTAATTTTTGTTCCATTTGGGAGAGTCGCTCCGCTCAAACAAACTGGAACTAAAGCGTTTTCTTTTACATTGTTTGCACCTGTAACAATTTGCAATGGTTCATTTTGACCCACGTCAACCGAGCAAATAACCAATTTATCGGCGTCTGGGTGTTCTTCGATAGATTTTATTTTTCCAACAACAATCTTTTGTATTTTGTCGTTTTCACTTTTAAAGCCTTCAACTTTAGAGCCGCTCATTGTTAATCCATCAGTTAATTCTTTAATGGATAAGTTGTTTATATTTACGTAGTCTTTTAACCACTTTACGGATAAATTCATATATTTTAACCACCTTAAAAAAATTTGGAAAAACTCACCAATTTTAAATATAATTTTTTAAAAAGTTTTTAACATAATAATATTGTAAAATTTTTTAAAATTGAGATAGAAAGCGCATGTCGTTTTCAAAGAACAATCGTAAATCATCGATGTTATATCTTCTCATAACAATTCTTTCGAGACCGAGGCCAAAAGCAAATCCTGAATAAATTTCTGGATCTATGTTGCATTCTTTTAGAACTTTTGGGTGGACCATTCCGCAGCCTAGTATTTCAATCCAGCCTTCGCCTTTACACAAACTACAGCCTTTTCCTTTGCATGAAAAACACATAACATCCATTTCAGCGGAAGGTTCAGTAAATGGAAAATGGTGTGGCCTAAACTTAACATTCGAATTTTCCCCATACAATTTTTTCACAAATAATTCGAGAGTTCCTTTTAAGTCTGCCATTGTTATATTTTTATCTACAACTAATCCTTCTATTTGATGAAAAACGGGAGAATGGGTTGCATCAACAGAATCCGAGCGATATACTCTTCCTGGAGAAATAATTCTTATTGGAGGTTTTTGTTTTTCCATAACACGAATTTGAACAGGCGATGTTTGAGTTCTAAGAAGAATATTATCATTAATATAAAATGTATCTTGAGTATCTCTTGCAGGATGATCTTTAGGAATGTTTAGAGCTTCAAAATTATAGTAATCTGTTTCAATTTCAGGGCCCTGCGCAATTGAAAAACCCATTCCCATAAAAATGTCATTAATTTCTTTCATGACTTTGGATAGGGGGTGGATATTACCAATTTGAAATTTTTGGCCAGGAAGCGTTACATCAATTTTCTCTGATTTCATTTTGTTTTCTTGCTCAATTAATTTTATTTCAGCCATTTTTTGTTCTAGATTTTGTTCTAATTCGTTTCTAACTTTGTTTGCGAGCTGACCAACACTTTTTCGCTCATCTGGCGAAATCGACCCCATTTGTTTTAAAAGGAGGGAAAGTTTGCCTTTTTTGCCGAGATATTTTACTTTTAAATTAATTAATTCATTTGTTTTATTGCAAGAATTAATTTGAGAAATCGCGGCTTTTCTGATTTCATTTATTTGTTCTTTCATAGATTTTTATACACCTCTACTTTTAATAATAAAAATGCTCCAGAACAAAGAGCCTGGAACAAAGAATTCGTGATTAATGGTAAAAACAGAATCGAAATAGTATTTAGCAATTAACAAAACATAGTTTATTGTAGTTCTATGTTTTTACTATTATATTTGATTTTTTAAACACACATCAAGATAATTTTAACATATAGACAAGATATAATCAACACAAAATTTTGATATAAAAAAGCAAATGGCATTTGTGCAAATACAACAAATTTTGTAAATCAATATTGTTTTATTTGAAAAAATGATATAATATGTTTATTGAAGTATAATCTTTTTGATTTAGGAGGTTGTTTTATGGTTAAGGATATTTTTTATAGCATAATGACAAATTCAGATCAGCGGGATGAATTCAACGGGCTAGATGATCCGCATGATGTTTATGAATTTTTCTGTCAAAAAGGATATAGAGGAAGTTTTGAAGAATTTGGAGAGGATATGAAATCCTTTTTGGAATCTGCAGAGGCTCGCAAAATTACTAGTGATTTCGGTAGTTTTAATTTGTCAGAGGATATGTTAGATATGGTTGCTGGCGGAACGAATGTTAGAAGAAAGTTAAACGATGGAATGGCCCACTTAAAGGATATTTTTTAGAGACTATTATTAATCTTGACAAACATTAAAAATTATGATAGTTTTTTGTTGGAATATTTATTATTTAGATTTTTTAGAAAGGATATGGGCTTTATATTATGGAAGAAAGTGTAAAATATGTTTGCAAGGTTTGTGGATATGTCTACGAAGGCGATATCAATTCCGAACCAGACGACTATGTTTGTCCTGTGTGTGGTGTTGGAAAAGATATTTTTGAGCAGCAGTAGATATTTATATTTTTATAAGTCGGGAGGTTGGTTGCTTCCGGCTTTTTTTAATATTATAAAAAAAGAAGCACAAATTTTCATTTGCACTTCCAAAACACTTTTAATTTGGTGACCCGTGCGAGAATTGAACTCGCGTTACCGCCGTGAAAGGGCGGTGTCTTAACCACTTGACCAACGGGCCTTATATGGTAGCGATAACTGGATTCGAACCAGTGACACTGCGGGTATGAACCGCATGCTCTAGCCACCTGAGCTATATCGCCATTTTTAATTATTCAAAACGAACTCAGATAACACAATTGATTATATAATATAACTTTGTTTTTGTCAAGAGTTTTTATTAGCTTAAATTAATTTATATTTTTTTGCTATAAACATAAAAACACAATTTGTTTTGTTTAAAATTAAAAATTTTTTGACATTTTTTGTATATTGGATATAATAATCAATATAGACATTGCTCGGTTTATTATGTGACAATTGAATAAAGGAGGTCTCATATTGTGAAAATAATCAAAAAAATAAGTTCAATTTTTATTGCGCTGAGTCTTATGCTAACTGTTTTTGGTTTTGCTAGTGCTGCTCCATTAGAAGAAGAAAAGGTTAAAGCGGCAGTGGGAGCTTTTCAAATTGGTGATCCTTCAGTTTATGGAAGCACTGGTGGGCCACGTTTAAGAGAATATCCTAAAGTGGTGGATGCACTGTCTAATTTGTTGTTGGATGTTAAAGTAGAATTAGATGATTTAAATTGTGAAAGAACTGGCAGCTTAGGAGACAAACTCTTGTTGACTTATGTCAATCGAAATATTTTAACATCCGGTTCTCGATATTTGAACATGCTAATTTTTTTGTCATATGCTTCATTACTTAATAATTATAAATTTATTAGTGACTATAAATATATAGGTGACCAATCTTCCTATGGTCCCATGCATTTTTGCTATATGCCAAAAATTATAGACAGAAACGGCAATGAAAAATTTGATTTTATATGGGTAGACAAGGACGAGTGTAAAAAAACGGTTAAGCAAATGATGGATGGAACTTTTGATATTAATGAGAATATTTTTTGGAAAGGTAAGTTCAAAAATGACGACCATGATTTGTTGTTTTTAAAGCATGTTCAAGATGCTGCGATAAAATATTTTGGCGATATAGATTCATTCTTTAATGATGAAGAATTTTCTACAATCTTTTTTAAAACAATGTTTGAGATTATTACTGATAAAGGGAAATCACCAGGCAATGATAAAAAAATGATTTCTATAGTTTCAAGCAATAGTTCTGCTGCAATAAGCGATTATAAAAGACTTGGCAAAAATATTATAAAAAAATCATTGGAATATAGAGGCCATGAAGAGGGAAAAGACTATGAAATAGAATATGATAATAGTACTGGATATATTAAAACCATAAAGAAATTATCTAACAAAGATTTAAAAAATGGTGCTGTAAGTGTTAATGATGCTGTGCAAATAATGAGTGCTATGTTGATTTTTGCTTTTATATTTTTAGCTTTGATTGTTATAGCGGCAGTTGTTATTTTAGTAGTGGTTTTGGCTAAAAAGCGTTAGTTGTGTAGTAGTGTTTATGTACTGTGATTTATAATAATTTAAATGTTTTTATATAAAATAAAGGAGGGTTTAATTTATGAAAATAATAAAAAAAATAAGTTCAATTTTTATAGCGCTGAGTCTTATTTTTACTGTTGTTGGCTTTGCTAGCGCTGCTCCGGCAGCAGAGGCTGAAATAAAGCAGCGATTAAACGCAATGCAAATTAAGGATGCTAAGGCTAATAAAACGGTGGAAGTAAAAAATTATCCTGACTGTGTGAATGTTATAACTAAAATGCTTTTAGACTTAAAGGTTGAGCCATCTGACTTTGAAAACACAGGTCAAATAAGTGGGTCAGGCTATGGACTTGGCTACTTAATGAATAACCCTATTATGGATGGATGTGAAGACGAAAAACAACTGTTAAATGGACTGCTTTATATGGTTACAATGTCGAGTTATGCTAGCAAAAATAGCTTTCCTGATAGTTGTGCACAAGATATGGATTATTCGGGAATTATAGCTAATCTTAAAGAAGGCAGTAATGGCAATATGAAGAAACGTTTTTATTGGATAAATAAAGAAAAATCTAAACAATATATCAAATCTTTATTGGATGGACAAGTTAAGATAGATGAAAAAGATTACGATAGTTTGTTTTTAAAACATACTGAAGAAATGATTGCTAATTACTTTGGCGGTATAGAAAACATTTTTAGTGATGATGAACTTTTTGCTAGGTTTGTTCAATCGATAATAGAAATCATGAAAGATGGTACAATAGGGCTACAGTTAAGTGAAAATGGGTTTACTAAACAGGCTTCGGCTAAAAGATCCGATGCGATCAACGACTACAAAAAAATGGGACAATATCTTGTAACAAAAATTTTGGGATTTAAAGGCTTGGAAGAAGGAAAAGACTATGAGGTAGTTTATGACAAAGAAACAGGATATATAAAAGAACTAAAGAATTTGAAAAAGGAGTCTCAATCTTCAAGTTCGGATGCTTCAAAAGATAATTCTGCTCAGGCAGAGCTTATGAAAAATGTTTTTATTGTTGCTTGTATACTTTTAGCAATAATTGTTGTAGGTGCAATTGTGGTTGTTATATTTGCTCTAGTTAAGCGTAAATAGATTAAAAATTAATATTTTTACATTAAGCCATATGAAAACAAAACTAATGAAAAAAATGATTGCGCTTATATGCGCAGCGGCTATGACAACATCATGTGCTACTGTTTCTGTTGGGGCACTAAGAGCGAAATCGGGAGCATCTGCGGCAATTAATGATAAGGTGGACGAATTAAGCAAAAGACTTCATGACTATTATACCTGCTTGGATGATATAGGGAATATCTACGAAGAATACGAGTCTTATGAGGGCATTTACAACATACCAAACATAGTTAGGCCTATATCAGATCAAATAAACAACCTAAATGGTGGCATATCTCTTATTTGTGAAATATCTGAGGTTTGTGACCATGGCGCGGTTGCAAGCGATGAAAACACTATTAATTATATTGAACAAAAGATAAATGAAATGCAACCACTTATGAATGATTTGAAAGCGAAATATAATAATATATTGATAGACGAGGCTAATGATAGGGTGTTTTATATAATAAATAATTCTACTAATGAAAGAACAGAAATACCAAATGCGAACTATGTGGCCAACCTGTTTAGAGATACTGTTAATACGTTGCGTCAAAAGATGCACGAAATATACGATAGAGTTGAAATAAGTGAAGAATATGTGTGGTCTTCTAATTGGTCTAATGCTTTCAAAAATTAACGCCTGAGTTGGTGAAAAAATTAATCAAAATCAAGGATAATATTTTTACATTAAGCCATGCGCAAACAATGCGTGTGGTTTTTTAAAAGTTTACAAATTCTTAACAAACTAAACTATAATTATGTGTATAATGCAGTGTGCAATATAAAAATTATATTATTTTTGTGGAGGAATAAAATATGAAAACAAAACTAATGAAAAAAATGATTGCGCTTATATGCGCAGCGGCTATGACAACATCATGT
>CADASU010000008.1 GCA_902790675.1 Oscillospiraceae bacterium | reverse complement strand
TGAACGATATTACTCAAGCACTTTTCTACTATTCGGTCATAATTTTACCTCTGCTACTCCTAGCTCTAATTATAATAATACTTAAAAAAAGGAGCCATAAAGAAGTTCAACAATAATAGTTTCATAAAAAAAGAGCATTGACAAATATAAATCAGTGCTCTTTTTTATTTTAATTACTAAATTAAAAATTTAACATATTTCACTAATCACCAATTACCAAGCAATAAATTCATTAATTAGTGAATAATAACAAAAACTCCATAAAATTAAACTACCTGCTGCTCAAATCAGCACACAAATTAATTTTTCCAATTAATTTATCATTTAAAAAATACTCCACTTCTCCAACTATATCTCCTTGCTCTATGGGCAAAAAGTAAAATGGATCCGTTTTTATTTTCATATTAATATTATTCATCATTTCTACACTAGCATGAATTTTTAAAGTTTTTTCTGGTTTAACATAAAATATTTTATCATACTGTCCCGCTACATTTAGTTTAACATCAGAAAAATCACTAGGCAATTCTTTTAAGCTAAACTTAGAAAATCCATATTCAAACAAATTTTTAGAGTCCTGCCAATCATCGTGATCTTTTAAAACAACTGCTATCAATTTTAGTCCATCTCTTTGCGCAGCAGAAACCAAACATCGTCCCGCTTTTTTTGTAAAACCTGTTTTCACTCCACAAGCACCATCAAATTCTTTTAACAATCTGTTATGGTTACGAATTCCTCGACTTATAGGAGGATTTCCAAATGTCAATTTTTTATCCTTTTGAGAACATATTTCACAAAAATCTGAATTTTCCATAGCTTTTTTTGTAAGCAACGCCATATCTCTTGCTGTAGAATGATGCTCATTTTTTTCAGACGTATCTAAGCCGGAAGGCGTGCAAAAATTAGTATTTTTTAAGCCTAGTTCTTGTGCTCGTCTATTCATCATTTTGACAAATTCATCTATAGATCCTGATATTTTAGCCGCCACAGCATTTGCTGCATCATTTCCGGAAGGCAACATCATTCCATAACACAAATCACGCATTGTTAAACAATCCCCTTCCTTTAGCCCCATAGAACTTCCTTCAATTTTTATAGCATTTGAATCTACAACAAAAGGTTCATCTAAATTACCTTGTTCTAAAGCCAAAAGAGTTGTCATAATTTTTGTTGTGCTTGCCATAGGTGCTATTTTGTCACAATTTTTTTCATAAATTACATCTCCAGTCTCCGCATTAATTAATATAGCACCGTTTTGAGCATTAATATTTAATTGATTCTCATCTACATTAGCAGAAACACATAAAGAAAATGACAAATAAATAGCAAAAAACAACAAATTAACTTTTACAATTTTCCTTAATATTTTAAAATTTTTCAAAACAAAATTCCTCCAACACACAATAAATTAAGCTTTTAATAACTGCTAATTTATTAATTAAAGTATGCGTTTAAAGGAATTAATATTACTATTATACTATATTTTTATTAGTGCTTTTTTTTACTCTTTTTAAATAGATCAGCTACTTTTGAAATTGCGTCAGGAGCCGATTCAAAAATTTTATCCATGCCTTTACTACCTTCATTTAACTGTAGCAGCTCAATATCCCCTGCTTTTATAACCAAAAATGCAACTGGTCTTATAGTAACTCCTGCTCCAGCGCCTCCTCCAAACATCTCTTTCTCAGTTTTAGAAGGAACATCAGATCCCCCGGAGCCAAACCCAAAGCTTACTCTCGATACAGGTATAACAGTGGTTAACCCATCTTGAGCTGCTATCGGTTTGCCAATAACCGTATCAACGTCGATCATTTCACGTATTTTTTCCATAGATACTCCCAACATACCTTCAATTGGATGGTTCATTTTAATCGCTCCTTTTTCTTTTAATTAGTAATTTTATTATTATCGTCATCAAATATCCTAATGCACAAAGCAATATTCGCCCAACAGATATTTGAAGACGAAAAAAAACAATACAGTAAGCATTTTCATTTATAAAGTCCGGAAATATTCGTATTTTATCTACCTTTACATTACAAACAGATTTTACAATTCTAAAGGAATTATAAAATAATCCACAACATCTAGCATATTGTAACGCCGTTTCACAAGCATCATCAGTGGATATACACCAAATCACTCTCAAATTTTGTATTTTTATCCCGTTTAGCAACTTTTTTAGAGACCTAGGAAGAGGATCAACATAAAATTTAATATTTTCTACCATTTCTGCAAAATTTTTTTTATCCTTTTTTTTGGCTTTTTCAGAATCTTTTTTATCTTCTTTATTTTTTTCTTTTTTAGTATTAGTTTTTTTCTTTTCCTTCTTTTCTCCACCACTATATGGCAACAACTGCATTTTGAAAAACAAGACTTTAATAAAACAATCAAATTCCTTGTCTTCACTAAATTTAAAATTCAAATTTATTTTAACCATACATATCAATATAAATACAACAATAATAACTAACAATATATTTAATATTATCATATATTATCACCATTACCCAATACAATTTCTTCTTCTATTGAAATTTGCTCTTCATTTAAATTTTCTAAAGGTGGCAACTGATTTAAATTATTTAATCCAAATGTTCTTAAAAAAGTTTTAGTAGTTCTGTAGCTTATTGGCTTTCCAGGTATATCTAACCTACCAGCCTCTTCTATTAAATTTTTTTCAACTAAAGAATTAACTATTCCATTAGAGTTTGTCCCTCGAATTTTCTCAATAAAACCTTTTGTAACGGGTTGATTATATGCAATTATGGAAAGCACTTCCATAGAAACCGGCGTTAATATATAATTGTTTTTTTCTTCAATAGCTTCTTTTATATAGCCTTCACATTCTTTTTTTGAAACAAGTTGAACACTATCATCCAAAAAAACAAGACTCAGCCCTCTATTATTTGCCATATCCAATTCTTTTGAAAAATCATTTAAATATTTTTTGCATTCCGACGTAGAAATACGCAAAATTTCAGAAAGCCTAGAAATAGAAATGGGTTCAGCATATGCAAAAAGAACAGATTCTATTTTAGCAAAAATATTTAATGAAGATGTTTGCTGCGCCGATTTTTTCATATCAAAAATCCTCCAAATAAAAAACAATCTACGATCTTTTAAAACAAACAAACCTATTATCACTGGTAAAATATATTCTTTTAGATTTAACTAACTCCAAAATTGCTAAAAAAGTAGCCACTCTTTCAGACTTACTTTCATAATTAAAAAAATCAAGATAGCTTACTTTTCCATTCTTATATAATTTTTTAAGAACATAAACAACACGAGAGGTTATAGAAACTATTTTCTTTTCAACAATATCGCTAAAAGCAGCCGTATTATCAATATTTACACTCTTATTTCTATGTACAACATTTAAATATGAACGCAACAGCTCATTTTTATCATGAACAAACCTATAAGTTTGATCAACATCGATTTTAAGCGGCTTCCTAGAAAAAATTTGGCCATAAGCACTTTTAATAAAAAGCTTACCGGCTATCGTTTTAATCAAATCAAGTTCAAGTAATCTGCCAGTTAGCTCTTCTTTTAATGCTTTTTTATCTTCAGGTTTTGGCAGCAGCGACACAGTTTTTATATATATTAATTTTGCTGCCATTTCTAAAAACTCACTAGAAACTTCCAAATTCTGATTTTTCATTTCATTTATATAGTCTAAATATTGCTCTAATAATTTGGATATTTCTATATCATATATATTAAGTTTATTTTTTTTTATCAAATGTAATAATAGATCCAACGGCCCTTCAAAAACTTCAAATTTAAAATTGAGATTTTGCATCACAAATTCCTACTTTTTAAACAAAAACTACATAACAACATTCATAACAAAATTTCTCAAAATATCCAACGGATATGTAATCCAGTCAAAAAATTTCAAAATCCACTCACTAACAACCATAATAGGCATATCTAAAAAGCCAAAAAACAATAAAACAAATACAACAATAATTCCTAAATATTCAAATCTAATAAAAACATCGTAGTATTTCTGCGGCAAAAAGCATGTAACAAGCCTAGAACCGTCTAAAGGGGGAACTATAATTAAATTAAAAACTGCCAAAGTTATATTAATTATTGAAAAATAGTTCAAAAAAATTTTTAAATAATAGGCAAAAATAAGTGAATCATTGTTTAAAAAAACAATTGAAGCTATTTTTAATAAATATACACCAATCAATGCCAAAATCAAATTAGAAATGGGCCCCATAATTGCAACAATAGCCATATCTCTTTTAGGTTTCTTAAAATTACTAGCATTAATTGGAACAGGACTAGCCCAACCAAAACCAACTGTTAACATAGCAATAACTCCAATAGGGTCAAGATGTCTTAAAGGATTTAATGTAAGCCTACCTTGTTGCTCTGCAGTTTTGTCTCCCAGCAATTTAGCACAATATCCATGTGCAAATTCATGAACCGGCAAACTAATAAATATAGCAATAATACGCGCCACATAAACTACAATTTGATTATTTATTATATTAAATCATTCCTTTCAAAACTAATTATACCATAAAATTATACTACACAAACAAATTTTTTACAAGCTAAAACAGATTTTAATAATTTTTTTCTCTCATAAAGTTATTAAAAAGTAAAAAGCCCACGTACTATATAAAATAATCGTGAACTTTTAAAATATATGCTGTACAAAAAAATAGAAAATTAATATAGTCTTCTTTTAGTTCAATATTATCCTAAAATTTTCCGAAAAACGAAGAAAACATTATCATTATGCCAGTAAAAAATAATGTTGGATTTTTAAAGTATATAATCAAAACCGTCCCAACAACCATCAAAAAAATAGCCATACATATGGAAATTATAAAACATACTTTTAGGCAAATACTAAAATCAAAAAAATTTTCAAATATTCTAAATAATATTTGTCCTCCATCTAAAGTTATGCTTGGCAACAAATTGAACGCAAATAAACATAAATTAACAACTGCACCTATGCGTATATTAAATTTGCAGCATATAAAAAACAATATCAAATTTCCAAAACAGCCCGAAATTAGTACTATTATATCCTGTAAAAAATTTAATTCTCTTGATTTTGTCAATTTTATTCCACTAAGTTCAAAGCAAACACATTTAGGTCTTGCTGAAAAAATACACAAAAAAATAATATGAAAGCTTTCATGAAATAGTGAAGAAAATATGCTCCACATTACAATTCCTGAATTATCATATATTAAAAAAATAGAAACCAAACATATGTATAAAAAAGAAATTGAAAAATTCACTCCAAAAATTTTAAATCTAATCATACAAGTTTGGGAAATATTTTAGACGGGTCTATCCATTTACCGTCTTTTTTTATACCGAAATGAAGATGTGGCCCTGTAACCAATCCGCTGTGTCCAGATTTAGCTACCAATTGTCCACCAGCAACACTATTACCAGGTTCAACTAATATTTCACTGCAGTGAGCATATAGTGATTCATATCCATCTGCATGCTGTATAAAGAAAAAATTGCCAAAACATTCAGAACTTGACTTCTTAGTTATTACCCCATCAGCCATAGCTATAACCGGAGTTCCATCTCCAACAACAATATCAACTCCATTATGCACTTCATTTGGTTTTCCTGTTAAAGGGCTCTCTCTTCTTCCAAATTTAGATGAAATTCTGCCATGAGCTGGCTGTTTAAATTCAAAAAATATACTGTCTCCATTGTCATGCACTATTGAACTATCAATTGAATTTTCCAAATCATTTTCCGGTGAATTATCCATAAATTCAAATTCTATTTCATTTTTATTTGACACATTCTCTAAATCAATAGGCTTTAATTCATTCAAAGCAATTTTTATTTTTTCAAAAATATTTTTTATTCCACTCTTTAATTCTGGTCCATCTAGTGAATTTTTTAGTTCTTGTCCTATAACTACATATGTATCTGGTGATATAATTTTCAATCCTCCAAGAATTGCCATTAAAAAAACACAAAGAAATGTCTGAAAACATACAACTCTAATAAACACATTAGACTTTTTTTTACTGTCTATATGTTTCGTTTCGCAACTATTTTCTTCTTGCTCGCTTAATTCACCATTAAATAAAAGATCTTGATTAAAATAATCATCCGTCACGTCATATCACCCCTATATAGAAATTTTATTCAATAATAAAACGGGATATGCACAACTATAGTCCAATTTACGTATTATATAATTGTGCATTGTTAAAAACACGTTTAAGACCAAAGGGTGAGTTATTATAATGAGACATAGGCGTAGAAAAAATTTAGGCAATAATGTAACCGGAAAATTATTAATTGCAGGCGGCATTTTAATAATAATTTTTACAACGCCCATAAAAACAATCGCTATAATAACCGCTATTATTTTAATAATATCTGGTCTAATATTGATGTTTTGTTACAAATGATCCTATTTAAAAAGGAGTTGTTATTCATGAAAATTGTTGTAGTTCATAGTCCAAAAATGTTATCTCCTATTCTCCGATTATTGTTCAAAATAAAAAAAGAAACAATATAAAAAGGGTCTGCTTTTAGCAGATCCTTTTTAAATTGTTATTTTCAAATCACCAATATTTTTTCCCTTTTAATTCGTTATATATAGCACAGTAATTCTCGTAACGTTTTCTTGAAATAAGGCCCCTCTCAACAGCTTCTTTAACCCCACACCTACTTTCAAATGTGTGAGAGCAAGTTCTAAATTTACAGTCAGAATACCTCAAAAATTCTCTAAAACAACTTGCAAGTTCTTCCTTAGAAATCTTATCATATTTTAAAATGTCAACGGTAGAAAAACCCGGAGTGTCCGCAACAAAACCACCATTAATTGGAAATAATTCAACAACTCGAGTTGTATGTTTCCCACGCCCTAATTTATTACTAATTGAATTTGTTTGCAAATTTAAACCCGGAAATAGTCTATTTAAAAGCGTAGATTTTCCAACTCCGGAATTCCCACAAAATGCAGATATTTTGCCTCTTATTAAATTATAAATTTTATCTAAATCACCATCTACGTTGCTAATAAATATATTTCTTATTCCAGCCAAATTATATATATCAGCAACTTCATATGACTGTAATAAATCTGTCTTGGTAACAATTATAGCAACATCTATTTTTTTATATTCCGCAATTGCAATTAATTTATCTAAAATCAAATAATTCACACTAGGTTCGCAAACTGATACCACCAAGAAAATAAGATCTATATTAGCTAGAGGCGGACGTAGAAAAAAATTCTTCCTTGGCAATATGTTAGTAATTGTATATAAATTTCCAGATTGCTTTATAGTAACAAAGTCCCCAACGACAGGCTTTTGATATTTTTTTCGAAATATCCCACGTGCTCTACAACTAAATATATCTTCCTCAGATTTCACATTATAAAAACCACTAACAGAAGAAACTATCAATCCTTTACGCTCAACCATCAAAATATCCTCACAAAATCAAAAGCAATCATTACAATGTGCTAGCAAACGCAGAACTATTAAAGTTTTTCGATGATCCTATTGGATCTGTGGAATAATTTACTGTAATAGTTCCATAGGTGGCCGATTTTCTTGTCCTTCTATTAGTTATCTTAACAGTATACACCATAGTTGAAGATCCTGAATCCGAAAAAGATATAGTCCCACCTATGCTATAATCTCCATCAGTCATAATTTTATTGTCTGAATTTACAATAACAACATGAAATGTATCGTCAATTGACTGAGAAGAATTTAAATTTACTGTCAAATTCGCAGATCTTTCCGCAGGCTTTCCCGAGCTAACAACAAGTTTTATTTTAGTTCCAGCCGGCGCCTCTCCGGTTATATCCTGTGATAAAATTGTTCCAGCTGGTTTAGAATCATTTTGTTCACTCACAGAAACATCAAATCCAGCCGAAATTAAAGACGACCTTCCCTGTTCTAAGCTTTGACCAACAACATTTGGAACTTTTTGATTTTTCCCTTTGCCGCTACTATAATATATTGTTATTTGAGTATCTTTAGCAACTTGTTCTCCCGCTTTAGGATCAGTAGATATTACACAATTTGCCGTTACATTTTTATCATCTTGCTCAACAGTAACTATATTCGTAAAGCCCATCGAGCTTAATTTGGATTGAGCACTTGAAAGCGTCATATTATAAACATTTGGAACAGTTGCAAGCTCAGGCCCCGAACTCACTTTTAATTTTACATCTTGATAGTCTTCTTTAACTCTTATTCCAGGAGCAGGAGACTGAGCAAACACAACTCCTTTTTCATATTGTGAATTAGGCTCTTCTGTAACCGAAAATCCTAATTTTGAATATTTACCGTTGTCCATCGTTTTTATATCTTCATATTTAACACCAACAAAATCTGGAAGTTCAATATCACTCTTGTTTCCGCCACTATTTCCCATCACAAAAATACCTATAATTACAAATGCAGCTAAAACAAACGAACTAGCCACGCCAACTAATATTGGAATCAGCTTGCTTTTTTTCTTTTTTTGCGCTTTAGGTTTAGACTGATTTGTTCCAACTGGTTTTTTCATTTCGTTCTTTTCAACAGCAGAAAAATATTTTGTATTACCATCATTATTAAAATATTTATATTCAAACAAAATATCGGGATTTTTTTTGAATTCATCAATATCACGTAACATCTCTGCAGCAGACTGATATCTGTTGCTAGGTTTTTTTTGCATTGCCCTAACAAGTATATCAACTAGCCCCTTAGGAATTTCTGGATTTATTTTTAAAGGCGATTCAGCTAAAGCCTGTATTTGTTTTGTAGCAACTAATTCAGGCGTATCTCCATCAAATGGCAATTTTCCTGTTAACATTTCATACATTATAATTCCCATTGAATATATGTCAGATTTTGCATCCGTTATTCCGCCACTAGCTTGTTCAGGACTTATGTAATGAACTGACCCTATAGCTCTATCTCTATTAATTCTTTCATCACGTGCAAAACGAGCTATTCCAAAATCCATTATTTTTACTGTTCCATCTTGTAGTAACATAACATTTTGCGGTTTAATGTCCCTATGTACAATACCTCTATCATGTGCGTGCTGCAATGCTCTCAAAATTTGAAATGTAAAATGAACTGTGTCTTTCCAATCTAATACTTTGGCCTTATCTATAAATTCTTTTAAGGTAACACCATCAATATATTCCATCACAATATACTGTATTCTATCTCCAAAATTTACATCAAAAATTCTAACTATATTTGGATGCGACAAGCTTGCTATAGCTTTAGACTCATTTCTAAACCTACGAACAAATTCTTCATTCCCCAAAAATTCATCTTTCAACACTTTAACAGCAACATCACACTTTTTTACATTGTCAAAAGCTCTATATACGTTAGCCATTCCACCAATTCCGATAAGCTCAATAAACTCATATCTACCATCTAAACGCTTGCCAATTAATTTATCCATTAATAATCCTCCTAAATAAAACATATCATTAATCAAAAATCATGTATTCAAATATCAAAACTCTAGTAATATTACAGTAATATTGTCACGACCACCATTACTATTTGCTAAATTAATTAATCTATTAACCAAATGTTTTATATTCTTTCCCGATTTTAAAACCTGCTTTATTTCACTATCACTACACACACTAGTTAAGCCATCTGTACAAAGCAAAAGAATATCTCCTGGTCTAACTTTAGACCAAAAAAAATCATATTCAATCTCTGGTAATACACCAATAGCTCTTGTAATTTCATTGCGCCTAGGATGGACTCTGGCTTCTTCTTCAGTTATTTCCCCAGAATCAACTAACATTTGAACATAGGAATGGTCTACTGTAATTTGAGTTAACATTTCACTAGTATATAGATATGCTCTGCTGTCTCCAACATTGCTTACTAGTAAATCATCACCTAATAATATTGCACTCACAACAGTTGTTCCCATTCCATTCAATTTCTTATTTAATATAGCCTTGTTTAAAATACGCTTATTTGCCATAACATATGCATCAGCAACCATTTTACTAATAGTGTCAATATTATTTTTTCCAGTTAATCCTCTAAAAAACTCATCAACCAAAATATCACGAGCAAGCTGACTCGCTACATTTCCGCCGTTTTGTCCGCCCATGCCATCACAAACAAAAGCAAAACAGCTGTTTTCATTTGGTTCACCATATGCAAAAGCATCTTGATTTACATTTCTAATCTTACCGATGTTAGTTTTTCCGTAAATATTCAAAGAAGAACCCCCTTTAAATTAAACGTCCAAATAATTTCCTCTCAATTGCCCACAAGAAGCATTTATATCTTGCCCCAAAGTGCGACGAATAGTAACCGGTATTCTTTTATTTTTTAAAATATCAAAGAACCTATTAAGTTGAATATTTTCAGTTTCCTTAAACGATTCTTCAGATATTGAATTAACAGGAATTAAATTAACATGACACAGCATTCCCTTTAAGCGCCCAGCAAGCTCTATTGCATGCTTATCTAAAACATTAACGCTATCAATACAAGCATATTCAAATGTAATTCTTCTGTTTGTTTTCTCAATATATCTACGACATGCACTAAGAAGCTGATCAATACTCCATTTTTTTGCAATAGGCATAATAGACTTTCTAATCATATCATTCGGTGCATGTAACGAAATAGATAGATTTATAGGAATATTTTCATTCGCCAACCTATCTATTTTATCTACTAACCCACATGTAGAAACTGTTATATGTCTAAGTCCTAAATTTCTTCCTTTAGGATCCGAAACATTCTTTACAAATTTTATAAAATTATCATAGTTATCAAGTGGTTCACCAATTCCCATAAGAACTATGTTTCCAATACTACAATTTAAATCTCGCTGAGAAATATAAAGCTGATCTAACATTTCAGATGTAGTTAAATTTCTAATATACCCTGCCTTTCCAGAAGCACAAAAACTACATCCCATTTTACATCCCACTTGAGATGATATACAAATTGTTTTACCAAAAGCATATTCCATAACAACAGATTCTATGCATTCACCATCTTCAAGCATACATAGATATTTTACAGTATCATCTATAGAAGACACAAGTTTTTTTTGAATTTTTATATTATTTATATAAAATTCGGTATTTAATTGTTGTATAATTTGCTTAGAAACATTCTTCATTTGGCCAAATGAAACAACATTTTTTTCATGTAACCATGAAAATATTTGATCTGCGCGAAATTTTTTATAATTATTTTTTTGAATCCAATCACTTAATTCCTCATAAGAAATAGATTTTATATCTTTTTTAGCCAACTTAATCGACCCTCCGAAGAACACTCACAAAAAAACCATCACAATCAATATTTCCATTTATCATAGTTAAAAATTGACCCGAATTTGGAAAATACTCATTAACAAATTGCGGAACAGAATAAATTTCAAAATTATCATTATCTTTTAAAAAGTTACATACAACATTTTCATTTTCAACTTTTCTTAAAGTACACGTTGAATAAACCAAATATCCCCCAGGCTTAACACTTGTAGATGCAGATTGAATTATTTTCCTCTGCAATTTATTTAAATCGTTTATATCATCGGCTTTTCTGTATTTAATTTCTGGTTTACGTCTAATAACTCCAATTCCCGAGCAAGGAACATCGCATAAAACCAGATCAAAAGTTTTTCCATATTCATTTTCAGCGTTAAAAACAACACTATCTATTTTAGACAATCCCAATCTCTTAGCATTTTTATTAATTAAACCAACTCGCTTCGAATAAAGATCACAAGCCACAATATCAGCACCAGTCTCTTGAGCTATAGTAAATGTTTTTCCTCCTGGCGCTGCACAAACATCTAAAACACTCTTTGGCTTAAAATGAGACGCTATTAACGAACAAATCTGAGAAGATATATCCTGAATATGAAAAAGGCCATCTAAAAAAGCTTGTGTTCGCAAAACATTACCCTGCTCAACAACTAAACAATTTTCAATCGGAGCTTTTTGAACAGAAATTCCTTCTTCATTCAATTTAGCAGTCAAATCAGAACAGTTTATTTTTGTCGTATTAACTCTAATAGCAACACTAGCTCTGCTGAGCTGCCTTTTTAAAAAATTCTTTGCAGCCTCAAATCCATAGTCATTAATTAAGCTTTCAACAATCCAAGAAGAGCAAGAATATAATATTTCCAAATTTTCAATATTACTATCTTCTTCACATGGCAACTCAAAAGTTTTATTTTTTTTTATAAATGCCCTCAAAATAGCATTAACAAATCCAACCGCACCTTTATTTTTCGAAGCCTTAACCAAATTAACATATTCATTAACAATAGCGTAATCACGAGCATTCATATACAAAAGTTCATATATTGCCATTTCAAGAATAATTCTTACTTTATTTTGAATTTTTTTAACCTTAGAATATGAAGATATAATATAATCTAAAGTTAATTTAGTTTCCAATACACCATAAAATAATCTAGAAATAAAATCTCGGTCTCTAGAAGCCAAATTATCCTCACTATTCAAAAAAGAGTTCAAAATAATATTAGAATATCCATCTTCAACAATAACACGATATATTAGCCCCATAGCTACTTCTCTACAATTTTTCTTCTTAATCATTATTATTTCTGCTCAGCAACAAAATACGAACTAACTGCGCTAAAGACGACAAAAACGCAACAACATATGTCATAGCAGCGGCCCAAAGAACTTTCTTTACCCCAGGAATCTCTGAAGAATCTAATATTCCTCTAGCCTCAATAATTGAAATTGCCCTTCTACTAGCGTCAAACTCAACAGGGAGCGTAATCAATTGAAATAAGCAAGATATTCCAAACACTACAAATGAAATATAACAAAACCATGGCATATTATAAAACATTCCACACAAAAACATCGGAATATATAACCATGAACTAAATTTAATAGCAGGAATCACAGCAGTTCTCAATTTAACTGGAGTATATTTCTCAGCATGCTGAATAGCATGCCCTGCCTCATGCGCAGCAACTCCAACAGCAGCAACCGAGTGCCCGCTATAATTTTTTTCAGACAACCTAAGCGTATTTGTTCTAGGGTCAAAATGATCTGTTAATTCTCCAGGCGCTTTTTGTATTCTAACATGTCGCAAGCCCATACTATCTAAAATATTTCTAGCAGCTTCGGCTCCACTAATTCCTTTCATGTTCATAACTCTAGCATATTTACTATAAGTAATTTTCATTTTAATTTGTACAATAAATGCCAATAAAAACAACGGCAAAATAACCAATAAAAAATACATCATATCTTGCGAATTATGATAAAAATGCAAAACATTCACTTCCTATCAATTTAATTTCTTTCCTTTTTTTAAACCAATACCATTCAAAAAATCCTTGGCCAACATTTTTTTCTTGCCTTCGAGTTGAACCTCAACAAACTCAACTGCCCCGCTTTCACATCCAACAATAAATCTTTTATTATCTAAAATTTCCCCAGGATTTCCAGAATATTCATCATTTAAAACACTTCTATATACTTTTAATTTTTTGCCTTCTAGAGAGCAGTAAGCACACGGCCAATCAGATAAACCACATATAAACTTATGGACACACCTAGCCGACATATTAAAATTAATTTTAGCCATTTCTTTAGTCAAAATAGGCGCATAACTCGCTTTACTTTCATCTTGAGGAATTCGAGTAACTAATCCACATTCAATATTGTATAAGGTTTTTTCCAGTAACGTTGCCCCCATAGGCGCCAATCTTTCAAAAAGCTCAGAAGCCGTTTCGTTTTCCCCAATATTAGTTTCTACAGAATCAATAATATCGCCAGTATCCAATCCTTCTGACATATACATAGTTGTCACTCCCGTAACATCATCGCCACTTAAAATACTAGTCTGAATTGGAGATGCTCCACGATATTTAGGCAGCAAAGAAGCATGAACATTAATACACCCATACTTAGGAATTTCTAAAATTTGCTTAGGTAAAATCTGTCCATATGCAACAACTACTATAACATCTGGATTAATATTTCTTATATTTTCAATTTCTTCACTATTTTTTAAGCTATTTGGTTGATAAACAGGTATTTTTTCTTCAACAGCCTTCACTTTAACTGCCGAAGCCTTAATAATTTTTTTCCTACCAAAAGGCTTATCAGGCTGTGTATATACTGCAACTACTTCATGGTTACTTTTAATAAGCGTTTCAAGAGTCACCGCCGCAAAATCAGGCGTACCCATAAAAACTACTTTCATAATAAAAAACAACTCGCTCTCAATAATTTAAAACAAACAAAAACACATTAGTCCGCCGTATATAAGTTCTTCGCTTTTTCTAAAAAAACAATTCCACTCAAGTGATCTATCTCATGGCAAAGTGCACGTGCAAGCAAATCCTCGCCTTCCACAAAAAAAGGCTTACCAAACCTATCATATGCTTTAACTTTAACATATGCAGGCCGCTCAACATTTCCATATTGATTGGGATATGAAAGACATCCTTCTGGCCCAAATTGTTTTCCTTTTGTTTCTATAACTTTAGGGTTAACCAACTCAATAACCCCCTGGCCCACGTCAATAACTGTTATACAGCGTAAAATTCCAACTTGAGGAGCAGCCAAACCAGCAGCATCCTCAACCGAGTGCAATGTTTCAATCATATCATCTATCAAAAGAGCCAATTTATCATCAAATTTAACAACTTCTCTACATTTTTTATGCAAAACCGGATCATCATTCGTTATTATATTTCTAAGTGCCATAATCTTCTCAGCTCCAAACACAAAAATATTAAACACAAATACTATATTATATTATTTCACCATTCATGTCAATATTGCACCTAATCTTTGAAAACATATTAGATGCAAAAATTTTGATAGCTATAGGCCTAATCCAACTTCTAAAATTAGAACTATTTTTACACTTTATTATCACTCTTTTGCGATAACGATTGTTTAATTTTTCTAAATAAGGCGTTGATATTCCCAAAACTTGTAATGGCACTTTATTCGTAGCATGTTTTCGACACTCATCGACAAATTTTCTTGCACAGTCAATAACCAGTTCATTATTAAGTCCACTAAAATTCACAATACACAAATCACAAAATGGCGGACAAAAAAAGTTCTCTCGTTCAACAATTTCATCTCTATAAAACGCAGAATAGTCCTGCCGAGCAGCTTGCAAAATAGTTTGATTATCTGAATTATATGTTTGAATTATTGCTCTTCCTTCTTTATTCCCTCGTCCGCTCCTTCCAACAACTTGTGTGAGCAAAGAAAACATTTGCTCATGACATCTAAAGTCAGCACCATATAGCATATTATCAACAGATAAAACCCCAACTAATGTCACATTAGGAAAATTTAGTCCTTTAGCAACCATTTGAGTTCCAATCAAAATATCATACTTTCCTTCCTCAAAATCTTTTATTTTTTCTTCCAAGTCTAGTCTATTAAATATAGAATCTGTATCTAATCTTAAAATATTTGCATTAGAAAAAGCTTTGGCCAAATCATTTTCTATTTTTTGAGTTCCATGTCCGTTATACAAAATATGCTTATTTCCGCATGACGGACAAGTTTGAATTCTTTCATGAATATATCCGCAATAATGGCACATAAAAGAATTATTTAAACTATGATATGTCATAAAAGCCGAACAATTTGGGCACTTAAACTCCCATCCACAATCAACACAAATCGCACTCGAGTTATATCCTCTGCGATTTAATAATAATATGCTCTGCTCACTATTTTTCAAGTTTTTGTCAAGTGCATCAAATAGCTGCATACTTACCCCAGAAATAGACGAACTAGGTGAATTTTTCAAATCAACAATTAAAACTTCAGGCAATTTCGCATTATTATAGCGCTTGTTTAAAACAAATTCACTATATTTCCCAATTTTAGCAAAATATTGAGTTTCTATAGATGGAGTAGCTGAAGCCAAAAGCAACATAGCAGACGACTTTAAACATCTATATTTAGCAACATCTCTAGCATGATATCTTGGCGACATATCACTGCTTTTATAAGTGCTTTCCCCTTCTTCATCCATAATTATCAGTCCTAATTTTTCACACGGCGCAAAAACTGCACTTCGAGTTCCAATAACAACCCTTGCTTCTCCTCTCCTTATTCTTTTATATTCATCAAGCTGCTCTCCTTTTGATAATGCACTATGAACCACTGCAACCTTCTTCCCAAAAAATGACTGAAAAAATGATAATATCTGCGGAGTTAATGATATCTCAGGAACCATAAATATGCATTGTTTACCCTTTTTTAGTGTATAATAAATTAATTTTAAAAAAATCTGTGTTTTCCCACTGCCCGTAACACCACGCAACAAAGAAACTAAAGCTATATTTTTATTTAACAGATCAATTAAGCCGTCCATAACTTTACGCTGAGAATTGGTTAAAATAATTTGACTAACCGACCTAGTTTTTTTAACATGTTTATATGGATTTCTATATGTTTCGCATTCACATACACTAACCAAATTAGCTTTTATCAAATTTTTCAAAACAATTTCAGTAACTCCACAAGAATAGCAAGCCTCTTTAACAGATATTCTTCCGGCATTTTTAATAAAGTCAAAAAGCTTTCTCTGTTTATTAGTCATGTTAATTTCTGAAGAATTAACATTATTCACTTGAACCATATTTATAGTTTTATCTTTAATTTTTCTATTCTTACTATTAGATTTAAACAAAACACCTTTGCTTTTCAAAGACCTAACTACATTGATATTTCCACAACCGATAAAATTTTCAATATAGTCATTAATTTTCTGTATATTTTTAAATTTCTTAAGTTTTTCTAATAGTTCTAGCTCTTCTGTAGTATAAATTTCACAATCTTTATATTTAAAATTCCAATATTCACTAATTTTAAAAAATAATCCAGATGGCAAAACGCTTCTAATGGCTTCATACCATGTACAAAAACACGTACTATGCAAAAAATTAACAACACCAAGCATATTTTTAGATATTACTGAGCCATCAGATAAAACGGCAGAAATTGATTTATAATTTTTATTAATGTCATCGTTCTTGCTAACTATATTACATACCATTGCCTGCCGAATTCTATTAGAATTTCCAAAAGGCACGCTAACTAAACAACCAATTTCAACAGCAGATCTTAAAGACTCTGGAATCAAATAATCAAAAAGTTTGTCGAAACTAAAAGACGTTTTTTCAACCGCAACAGAAGCAACCAACATATCACACTTACCTACTTTTTAAAAGTTAAAGCCACAAATACCAAAATACAGGCATATGTAGCTTTAACTTAATTTTTGAATTTTTTTAATATATTATCTAATATAACGCCTGCCAACTTTTCTTTTGTCATTAATGGAATATCTAAAACACTGTCACAAGTAATTATGCTAACCTTATTTGTATTAACATCAAAACCTGCCCCAGAATCATTAATGTTGTTAGCTACAATCATATCAGCATTTTTAGAAATTAATTTTTTCTTTGAATTTTCCAATAAATTTTGAGTCTCCATGGAGAAACCACACAAAAATGTATCTTCTTTAACATGCTCTCTTAAGCTCTCCAATATATCTGGCGTTCTAGTAAGTTCTAAAACCATGTTCGAGCTTGTCTTTTTAATTTTATGGTTCGATTTCGCTTTAGGAGCATAATCTGCAACAGCGGCCGCTAAAATACAAATATCTTGATCTTTAGCAACATTCAAAACTGCTTTTTGCATATCACATGCACTACCTGCAAACAACACTTTAACATTAGAAGGAACAGCTAAATTGCTTGTTCTTCCAGAGACTAGAGTTACTTTTGCTCCTCTGTCGGCAGCAACCTTAGCAATAGCATATCCCATTTTTCCACTAGATCGATTGGTTAAAAAACGTATCGGGTCTATATATTCCTCTGTTGCTCCCGCTGTAACTAAAACATTTTTGCCTTTTAAGTCCATATTAACACTTAGTGTTTCATATATACATTGCAAAATATTGTCAGCATCAGGCAGCCTACCTCTGCCAATATCACCACAAGCCAATCTTCCCTCAGCCGGCTCAACAACTCTAATTCCTCGGCTTTCTATTGTCTTAATATTACTTTGAGTAGCCACATTTTCTAACATACCAGTATTCATAGACGGAACCACTATTTTTTTACACATGCACGCTAAAAAAGTACTAGTTAACATATCGTCGGCTAAACCATGTGCAATTTTAGCAATAACATTTGCCGTTGCTGGCACAACAACAAACAAATCCGCCCACTGAGCCAAAGAAACATGTTTAACATCAAACTGTTCCTTTCGCTCAAAAGTAGACGTTAGGCAAACGTTGTTAGTCATGGTCTCAAAAGTTAGCGGCCTAATAAATTCTTCAGCATTACGAGTCATTATGGTTTTAACAATACAGCCCTTTTTAACCAACTCACTAGCAACACTAACAGCCTTAAAAGCGGCTATCCCACCACTAACACCCATCAGCACTTTTTTCCCAGCAAATAAATTACTCATTTTTTTGTCCTATTCCTTCCGGCTCAACAAGAACATACTTCCCCCTAGCAAAATCTTCTATTGCATCAGCCACTGGGTTATCTGGACAGTTTATTTCCACTTGATTTGCATAATCTACAATTTGGCGTGCTCTTTTAGACACACCAATTATCAAAGAATAGTAGCTTTCTCCATTTTTTAAAAGTTCTGGTATAGATGGTCTGTTCATATAAAACCTCTCCTTATTTTTTTAATCTATCAATTTTAAATTTCATTTTACTTGCTCTTAATCTTTCAACTTCTAATATTGATTTAATCTTTTTCACCGCATCTTCCAATTCATCATTAACTACAACATAATCATAATAATATGCCTCATCTATTTCACTGTGTGCTTGATTTATACGGTTGTTCAGAGTTTCATCTGTTTCCGTTCCACGCAAAGACAACCTCTGCTTTAAAGTCTCCATACTAGGCGGCAAAATAAAAACTCTAACACACTCCATAGATTTAGCAATTTGCTTAGCACCATTAACATCAATCTCCAATATCACATCTTTACCACTAGCCAATAGTGTTTCAACTTCAGATTTTAAAGTGCCATACAAATTACCACAATATTCATTATACTCCAAAACATTATTATTTTCAATTTCACTCAAAAATTTTTCTCTTGTCATAAAGTGATAATGAACGCCATCTTTTTCACCACTTCTTGGCTGCCTGGTGGTAGCGGAAATCGAAAGCGAAACATTTGCATCATCTATAACTTTATTCAAAATTGTCCCTTTTCCGCTACCCGATGGACCTGATATTACAAATAACGTACCAAATTTCACAGTTTCATTCACCTACTTAATACAATCTTTAATTTTTGTTTCGATAGCTTCCACACTCAAGCAAGATAAAACAACATGATCACTATCCATAAACAAAACGGATTTAGTTTTTCTTCCGCAGGTTGCATCAATCAACTTTCCCATATTTTTTGCTGCCAAAATCATTCTTCTTATAGGAGCAGCATCTGGAGCCACTACCGAAACTAATCTATCAATTAATATATAACTAGTACAACCTATATTAATAAGTTCTCTCATGTCTTCACCTATTTTTTTCTACAATTTTTAAGCCAAAATTCATTCACGAAAACTTGCATCATAAAAGTCTAATACTATTTTTTTATTAAAAACATTTAGCTTAACATTTTTAAGTAAATACTAGCACATTTTAAATCTATCAGCAGTAGAAACAAACCTTAAATTAAAAATGCACACCCATATTCAAACTACCAACTGAAAAAACACCAATAATGACTATTCCTAATGCTATTCGATACCAAGCAAAGCTCTTAAAATCATGTGTCTTAATAAATTTCATAAATATTGATATTGCAAATATAGATACAATAAATGAAACCACAAATCCCGAACCTAAAACACAAAACTCATTTACCGAAAACCCTATGCCATGTTTTTTGAAATATGAAGCAATTTCTAAAGTGCTAGCTCCAACCATTGCCGGGATTGCTAAAAAGAAAGAAAATTCCGCACCAACACTCCTAGAACATCCAATTAACAATGCGCCCAATATAGTTGCTCCAGAACGAGATGTTCCTGGAATTAATGCCAAAGCCTGAAATATTCCAATTAAAAAAGCCGTTTTTATGCTTATCTGCCCCAAATTAGAAATAGCAACACTTTTTTTATCAGCCCTAAAAGATTCAACAGTAATAAAAAACAAACCATATAATATAAGCATAAGTGCTATAACAAAGCCATTATATAAATATTTATGTATCGCATTTTTAAACATAAAACCAACAACCATTACTGGAATCGAGCCTATAATAACCTTACCCCATAAAGAGAATGTTTCCTTTCTTGCATTTAAGCTCTTTGAACTAGAAAATGGATTTAATTTTTTAAAAAACAATAAAATTACAGCTAATGTTGACGCCAATTGAACAACAGTCATAAACAACTCAGCAAATTCTACATTACCAGAATACATATTGTAGTTTAACGGAAAAAAAGAATTAAATAATAGCATATGACCTGTGCTACTTATAGGAAGCCATTCAGTTATTCCTTGAATTATGCCTAATACAACAGCTTTAAATATTTCCAATGTGTCCATAAAATAAAACTCCTTACAGTCCAAATAAAACATGTGACGTTCATTATATCACAATTTCTAACTAATGTTCAATTATTTTAAGTAAAAACATATAATTAAAAATCTATTAATAACATCTATTATTCCTAACTTTAGATCTTCTACGTGCAAAATCAACAATTATATCTTTTTTGTCCTTATATTCATCATTGTATTTTAAATTACTATTAATAAAAGCTTTTTTACTAATTGTAATATGATTTGTGTTCTTAATCCATTCGTCAAAAGACTTTGCTTTGTTTTTGTTATTTACAAATGTTCTATTACTAATTTTGCACTGACTATCTGAACCATCATATTTTAATAAACTCATTTTTTTGTTAAATTTTAAAGGACCATAACTATATTGATTTTTTTCAGCACTAATATTAAATTTATTGTTTATATCATAATTTTTTAAATTTGTATAACTATTAATAACTCTAATTTTCCTTCGTATGGTATTTTCAATTAACCTTAAGAAATTTTTTTCACAATTTTCACAAAGCGTTATAGCTATTCCTGACTTGCCAGCGCGTCCTGTTCGTCCTATTCTATGAACATATGTTTCGCTATTATACGGTATATCGTAATTTATAACATGCGAAATATCTTTTACATCAATTCCTCTAGAAACAATATCTGTAGCAACTAAAATCCTAATATTCCCTTTTTTCAAATCATTCAATATTCCCAATCTATCCCACTGAGATTTATCACTGTGAATTGCTTTGGAAGCAACGCCATTTTTTAACAATTGCTCAGCCACTTGGTCTGCTTCGGTTTTAGTTCTTGTAAAAACCAACGCAGATTTTATATTAAAAGTATTAAGCAAACAGATTAAGAATTTCATCTTGTTTTGTTTTTCTACCATGCACACATATTGATCTATAGCATCGATAGTTGTGGATGGCAAAGAAGTCATAGCTTTCACTGGCTTTTTGAGTATTGATTTAGCCAAATTCAATATGTTTTTTGACATTGTTGCCGAAAACATTAATGTCTGCCTATTTTTAGGAATAATTTTTATTAAATTTTTTATATCATCAACAAAGCCCATATCTAACATTATATCTGCCTCATCTAAAACAAAAAATTGAATATTAGATAGGTCGACATAGCCTTTTCGTATTAAATCATTCAGCCTACCAGGAGTTGCTATTAAAATGTCCGCTCCCCTTCTAAGTGCTTCTATCTGAGGTCTATATCCAACAGCACCAAACACAACGCAACTACGAATTCTATTATATTTAGAATAGGATCTAAAACTATTAAATATTTGCATAGCCAATTCTCTTGTTGGCGCCACAACCAAAGCTCGAATAACCTTTTCTTTTGTTTTTGCTCCTGTCGAAATAATACGATCGATTATTGGAACAGCAAACGCACAAGTTTTTCCAGTTCCAGTTTCAGAACAACCTATTAAATCACTCCCATTTAAAACTACAGGAATAGTTTTTCTCTGAATCGGCGAAACATTTTCATATTTAAGTTCTTTTAATGCCCTCAAAATAGATGGATCTAATTTAAACTCTTTAAATTTCATTTAATATTCTCCCTAAAATATACCTAATTAATCTCTATCACACCTTTTAGCATTATACCTCATATAAAATTAAAAAACAATTATAAATAGAAGTTTAAATATAATTATGCTAAAAATCACATTTTAATAACACATTTCGTTTAATAAACAACAATTTTTTCAAATCACCATAACAATGTTAACAAAATGTTAACAATATTTTAAAAATACCTGTTATAATACTGAAATGTAGCATAAATCATAATTCAACTAAAACAAAAAGAAGGGGATACAGTTATGAAAACTAAAATATTTAAAAAATTAATCGCTGCTTTATGCGCAGCAACAATGTCTACATCTATCGTAATACCTACAGGAGCAATAACAACTACAGCAAAATTATCTCCACAAGATAATCCGCGCTTTTTGGCCCTAAATACGATGATATCATCACATTTAGATATGCTTAACCAAATGAAGAACACAATTTCGAGCTGGAAACAAGATACAGAGATTCAAAAAACTAATAAAGAAATAGCACTAAATCAAGTTAATTCTATATTAACAAACCTAACAAATATTAACAAACTAGTTTCACCTGATATAGCATTACTCAATCAAATTGATGAAAAGTTGCATAAACTAGATGCGCAAATATCTAAACTATCAGAACTCGCGGTATCAGTTAAAGAAACTAATGAATATAATGATATTAACTTTGATCTTATAAACTTAAATACAGACATGGAAAATATCTATAAATATGCTGTAAATTATATAAAAAACCCCAACAACAACAACAACATGAACAACAATAACTTTAACAACAACACGAGCATAATAAACAATAACATGAATCGCATCAACAACAATATGAGCATGATGAATAGCATGAACAACATGAATCGCATCAACAACAATATAAGCATGATGAATAGCATGAACAACATGAATCGCATCAACAACAATATAAGCATGATGAATAGCATGAACAACATGAACATGATAAACAACATAAGCATAATGAACAGCATCATGTTCATGAACATGATGAACATGAACACAAAGATATCAACTCTAGTATCAGAACTCAAAAAACGTAATTTTCCAATGAATTACAATGACATATCATTAAGTCCACCAATTCAAAGATTAATAAGCTATGCAAGCATAAATGATATGATAAAGCTTGCACAACTAATATCATCTGAGTGGTTCCCTCCAGAAGCAAGAATGCATGGGCTAAACTATTTTGTAAATCAAAACCTACATTCCTTTGACGGCTTTTCAGATGCATTTTTAAATGAAGCACGCACAGAAATAGATGCAATGCTTATGCAAGCTATAAACAATATGAAACCTGTTAACATCGATAATTTAGAGCAAAAGTTCAAGGATATTCATGCTGGTATGCAATCTTTGAACAATTGTTGGTTATTTTCAGCACAAAATGTTATAAATTATTATAAATATTTTAAAAAGGGTGAACAACCTCTCAAAAAAGCTCCTGTTAACCCTGCAGATAATCCTGTAGATGCACCTAGAGACATAGTCGAACAAGAGTTTATAAATCATGGTGGAGATCCAAACATGTTACATTCAGGTCAACACTACATACATATACAAGATTACCTAAAGAAATATGATATATCTACAAAATCATTTCATATGATAAACCATGATAAATCTCCACAAAGATACCTATTAATGGCTAAAATTGCTAAAATGCTGTTATTAAAACACTTTAATTCATATGAATCTCCAGTGATAATTTTAAATCAAGGTCACTATTTAACAATTTGTGGGGTGGACGCTAAAAATGACCAAGCACTAGTAATAGATTCATGTCACAAAGACCTTAGAAAAATTTCGCTATCTAACCTGTGTATGGACGCAGCTCGCTCATTAGAGATGGGCAAACCAACACTTCCTTCAGATAAAAAAGATCCAACTGAAAATATTGTTCTTATATTTACAAACATGTCGAGCCTTTACCCTGAAAACCTTATATATCAAATGAACGAAGTATGGCCAGATTTTAAAGCATTGTGCTTAGATAACGTTTTTAGAGAATAATTACGTTTAAAAATATTTAATTACTATAAAACCCTGACTTGTTAAATTTAACAGGTCGGGGTTTTTTGTTTACTATTTAATACATCTGTAAAGTTAACAAAAAGTTAACCATTTGTTCAAAGAAAATAAATATATATTTGTTACAATGTCAGTGTTAAGAAAAATATAAACCATAATTTAGTTTACAAAAAAGGAGTAATATTTAAAATGAAAATTAAAATTTTTAAAAAAATAATCGCTGTTTTATGCGCAGCAACAATGTCTGTGTCTGCTATATCATCCGTTGGGGCAATAAATTTTATAGGCAACACAAACGATCTAAGTCAAAAACCGAAAGAGGAGACTTCCTATCATACCTATCAAGATATGTTGAATGAAATAAATAAGAAAATTAAAGAAGCTGACGGAGAATTTCTTTCTTCATTCAGGTATCTGATGTTTTCGAAAAATCTACATTTTCGATACGATGATAATAATAACGACATAATCGACGATGATATTCACCAAAGTATTTTTGAGGCAAAATATGATGAACCCAGTGCTAAATTTACATGCCAACGTATCCTTAAACTTCGTGCTGTATTGAGATCCGCTAATGAGCAAATAAATATTAAACAAGTATCATCCTTGCATTATTACCTTCGTCTTATAGGCATTATACATGATATGTCAAAAAAAGTAAGCAATGATGTTTTTAATAATAATAATTTTACCCATGCATCAGAAGTTGCAAAATATGCTGAAAAAATTATTCAGGCTACTTGGCAGTTCAACATATTTCCTAATTTTCTTAACGATAATGCTATAAACTCGATAGAAAAATTGATGAACAACGTGAACAACAACGTGAACAACAACATGAACAACAACATGAACAATAAAAACAACAAAAACAACATCGAAAATGGTGAGACAAGCCCTACAAAAGTGTTCTACGATAAATGGAAGGAACGTGACAACAACATCAACAACAACATCAACAACAACATGAACAACAACATGAACTCGGGCAATTTCAAAGAAGACCTCGCCGAAGTAACCGGCATGCAAAGCCCAATCTTTAAGGTTGGTAAAAATAACAATAACAATGTTGAAAATCAAAAAAACCCGATGGACATCAACAACAACTTCAACAACAACAACATGAATATGATGAACAGCAACTTCAATTTCATGAACAACAACAACATCAACAACAACTTCAACAACAACTTCAACAACAACAACATGATGAACAACATGAACAGCAACTTCAATTTCATGAACAACAACATGAACATGATGAACAACATGAACAACATGAACATGATGAACAACATGAGCAGCAACTTCAATTTCATGAACAACAACATAAGCAACATGAACAACAACATGAACAGCAACTTCAATTTCATGAACAACAACATAAGCAACATGAACAACAACATGAACAACAACATGAACATGATGAACAACATGAACAACATGAACATGATGAACAACATGAGCAGCAACTTCAATTTCATGAACAGCAACATGGGCATGATGAACAGCAACATGGGCATGATGAATAACAACATGGGCATGATGAACAACATGAACATGATGAACAACAACAACAACAACAACTTCAACAACTTCAACAACAACAACTTCAACAACAACTTCAACAACAACATGAACAATGGTATGCTTATTGAAGATATAAAAAATATGCTGAGCTCTATGGAAACAATCAGGTCGCGCATATATTTTCAGAGAAAATATTCTTTATGCGAAAAGATAAAAGTTATTTTAGAAAATATTAAGAGTGTTAATTTAAATGTTCTTAGTACAGACAAAATAAGTAGCCTTTATCAAGGCCTAGCAAATATAAAAGAAGAAATGCAATTAATATTAAATGAAGCATACAACAACAATAAATACCCGACAACAGCAACATTGAAAGATGTTTATTCAGGCTTGCAAAATCTTTATAATAAATGTAGCATGAACTATAACAACAACATGTAAAATAGAAAAAAACAAATAATTAAACCCTGACTTGTTAAATTTAACAGGTCGGGTTTTTTGTTTAAAACAGACCGCCTAAACTTTTTAAAAAAGCATATGCTTGTAAAGTTAACAAAAAGTTAACCATTTGTTCAAAAAAAACAAACATCTATTTGTTATAATATCAGTATTAAGAAAAATATAAGTCATAATTTAGTTTATAGGAAGGAAGTAATATTTAAAATGAAAATTAAAATTTTTAAAAAATTATTAGCTGTTTTATGTGCAGCAACAATGTCTGTGTCTGCCATATCATCTGTTGGGGCAGTAAAATATAAAAGCAACAACAGTGATTTCCAATCAAATCCACAAGGAGAAAGTGCTGCTAAAGAAACAAATCAAACAATACAAGGTATGCTCGACAGAATAAACAACACAAAATACTGGATAAATAATTATCAACAAGCATTTGTCGACGCAACAAAAAAAGAATATATAAACAAATTAGAGTCTATCAGTAATAACTTATCGAGCATACATAGTGATAATTTAATTATTCCTGATGTAACAATAATAAACGTCCTCAATGAATCTTTAAAACAAATAGACAAAAGTATACACAACAATTTAATTGCAAAGAACCCTATTTGTTATAAGGACATCTGTAGGATTGATGGAGAATTGAAAAATCTTATTAAACTCACTAACAAAACAATAAACGAATTCAACCAGAAAAATATGAACAACATGAATAACTTCATGATGCCTATGATGAACAACAACAATTTCATGAACATGATGAACATGCCTATGATGAACAGCATGAATAACTTCAACATGATGAATAGCATAAACAACATGGGCATGATGAACAGCATGAATAACTTCAACAGCAACTTCAATTTTATGAACAACAACAATTTCACGAACAACAATAATAGCATGAACATGATGAACAACAACATGGGCATGATGAACAACAACATGGGCATGATGAACAACAACATGGGCATGATGAACAACAACATGGGCATGATGAACAACAACATGGGCATGATGAACAACTTCAACAACAACATGGGCATGAACTACAACTTCAACAACAACATGATGAACATGAACTACAACTTCAACAACAACATGGGCATGAACTACAACTTCAACAACAACAACAATAATAACATAAACTTCAACAACAATAACAACAACATGAAAATGATCTTCAATAATAGCAGTAACATCAGAAAAAATAATTATGGCGCAGTAGATATTAAATCTGTTAAATTGGATGATAACGACAAATCGTTAGTCGAAAATTTACAAACAAACTTGGGCTGGAGTAACAAACTTGCATATAACTATGTTCGACTATCTAAGGCTTTATATTTTCAATTTTCTGGTATTCGGTCAGATCTGTGCTTCGATGATTATAATTCATTGAGTAGAAGATCTAAATTTGTGTTAGAGCATGCAAATGACCAAGATTTACAAAAATTGTTGGATAAATTCAGGCCCACCGATTCCTTTGCTTTTAGCATGGACGGAGAAAAACGTAACTTACAATATTTTATTTGCCGTTCTAGTATGAATGCTCCTGATGTCAGTAGCCATTTATTCTTAGAGGATTTAAAAAGAGCGAATAATGATATAGATTCCGTAGTTGCGAATGCTAAATCTAAATTACCTAAAGCAGATTTTAACTCCCTAAATCAGAAATACGGATGGCACAAGGGTGTTATTAATCCTGGTCCGCAATCTCCATCACATTGCTGGTTATTCTCTGCACAAGCTGCAATAAACTTCCACTTAAATAAGAAACATTTGCGAACTTATGTTAAGCAAAATGATAATGACAAAATTATTGAAGATTTATATTTGGAAAAAGGTTTTTCATCTGATATGTTAACAAATTTGAACGGTGCTGATCATTTAGATGTGGTGGATTACATTAATAAGTTTGGTATACATCCATTCTATGTTAGCTTTTCCGCTACAAATGAAGATGGGGTTGAGAATCGTAATGAAGCTCAAACATTGGTTGTGCCAAAAATGCTTAAAGCATTACTTTACACATATTTCGCAAATCATCAAGATCCAGCTCCGGTATTAGCACATTTCCCTGGACATTGGGTGAGCATATTGGGCATAGATCCTGAATCAGACCAAGTTTTAATATTGAACCCAACGAATGGAACAACAGAGACAAGGGATATTGATTTTGTAGTTAATGAAATAACTAAAGGCAATAGTAATGTGGGTGGCTCTAATTGCGCAATATCGACTTTAGTATTCACATCATTAAAAAAAGGATATTTTAACGGATGCGAAGGTCCGAACTTGAAAGAGCCTACATACTCAATACCTAAGGAAAACCTAACTCCATGGGAAGGTTTCAAAGGCGAGTTGTTAGATTACGTTAAAAATTATTAAGTTACAGTTAATGAACTCATAGACAAAAACCCTGGCTTGTTAAATTTAACAGGTCAGGTTTTTTTATTTACTATTTAATTTTTTAAATGATTTGCTTTGTCAGAATTAACAAAAATTCAATTTAATCTTTATATTTTTATTTTACAACGCAAGCGTGGTAGTTAAGCAAATGTAAAATATCCATTAAAAATAAAAAAGAAATATGATTTTGTATAAATTTATATAGTATAGCTTAAAATATCTAATATTCATGCAGATATAATAAAAACCATTGATTTTTTAAGTGAATATGTGTATAATATAAACAAACCACAAACTGTGTTTGATGAAAGGAGCGCTTGCTATGAATAAGATGAGTTTTAAAAATATCTTTTGTAAAATTTTATCAAATGATAAACAAAGAGAAAAAATGACGTCTTTGAAAGACATAGGCAGTGCATATGACCTTTTTTGCAAAAATGGATATAGTAAATCATTAGATGAATTTAAAGTAGAAATGAATAATTTTTTAAGTTCAGCTGATGGACAAAAAATTATGAATAATAATTTTGATGAGCTTTCTGACGAAATGCTTGAAATGGTTGCTGGTGGTGGAGCTAATTTTAAAAAAATTGCGACGGTGCTCACATCTGGCGTAATGGCGTTATCTATGATCACGGCCCCTATGGCTTCTGTTGGGGCAATAAATTACAGTGGTACTAACCAATTAACCGACGCTAATATAATGGCTATAAACAATATAAATCAAGAGCTAACTAACATGCACAAAACAGTAACTAATGTGAAGCAACATATAAACAATTCAAGTAATATTCCAAACAAACAAAACACGATAAACCAATTAAATTCTATATGCAATACTTTAGTTAATATGTTTGGTAATAGCCTAATGAGCCCCAATAGACACATAATAAAAGAATTTCAAGCAAAGCTAGAGCCAATAAGTCAAAAAATACAAAATTTAAATATAAATAATTTAAATATAAATAATAATAGCTTTTATAAAGATATTAGCGATATTAATAAAAGTTTAAACAATCTTTATAATACCACTGTAACAAATATAAAGGAATCCAACGACGAATTAAAGAAAACGAACATGGAAAACTTCAACAAAAACTTCAACAAAGACAATACCCTCCTGAACAACATGAACAACAAAAACTTCGACAACTTCAACAGGATCAACAACTTCAACAACAACAACAACAACAATAACTTCAACAACAACAACAACAATAACTTCAACAACAACAACAATAACTTCAACAACAACAAGAACTTCAACAACAACAATAACAATAACTTCAACAACTTCAACAAGATCAACAACTTCAACAACAACAACAAGAACAAGAACAACAATTTAATGTCAGATCCCAAAAAAAACGATTTCAACAACAACATGGGCATGGTGAACAACAACAACATGGGCATGATGAACAACAACATGGGCATGAACAACATGAACAACATGAACAACATGAACAACAACATGAACATGATGAACAAAAACATGATGATGAACAACAACATGGGCATGAACAACATGAACAACATGAACAACATGAACAACATGAACAACAACATGAACATGATGAACAAAAACATGATGATGAACAACAACATGGGCATGAACAACATGATGATGAACAACTTCAACAGCAGCATGGAGATGTGGTGGAGCACATTAAATTCATATAATAGAAAGATGCTCTTGAATAATCTTCTAAATATGAATAATATCAATATTCCAATTACGAATGATGAATGGAATAACCCAATGGTAGACAGATTTATTAATAATGCAACATATGCCGATGTGTCAACATTACCTAGTTTTATTATGGCATTGGTTGAAAAGCCTTTGGACGAGGATTCCCCCTATGGGAATGTTTTGCGTTATCAAAATGGAAAATTGTGTTTTTTGGATAATGAAAATCGATGTGCTCGAGGTTTGATGCCCTTGCTAGGTACTTTGTCGTCGATAGCCATACATGCTCCACAATTACTCGACACCATACCTTACCAACAGCAATATTTAAACTTGATAGAAACATTAAAAAAGTGTTATAATATGTAATAAACCCTGGCTTGTTAAATTTAGCAAGTCAGGTTTTTTTATTTACTATTTAAAAAGCATATGCTTGTAAAATTAACAAAAAGTTAACCATTTATTCAAAGAAAATAAACATCTATTTGTTACAATGTTAGTTGCAAAGAAAAATATGAATCGTAGTTTGATTTACAGGAAGGAAATAATATTTAACATGAAAATTAAAATTTTTAAAAAAATAATCACTGTTTTATGCGCAGCAACAATATCCATGTCTGCCATATCATCTGTTGGGGCAATAAACGTTATAATTGAACATGAGCAAAAACAATCTGAGGATTTAACAAGCATAAATGATTTAATACAAAAAGATTTAAAGACTTTAGCGAAAATTCGCACTCATTATGAAGCAAATAACAAAAAGGGTATTGTGGTATCAGTAGATGCTATTTCAAAAAATTTGAGTGAATTGGATAAACAAACAATTTACTACGACGAAGAATTCTTGCAGCATTCCTTACTACCAAGTATGAAAAGGATTGATAAATGTATAAACAATATTAACATTGGCGAGAAACCTTTGAGCGATGAGGCTGTGCAAAATTGTCTTAAAGCGGCTAATCTTATTGTCGCAAGAGCTATGACTGCGATAACCAAAAAAAACAACAATAACAAAGACATAAAGATTAACGACAAAGACAAGAAGATCAGCCAAAGCAACCAGATAAACCAAGACAGCCAGAACAACAACCAGATCAACCAAACGTACATGTCTCCTCAACAACAGTACATGCTTAATAAAAATTCTGAAAAAGATGACTTTAATAAAGAAAATAGTCAAAAAAACAATAGTTCGCATTTTCAAGCGTTGGATTCGAAAATTATGAATGATAATATACTTAAAGATAATATATCAAAAATTCGTAATAATATGCTAAAAAAAGTAGATACCTCTAAAAATGCTTTAATCATAGAATTAAATAATAAATGGAACGAATTCATACGTAAGGAAGACGAAACCCGCATATTTGCAAACCATAAATTGGTTGATTTTGCACCTGCCAAAAACATTATATGTAATTGCTTTTTGAATATTTGTGATTTAAATGATGGTAATGACGCTTGCAGAGAAAAGAAAATTAAAATATTAGATGAAGCTATGAGTAAATTAGATAAATTCATGTCTGACAACGATTTTACTTTACCTACTTTTTATCTTCCATATGGCCATTATTTGAAAAAAACATACCAAGATAAATTTAATGAATTGCAAGCGTTAATAGAGAATGCTAAGATGAACAACTCGTCCTTTTCTTTCACGAAAGAGTATAAAACAGCTGAAAATTTTATAAATATAATTGATTGGAGAGCTGATCGTGAGCTGCTTGAGTCAAATTTAGAAGAAGCGTAGTAAGCAAACTTCCATACCTAAAGTGGCAAGATCAGGCACATGATCATATAGATGAGCTCTTTAATGATGCTATAAACAAAATGCAAACCAGTGCTAATCAATTTTCTATAGATAATATCAAAAAAGAATTTGACCAATATTTGTGTGGACAACAGAAGTTTGGGAACTGTTGGCTATATGCTGCATGCGATATGCACAATTTTTTAAAACACCTTGAAGGGAAAAAAGACGATATTGTTCGAAACAAAGGTGAAAGAGATGGCGACGATTTCGATGAAGTTGAAAGATTTTTTAACAAACCTCAATTTGGCTTTTCTATGGACAAATTAAAAAATGTTGGCGGAACTTTGCAAGACGAATCCGATGTTTTAAATAAACTAGAAATTAATCACTCACGTGTTCATATAACTATAAAAAAGGATAGTGCTCAATCACGCGAAACAGCTATCAAAACTGCAAAAACATTACTGCTGAAACACTTCGCAGCGTCTATAACTCCAGTATTAGTAGTCATTATGGATGATACTGTTAGTTGTAATGTAAATAATGGTTTGGGTGGCAATCATGCACTAGTAGTTGTTGGGTTAGACATTGGTAAAAAGGCTGTAGTGGTAGCAAATTCACAATGCGGAGATCTTCAAGAATATTCTCTTGATCGCATCGCCTCTGCAATATGCAATAGAGGAAACACAGGCGAGCCTTTAGTACATATAGAAATGATATTCCCATCATTTACCCACCAAAACAACTTCTACTACGATAATAATATACATTCATGGGATGAGTTTAAATCTCAGTTATTGCCTGCTATTTCTAAACCGCTTTAATATTAATTCACTATATTAGAAAACCCTGGCTTGTTAATTGTAACAGGTCGGGGTTTTTTGTTTAAAATATACTGTTTAGTTTGTTTTTGACGTGTGTGTTTTGACAAAGTTAACAAAAAGTTAACAAAAACTCCATTTGATATTCATATTTTTGCACTACACTATAAGTGTAATAAATGGTAAAGCATAATTGTTTTTTATAAAGAAGGGATATATTTATGAAAATTAAAATGTTTAAAAAAATAATCGCTGTTTTGTGCGCAGCAACAATGTCTATGTCTACCATATCATCTGTTGGAGCTGCAGGTTCCACAGGAACAGTTAAATTGGATCAGAACCTAATCAACCTAATCAACCAGGACAACCAGAACGACCAGAACAACAACATCATCAACAACCAGGACAACCAGAACGACCAGAACGACCAGAACAACAACATCATCAACAACCAGGACAATCAGGACAACCAGAACGACCAGAACAACATCATCAACAACCAGGACAACCAGAACGGCCAGAACAACATCATCAACAACCAGGACAACCAGAACGACCAGAACAACATCATCAACAACCAGGACAACCAGAACGGCCAGAACAACATCATCAACAACCAGGACAACCAGAACGGCCAGAACAACATCA
Source organism: Oscillospiraceae bacterium (assembly GCA_902790675.1). Classification (GTDB taxonomy): domain Bacteria; phylum Bacillota; class Clostridia; order Oscillospirales; family Ruminococcaceae; genus RUG12519. Next base: position 171 of record CADASU010000008.1, on the reverse strand, counting down.
TCAACAACCAGGACAACCAGAACGGCCAGAACAACATCATGGGCATGATGAACAACATCATGAACATGATGTTGTTACAAAACAAGCGATTCAACAACGAATTAATCCAAAGCTTGTTCGAAGACATCAAAAACAACGACTTGGAAAAATACGCAAACTGTACCATATACT
>CADASU010000007.1 GCA_902790675.1 Oscillospiraceae bacterium | reverse complement strand
TGTGGTTTTTTAATAGTTTAATTTGTTAATAAATTGTTAACAAATCAAGCTATAATTATGTTTATAATATAACGTGTAGTAGAAAAATTATATTATTTTTGTGGAGGAATAAAATATGAAAACAAAATTCATGAAAAAAATGATTGCGCTTATATGCGCAGCTGTTATGACAACATCATGTGCTACTGCTTCTGTTGGAGCACTTGGAGTTCAGCCAGGAGCATCTGAGGAAATTATTAATAAGGTGAAAGAATTAAGCGACAAGGTTGGTGATTATAAAAACTCGTTGAATAATGTTGATTTATTCAAAAACTCAGAGCATTATAGTGGTGACAGCACTAAAACAAATAAAAGAATAAAATCAGTGCTTGAATATATTAAAAAAGAGTTTGACTATTTTGTGAATTATTTTGATGAAATTGAGAAAAAAGCAATGGTTGATAGTGAAAAACGTGTTATTGATCGTGTTGATGACGTAATAGGTAAAATGAAAAGTGATATCGATAATTTAGTTAATGTAGCTAATAACATTTCAATAGACAAAGAAAATGATAAGTTGTTCTATTTAGGAATGGCAAGCACTATGAATATAGATGAAGATAAAGATTGTAAAAAAGAATTAACACCAAAGCAAGCGAGAGACTTGTTTGGAGACACTGTCTATAAATTGAAAGAAAAGCTCAAATACTTATCCTGCTTTACCTATGCCTTTATCGAACCCGATTCTGAGGGCGAAGAAAGTGCATTTGAAAGACTTCAAAAGGCTTACAGAAAATTAACTCCTAAGTTGTCGGACCAACTTGATGTTGAATTATATGAGTTTGAAGAAACATTTCGTGAAGGTGTTAATAAAGGGGAAATCGGAATTTTTTCTAAAGAGGCTGCTGACGCTATTAGAAAAGTAACGGGTGCTGCTAATGATGCTGAATTAAATGCTACAATAAGTATTGATAAAAAGCTCGAGTATTTTTCTAGTGACGAATCGGTGAAAGAAGCCACTTCTCTTATAAAGGATGCTATATTAAAAATGATCGATTGTATATATGAAATACATGTCTAAATAGGAAAAATGTAAAGTACGTAATATGACAATATACGATGCACTTACATATATCGAAAAACAGATAGCTTATGTACGATGGTTGTTATAAAAAGGTAATATAAACTTTAATTTAGCGATAAAAAAATTAAAGCCTGAGCTGTCGAAAAATTAATCAAAATCAAGGATAATATTTTTATATTAAACCATGCGCAAACAATGCGTGTGGCTTTTTTAAAAGTTTAATTTGTTAACAAATTCTTAACAAATAATATAACGTGTAGTAGAAAAATTATATTATTTTATGGAGGAATAAAATATGAAAACAAAACTAATGAAAAAAATGATTGCGCTTATATGCGCAGCTGCTATGACAACATCATGTGCCGCTGCTTCTGTTGGGGCCCTGGAAGCTCGGCGAGGAGCATCTTTGAAAATTTTGCATAGGGTTAACGAATTAAATGTTAAGATGGATGATTATAATGAATCGTTGGATTGTATAACGCGCAATAACTACGAAGTTTACGCAGAGTATAGAGACGATAGAACGTATAAATATGAAAACAATAAAAACATACAAGCAGCGATTAAATATATTAAAGGCAAGATTGATTATTTTGTAGACTGTTTCAACGATCTTGCATCAGACAAAAAATTAATAGTTGGCAATGACGATAGAATTATTGATAAAATTGGTAAAATAATAGATAGCATGCAAGGAGATATTGATGATTTTGTTAGAAAAGCTAAAAACATATCAGTAGATGAGAACAAAGATAAGGTGTTTTATACAGAAACTGTAGAGAATATGAATATAGATGAAGATAAAGATAATGGTGATAGAAAAGAATTAACGCCAAAGCAAGTGGAAGACTTGTTTAAAAAAACTGTTAGTGGATTGGATGATAAGATTAAATCGGTAAACAATTTGGTTGAAGACTATGATGAACAAAGTGAAGGATATGACGAACAAAATGAGATCGATGACGAACAAAGTGAATTTGATGAAGAATATGAAAAGGCTTTAGAAAAAATAGATCCTGCGCTGGCGACCACATTTGAGGAGTTATTGGCAAATTTTAAAACAAAATTTCGTGAAGTTATTGAAAAAAAAGGAAGAGGACGTTTTCCTAAGAGGGTTGCTGATGCTATTAGAGGAGTAACAGGTGATAATATTATATTAGACGGCAAAGTAGGTATTAAACAAAAGCTCCAGCATATTGCTAGTGATGAATCAGCAAAAGAAGCTGTTAAGCTTATGGATGATGCTATATCAAAGATGGAAGTTTATATAATTAGCTTACCTTCTGAAGGGGAAAAACTTGCACTAAATCTCGTGGACAACGATAAATATAAATATAAAGAAATAAAAGACAACAAAGAGATAGACAATCGTGATCTATTGTTTTCTTTGCCTGAATATAAAAAAGGTAATAAAAACTTTAATTTAGCAATACAAAAATTAAAGCCGAAAGCATCGATGAAAAAACTTGAAGAGTTGCGTTTAGAGTTGATGGCGTTATACATGGATGACGATCTTTCAGAACATGATAGGGCTCAACAAATTGGTAATACTGTTCAAAAAGCAAGGGAAAAATTGCAAGAAATAAGGAATAAAATTAATCAAAATAATCAAAATCAAGGATAATATTTTTACATTAAGCCATGCGCAAACAATGCGTGTGGTTTTTTAAAAGTTTACAGTTTTTTAATATAACGTGTAGTAGAAAAATTATATTATTTTATGGAGGAATAAAATATGAAAACAAAACTAATGAAAAAAATGATTGCGCTTATATGCGCAGCTGTTATGACAACATCGTGTGCCGCTGCTTCTGTTGGGGCCATTAAGATATCTGATTTTGATTATGGAACTCAAAGAGAAAGGCTTGTTAAAAATTTAAATGTGGATATGGATAGAGCTGCTAGTAAACTAGATAATTTTACAAGGCAACTTGAAAATTTTTCGAACTCATGGGATTGGAGAAGTGGCCCAGGTCCATATACTGAAAGCGCTTTAAAAACTTTAAAAGAGTTGCAGCAATTGCTTAAAGATATTAACAAGTTTAAGCTTTGTCATGACAAACTGATTGAAACAGTTAATTCCAATTTAAGACTTTTTAATTATGCTTTTCTTGACCCTATGTTCAATTTGAATAGCAGCAAGGATAGGGCTCGTTATGTGATGGAGGAGTATGATCGTGATACTGTTATAAGCGAGTTAGAAGCGATTAAGTGCGCTGTGCAATTTTCAACTAAACTTGATGATAAGCGAGTGGAGTTGCATCAGGCAGGGTTATTTATTAACAAAATGGATGATTCTGAAGAAAAGTTAAATTTGCAAAAATATTATAATGAAGCCCAAAACTATTATAATAGCATAGCGTCAACAATTGAACTTAATAGCGAGGGTGAAGAACAAGCAAAGAAATTTTTTGAATTATCGGATAGGGCTATTAATGAAATAGCAAAGGGTAACGGTTCTCAAAAAAATGATAGTATTAATTTGGCAGCTCCTCCATTAGTAGAAAATTAATTATTAAATATAAAAAAAGAAAAAAGGCTACACGAGCTTTATGTGTGGTCTTTTTTATTGCCTTTTTAAAAGTTTACAGTTTTTTAAAAAATCAAACTATAATTATTTGTATAAATTTATATAGTATAGCTTAAAATATCTAATATTCATGCAGATATAATAAAAACCATTGATTTTTTAAGTGAATATGTGTACAATATTAATAAACCACAAACTGTGTTTGATGAAAGGAGTAATTGCTATGAATCAGATGAGTTTTAAAAATGTCTTTTGTAAAATTTTATTAAATGATAAACAAAGAGAAAAAATGACGTCTTTGAAAGATGTGAATAGCGCATATGAACTTTTTTGCAAAAATGGGTATAGCAAATCGTTAGATGAATTTAAAGTAGAAATGAATAATTTTTTAAGTTCAGCTGATGGACAAAAAATTATGAGTAATGATTTTGATGAACTTTCTGATGAAATGCTTGAAATGGTTGCTGGTGGTAGAGCTAACAAAAAAAGAATTGCGACGATGCTCGCATCTGGTGCAATGGCATTATCTATGATTGCGGGCTCTATGGTTTCAGTTGGAGCTGTTAAACATGGTTATGGTGTTAGTAATCAAGAAGAGATCAAAACTATTGGCGAAATTGATCACAATGTTCGATTAAGCATAGGTACAATAGAGGAAATTATGGAAAAAGTCGCAGAAATTAAAGGACATGAAGAAGCAACTAAAGGACTTTTGTCAAAATTAGATAAAATAAAAAGTTTGCTTCAAAGCACTGCTGGCTTAGAATTATTTGACCAAAAAGCGGTAGAAACAATGGTTCTGTACTTGAAAGTGGAAGTGATACCTACTATTGTGCAAATGAACAAATATTTTTCGGAATATAGTAATGACCCAGAACACTTACTTGATTGTTTGGAAAGTGATTGTGATGATAAATTAAAAGTTGGTGTAGAAGAACTGGTACAAAGAATAAAATTTTCAGATGAGATTAGCAAAAATTATCGTGAATTAAATAAAGCAAAGCGTTTGATTGAACAAATTAGTAATCCTAAAGAAAAACAAAGATTGAAAGAGCTTTGTGAAAAAACTGAAACAAGCTTATATAAAAAAATATACAAAGCTGTGCTCAGTTCAAAGCCAAAGCGAAAAGACGAACTTGTTGGTTTAGCAAATAGCGCTATTAGTGAAATAAAAAAAGCGCTTGATGCTCAGAAAAAAGAAGAAAATAAAATAAAAGACGAGAGAAAAGATAGAGAAAAGAAAGAAGAAAGAAAACCAGAAGAGTTAGCAGCGAAAAAGCAGAAAGAGGAGCTTGCTAATAGAAAATTAGAATTAAAACAACAAGAAATTCGTCTCAAAAGCGAGCTTGACAAATTGGATAAGCAAGCCGAGGAACTAGGAAATTTTAAAGAAATTTATGACGGATGGTATACTGGTGACCAATTACCTGTGATTAGGCGTTTGTTTGAAATAAATTACAAGTTGGAAGAAGTAAGAGACGAGCTTGATGACATGAATGTGTTTAAAATGCTCACTAATATGAAAAGTGGGTCAAACAGACAAAAAGAAAAGGAATTAGTTCGCAAAAAGTTTGAAATTAATCGAGAATATGTTAATTTAAGTAATGAATTAGAAAACATAAAATATTTTAAATCGCTTAATATAAATTTAGATAGTAAGGAAATTGAGAGTAAAATGAAAAATGCAGAGAAAGAGATGACCAAATTAAATAAACAGATAAAGGACGAAATTGAAAATCGCAATAAAATTCATAACTAAATTTTTAAATTTGAAAAATAATTAAAATAATATTTTTACATTAAACCATGCGCAAACAATGCGTGTGGTTTTTTATTTGTTTACAAAAAGTTTACAGTTTTTTAACAAAGCAAACTATTATTTCGTGTATAATGTAATATGCAACAGGAAAATTATGTTATTTTATGGAGGAATAGAATATGAAAACAAAATTAATGAAAAAAATGATTGCGCTTATATGCGCAGCTGCTATGACAACATCATGTGCTACTGTTTCTGTTGGAGCTGTTAAATATGGTTATGGTTGTAGTATGCCGAGTGATGAGATCTTTGTTTACCAACTTGATAACAAGATTCGATTAAGTATTAATACAATAGGGGAAATGACGAAAAAAATCAACGAAATTAAAGGAAAAAAAGAATACACTGACTATATTTTGTCACACTTAAATGCTGCGAAAGAGTTGCTTGAAAGCACTGATGGCTTAGAAATAGCTGGCAACGGTATGATGGAATCAATAGAAAGTGTCTTGGACAATTACGTTGCATTTACCATTAATACCATGAACGGATATTTTTCGGAATATAGTAATGACCCAAAACGATTACTTACATGTTTGTACGACGATTGTGAGGAATTAGGAGATAACGTAAAAACTGCGGTAAGATTCATAAAACGTTCAGATGAGCTTAGCAAAAAGTATCGTGAATTAGGTAAAGTAAAGAGTTCGATTAAGCAAATTAATAATTCTAAAGAATATGAAAGATTGGAAAAGCTTTGTGAAGATGCTAAAGGCGCTTATATGCAAGCAATACAAGGTAAGGCGGCGTGTTATAGAAAACAAAAAGACGAACTTGTTAATTTAGCAAATAGCGCTATTCTTGAAATAAAAAAAGCGCTTGATGCTCAGAAAGAAGAAGAAAATAAAAGAAAAGAAGAAGAAAAGAAAAGAGAATTCGCGAGGAAAAGAGAGCAATTAAAAAAAGAAATGGAGAGAGAAGATAGAGAAAGGGAAGAAAAAAGAAAACAAGAAGAATTAGCAGCAAAAAAACAGGAAAAGGAGCTTGCTAATAGAAAATTAAAATTACAACAGCAAGAAATTCGTCTCCAAAAAGAGCTTGAAAAATTGGATAAGCAAGCCAGGAAATTTGGAAATCTTAAATTAATTTATGACGGTTGGTATGATGGTGACCAATTACCTGTGATTAGGTGTTTGATTGAAATAGATTACAAGTTGGAAGAAGTAAGAGGCGAGCTTAATGACATGAATATACCTAAAATTAATATGCCTAAAATGTTCATTAACATGAAAAGTGGGTCAAACAGACAAAAAGAAAAGGAATTAGTTCGCAAAAAGTTTGAAATTAATCAAAAATATGTTAATTTAAGCAATGAATTAAAAAACATAGAATATTTAAGCTCGCTGGGCATAGATGATTTTGATAGTAAGGAAATTGAGAGTCAAATTATAGATGCAGAGACAAGAATGATGGAATTAAATAGACAGATAAGGGAAGAAATTGAAAATCGCAATAAAAATTTATAACGACATGTTTAAATTTGGAAAATAATTAAAATAATATTTTTACATTAAACCATGCGCAAACAATGCGTGTGGTTTTTTATTTGTTAACAAATTCTTAACAAATAAAAATATAATTATGTGTATAATGTAATGCGCGGTAAAAAACTGTATTATTTTTTATGGAGGAATAGAATATGAAAACAAAATTCATGAAAAAAATGATTGCGCTTATATGCGCAGCTGTTATGACAACATCATGTGCTACTGCTTCTGTTGGGGCATTAGTAGCTAAACCAGGAGCATCTGAAGAGTTTGTTACTAAGGTGGGTGGTTTAAACCTTAAGATTGAGGATTATATATCGTCATTGGAAAATGCTAGCAGCAGGCTTAGTAAAGATTGTTTATATGATAATGACGGCAAGACAAATACAGGGAAAACAATTAGACATATTATACACAAGATAAAACACATTATTAAAGGAAAATTGAATAGTTCTTATAACTCTTTATCTACTCTTAAAAGCTGTGACTTAGTTGTTTACGACGAAAATCATATTAATAATATTGAAATAATGATAAATGCAATGAAAAGTGATGTCGATGATTTAGTTGATAAAGCTAACAGCGTGTCAATAGATAAAGAAAATGATAAGGTGTTTTATACAGAAATTGCAAGGACTATGAATATAGATGAAAATAAAGACAATGGTGATAAAAAAGAATTAACGATCTATTATAGGGAAAAGTTTTTTGGGAAATCTGCTAAAAATTTGCTTGAAAAAGTAAAAAAAGTGCTTAATTATATAGGAAAAGAAATGAATGAAAAAGGTAAAGAGAATATCAATAATATTTCTGCTGAAGATGCTGAGATGAAGGAGAAATTTAGTAAAAAATTAAATGAATATAAATTTGCTTGTAAAAAGTGTGATTTCAATATGAGTAAGTCATATGTTAGAGGACGTGTTCCTAAAGATCTTGTTGAAGCTAATGAAAAATTAACTGGTCATAGAGGTTTTGACTTCAAAATACCTTTAGCAAAAATGATAGAATATACTAGCAGTTCCCAATCTATGAACAATGCTATTTCTCTTATGGATAATTATATTGATCAGCTTGAAAAATATGAGCTTAATTATTTGCTTTCTACAGAGGAAAAATTTAAAATAAATAATATGACAATAGATGATGCCTAAATCTCGTGGACAACGATAAATATAAATATAAAGAAATAAAAGACAACAAAGAGATAGACAATCGTGATCTATTGTTTTCTTTGCCTGAATATAAAGAAGGTAATAAAAATTTTAATTTAGCAATAAAAAAATTAAAGCCGAAAACATCGGTGAAAAAACTTGAAGAGTTGCGTTTCGAGTTGATGGAGTTATACATGAATGACGATCTTTCAGAAAATGATAGGGCTCAAAAAATTGGTGATACTGCTAAAAAAACAAGGGAAGAATTGCAGAATATCAAGGATAAAATTAATCAAAATAATCAAAATCAAGGATAATATTTTTACATTAAGCCATGCGCAAATAATGCGTGTGGTGTGGTTTTTTAATAGTTTAATTTGTTAATAAATTGTTAACAAATCAAGCTATAATTATGTTTATAATATAACGTGTAGTAGAAAAATTATATTATTTTATGGAGGAATAGAATATGAAAACAAAATTCATGAAAAAAATGATTGCGCTTATATGCGCAGCTGCTATGACAACATCATGTGCTACTGCTTCTGTTGGGGCTGTTAAAGAGGGTTATGGTGTTAGTAGTAAAGATGAGAGAGATTGTATTAACGACATTGATCAAAAGGTTCAATTAAGTATTAATGAAATAGCGAAAATTATGAAAAAAGTTGAACCAATTAAAGGAAGTATAGAACTCAGGTATACTAGTTTGTTAATAGAAGATATTTACACTATTTTGATAAATTTAAATGATACGAAAAAATTTCTTAAAAGCACTGTTAACTTAGAATTAGTTGATTTAGGAAGAATAAAAGCAATAAAATGTATATTGGACAATAACATTGAACCTACCCTTAAGAACATGAACGAATATTTTTCGAAACATAGTAATGCCATAGGTAATGACCTAGAAGATTTAGTTATATCTTTGCAAAGCGATAGTAATCATTTAAAATGTGATGCAGACACGGTGGCAGCATTCGCAAAACGTTTAAATGAGCCTAGCAAAAAGTATCGTGAATTAGATAAAGCAAAGCGTTTGATTGAACAAATTGATAGTTCTGAAGAAAAAGCAAGATTGGAAAAGATTTGTAAAGATGCTGAAGACAAGTATACAAAAATAATACATGGTATGTTTTACTTGGAAAAACAAAAAGACGAGCTTGTTAATTTAGCAAATGGCGCTATTAGTGAAATAAACAAAGCGCTTGATTCTCAAAAAGAAGAAGAAAAGAAAAGAGAAGACGAGAGAAAAAATAGAGAAATGGAAGAAAAAATAAAACAAGAAGAAGCAGCAGCAAAAAAACAGGAAGAAGATCTTGATAATAAAAAAGAAGAATTGAAATAACAATAACGTTGCATTTCAGAAGAGCTTGATAATATTGAATGAACAGGCCAGGAAATTTGAAAATCTTAAAGCAATTTATAACGGATGGTATACTGGTGACCAATTACCTGTGATTAGGTGTTTGTTTGAAATAGATTACAAGTTGCAAGAAGTAAGAGGCGAGCTTAATGACATGAATATACCTAATAAAATGTTTACTAATATGAAAAGTGGGTCAAACAGACAAAAAGAAAAGGAATTAGTTCGCAAAAAGTTTGAAATTAATCGAGAATATGTTAGTTTAAGCAATGAATTAAAAAACATAAAATATTTAAAATCGCTTAATATAAATTTAGATAGTAAGAAAATTGAGAGTGAAATGAAAAATGCAGAGAAAGAGATGACCGAATTAAATAAACAGATAAAGAAAGAAATTGAAAATCGCAATAAAATTCATAACGAAATTTTTAAATTTGGAAAATAATTATAAAAGGAAAAAGGCTACACGAGCTTTATGTGTGGTCTTTTTTATTGGCTTTTAATGCTTGATTTGTAGTGGCTTTTATGATAAAATTAATGTATTTGGATTATATTTTTTACGCTGTTTTGAGGTGATAATTATGGAAGAGAAAAACGCTCCTAATCCTAATTCAGTATATCCTATTGCTGGATATGATAAAGAAATTTATATAAAGCCCACTATAAAAAATAAAAATATTATTGTTGGTGATTTTACATATATTGCTGATTCGGAATTTGAGAGCCACGTTACCCATCACTATGATTGGAATGATGATAAACTTATAATTGGTAAATTTTGTCAAATTGCAGCTGGTGTTGAATTTGTTATGAATGGTGCGAATCACCAAATGAATTGTGTGTCTACGTTTCCGTTTTATACTTTGGAAGGGTGGAGGATGGATCCACCATCAATTGAGAACCTTCCCATAAAAGGCGATACTATTATTGGTAATGATGTTTGGATAGGGCAAAACTCAGTCATACTTCCGGGAGTTTGCATTGGAGATGGGGCTATAATTGGAGCAAACAGTGTTGTTGGAAGTAATGTTGAACCATATACTGTTGTTGCTGGCAATCCTGCTAAAAAGATTCGAAAACGTTTTGATGATGAGTTAATTCAGCTTATGCTTGATTTTAAATGGTGGGATAAGGAAATAGAGGAAATTAATGACTTAATTCCTATTTTGACTTGCAGTGATTTGGAGAGTGTTAAAAATAGCTTAAAATTAAAATTAGGGTTAGAATAAGCGCTTTAATTTATAAAATATATATCTTTTTCAACTTTTGGAGGCTAATTTTTATGAATTGTGATTTAAAATATATGAAAATGGCTTTAAAGTTAGCTAAAAAAGGGCAAGGATATGTTAAAACTAATCCTATGGTTGGGTCTGTTATTGTTAAAAATGATGTGGTGTTGTCGACTGGATACCACAGAGCCTATGGAGAATATCATGCAGAACGAAATGCTATTTTGAATTTAAAAACACCAGCGCAGGGAGCTACGTTATATGTTAATTTAGAGCCTTGTGTTCATTATGGAAAAACTCCTCCATGTACAGATATAATTATAGATAGTGGAATAGAAAGAGTTGTTGTTGGAACGCTAGATCCTAATCCAATTGTTGCCGGTAGGGGAATAGATAAATTAAGAAAAAGTGGGATAATGGTTGATGTTGGGATATTGAAAGATGAGTGCGGTAAATTAAATGAAATTTTTTTTCACAATATAAAAACTAAAATGCCATTTGTTGCATTAAAGTTTGGAATGACTTTAGACGGCAAGATTGCAACATCATCTGGCATGTCTAAATGGATTACCAATGAGGAAGCTAGAAAGCATGCGCACTTTTTAAGAAGTATATATAGTGGTATTTTGGTTGGAATAAATACTGTAATTAAGGATGATCCTATGCTCAGTTGCAGGCTTGTTGGAAAAAGAAATCCAGTGAGAATAATTTGTGATACTAATTTAAGAATACCGCTTGATTGCAATATAGTTAAAACGGCAAAAGAACAAAAAACATATGTTGCGTGTTCGGTTAAAGAGAGCAATAAAATTGGTGCATTAAAAAAAGCTGGTGTGGAAATTATAATGGTTGAGCCATTGAATGGCCACATAAATTTAAAGCAGTTATTATTTAAGCTTTATGATATTGGAATTGATAGTGTTTTGGTTGAAGGTGGATCTGAAATAAATTACAGCTTTATTGAACACGGATTGATAAACGCTGTATATTCATATATTTCGCCTAAACTTGTTGGAGGATCTAGTTCTAAGACGCCTGTTGGGGGAGCTGGAATTCGGGATTTGAATGATGCAATAAATTTAAAAAATGAAAATGTTAGATTTTTTGGAGATAATATATTGCTTGAATATAGATCAGCTTGTTTTGGGAAGTGATTTTTTTGTTTACAGGAATTGTTGAGGAAGTCGGACGTGTTATATATTTAAACAGAAACGATAGTGGCAATAAAATGAAAATCGAGGCAAAAAAAACACTGTTAGGATTAAAAATTGGTGATAGTGTGGCAGTTAATGGAGTGTGTTTAACTGTTGTGCAAATTGAAGATAGAGCTTTTACTGTTGATGTTATGAATGAAACAATAAAAAGAAGCTCTATGAAGTTGTTGCATGTTGGAAGTGTTGTTAATTTAGAACGGGCTATGGCAGCAGGTGGGCGCTTTGATGGACATATTGTTACAGGACACATTGATGGAGTTGGAACAATATATGAGAAGAAAAATGATGGAATAGCTGTTTGGTATACTATTAAAACTTCTAATGATATCTTAAAGTATATAGTGAAAAAGGGATCTGTTTGTTTAGACGGGGTTAGTTTAACAGTTGCAGAAATTGATGATAAGAGTTTTAAAGTGTCAATAATCCCCCATACACTTACTGAAACAATATTAAACAATTTTGATGTAGGAATGATAGTTAATATAGAAAATGATATAATTTCTAAATATGTTGAAAAATTTTTAAATATAGCTTCAAAAAAACAACCGCTAACCAAAGAAAAGCTAGCTGAATTTGGCTTTTTTAATTAATATATTTATTTGGTTAATTAAGAGGAGATTTACAAAAATGCAAAACAAAGAAAAAATAGAGTTGGCATTAAAAAAACTTAGAGAAGGAAAGATAATTATTGTTTCAGACTCGAAAAGTAGAGAAAATGAAGGAGATTTAATATGCTTGGCTGAGTTTGCAACTAAACAAAACATAAATTTTATGGCCACCTACGGAAAAGGTTTAATTTGTATGCCAATGAACAAAGCGTTTGCAGATAAATTTAAATTAACTCCTATGACATTTAAAAATACTGATAATCATAACACGGCGTTTACAGTTTCAATAGATCATATAAAAACTTCAACTGGAATTTCTGCTGTAGACAGGTCTTTGACGGCTACAGAGTTTGTAAAACCGGAATCTAGAGCCGAAGACTTTCGCAGGCCGGGGCATATGTTTCCACTAATTGCAAAAGATGGTGGAGTTTTGGAAAGGGCTGGTCATACAGAAGCAACGGTTGATCTTTGCAGATTGGCGGGGGCCTTGGAATGTGGAATTTGCTGTGAAATAATGGCTGAAGATGGAAATATGATGAGATCCGATGGGCTAAGAGAGTTTGCTAAAAAGTTTAATTTGGAATATATTACTATTGAAGAGTTAATTCAATATAGAAAAGCTAATGAAAAGTTAATTAGCAAGGTTAATTCTGTTGAAATGCCAACAAAATATGGGAAGTTTATGTTACATGGATATACATACGACATTGGACAAGAGGAACATGCTGCGCTTGTTATGGGGGATATTAGTAGTGGAAAAGATGTGCTTTGTAGAATACATTCAGAGTGTTTAACAGGTGATGTTTTTGGCTCGCTTAGGTGTGATTGTGGTGAGCAACTAGATTTGGCCATGAAGATGATCGCTAAAGAGGGACGAGGTGTTTTAATATATCTTAAGCAGGAAGGGCGAGGAATTGGACTTATAAATAAGCTGCGTGCATATTATTTGCAGCAACAGGGGCTGGATACAGTACAGGCGAATGTTGCTTTGGGCTTTAAAGAAGATCTGCGAGAATATTTTTTGGGTGCACAAATTTTAAAAGATTTAGGAATAAGCCAAATCAAATTAATTACTAATAATATAGGTAAAGTTGATGGTATGAAAAAATACGGAATAGATGTGTCTCATAGAATACCGCTTGTGATAAAGCCGAATAAATATAACGAATTTTATTTAAAAACTAAAAAGGAAAAAATGGGCCATATTTTATAAAAGGAGAAGACTTAATATGAAGATTTATAGCGGAAAGTTTGTTGCTAGAGGAACAAGAATTGGAATAGTTGTTTCTAGATTTAATGAATTTATATCGTCTAAATTGCTTGAAGGAGCTTTGGATTGTTTAAAACGTCATGATATAAAAGATGGAGACATTGAAATAGCGTGGGTTCCAGGAGCTTTTGAAATACCATTAATTGCTTCTAAAATGGCTAAATCTAAAAAATATGATGCTATAATATGTTTGGGGAGCGTTATTCGCGGAACTACTTCTCATTATGATTATGTTTGTTCGGAAGTTTCTAAAGGAATTGCTAGCGTTAGTTTGCAGTCAGATTTACCTGTTATTTTTGGTGTTTTAACCACTGATAATATAGAACAAGCTGTTGAGCGTGCAGGAACTAAGGCTGGAAATAAAGGGTTTGATTCTGCTTTAACTGCTATTGAAATGGTTAATGTTTGTAAGGAACTAGAGGAAAATTAGTAGATTTGAAAAATAGAACTTATAAAAAATACCAGCCAAAATTTTGGCTGGTGTTTTTTTAATCTACATTTATGCCACGAGAGCGAAAAATTTCCAAAGCCGATTTAATTTCTTCTTCCGATGGCGCTGGAATATCTGCTAGATGATATGGAATGTTTAATTCCTTCCATTTATATTCACCCATCTTATGAAAAGGGAGAAGCTCAACTCTTTTAACACATGAAAAATTTTTAACAAAGTCTGCTAGTTTTTCAAGTTTGGATTGTTTCAAAGTATATTTTGGCAGTAAAACATGCCTAATCCAAACATCTTTATTAACATGTTCGCAATAATTTAAAATATCTATTTCTCTTTGAGGGGACATTCCACAAAGAGTTTTACTATCTTTTTCATCTAAGTCTTTTATGTCTAACAGAACTAAATCCGTTTGAGATAGAACTTTAATTGCTTTTTCTAATGGAACACTTCCTGCAGTATCACAAGCGGTGTGAAATCCAAATTTCTTACACCATTTTAAAAGTTCAGCAGAAAATTCGGGTTGTAAAAGAGGCTCTCCGCCCGATAGCGTTACGCCGCCATGTTTAATATATGGCCCATATTCTTTAATTTTATATGCTAATTCTTTGGCTCCAATAATTTTACCTCTGTTAGTAGCCCATGAATCTGGATTATGGCAATATAAACATCTAAGATGACACCCTTGAAGAAAAACAACTAAGCGCAATCCAGGACCATCAACAGCGCCTAGTGTTTCAATAGAATGAATTCTTCCTTTAATATCCATGGTACAAACTAAAACCTTGAATGGAAGGTTCGATTTATAACATCTAGCTGTTGCTCTCTAGTTAATTTTATGAAATTAACAGCATATCCCGAAACACGAATTGTTAATTGAGGATATTTTTCAGGATGGTCCATAGCATCTATTAAAACTTCTTTATTTATTACATTTATGTTAATATGATGGCCAGTATCAGCAAAATATCCATCCAGTAAATTTGCTAAATTTTCTTTTTTATCTTTTTCAGTTTTGCCTAGCGCTTCTGGAACAATAGAAAATGTATATGATATTCCGTCCTCAGCATAGTTGAAAGGAAGTTTTGCAACCGACTTCATTGAAGCGATAGAACCGTTTGTATCACGGCCGTGCATGGGATTAGCGCCGGGAGCAAAAGGAACTCCAGCTTTTCTGCCATCAGGAGTTGAACCGGTTTTTTTACCATAAACCACATTGGATGTTATAGTTAATATTGACATTGTAGGGCGACTTTGCCTGTAAGCTTTATGTTGGTTTAGTCTGGTTAAAAAGTCTTTTTCAATGTCAACAGCTATTTGATCTACTCTATCGTCATTATTTCCAAATTTAGGATAATCGCCTTCAATTTTGAAATCGACAATTAATCCGTCATCATTTCTAATTGGATATACGTCGGCATATTTTATGGCACTTAAACTGTCGGCAACAACAGAAAGACCTGCCACGCCTCCTGCCATAGTTCTAGTAATTACATCATCATGAAGAGCCATTTGTATTTTTTCATAGCAATATTTATCGTGCATGTAGTGAATTACATTTAAAGTATTAATGTATAATTTAGCAAGCCAATCCAAAATATGGTTATATTTTTTCATTACATCGTCAAATTCTAATCTACCGTCTCCAACAGGAACAGTTTCCGGGGCAACTTGATCGCCGTATATTTCGTCTTTTCCGCCATTTAAAGCATATAGCAAAGCTTTTGCTAAGTTGCATCTAGCACCAAAAAACTGCATTTGCTTTCCAATTTTCATTGGAGAAACACAGCAAGCAATAGCATAGTCATCTCCTAATTTAACTCTCATAACATCATCATTCTCATATTGAATTGAAGACGTATTAATTGAAACTGAGCTAACATATAGTTTAAAGTTTTGAGGTAAATTTTCCGACCACAAAATTGTTAAATTAGGCTCAGGAGCGGGGCCTAAATTAGATAATGTGTGTAAAAAGCGATATGACATTTTAGTAACCATGTGGCGACCATCCACGCATACTCCACCCAAAGATTCTGTAACCCATGTTGGATCACCAGAAAACAGTTCATCATATGCAGGAGTTCTCAAGAATTTAACTAGTCTTAGTTTCATAACAAAATGATCGACAAACTCCTGAATTTCTTCTTCAGTGTAAACACCTTCATCTAAATCACGCTGAGCATATATATCTAAAAATGTAGACACCCTGCCCAGCGACATAGCGGCGCCATTTTGATCTTTAATAGCAGCAAGATAGGCAAAATATAGCCATTGTATTGCTTGTTTAGTATCCCTAGCTGGGACAGATATATCGAAGCCATATCGGCTTGCCATGCTTTTTAAAGCCTTTAAGGCCCTAATTTGTTCAGATATTTCTTCTCTTTGTCGAATATCATCTTCAGTCATAGAATCTATGCCAATATTTTGCAGGGCAAGAATTTTAGACTCAATAATTCTATCAACGCCATAAAGAGCAACTCTTCTATAATCACCAATAATTCTTCCTCTACCATATGCATCGGGAAGACCGGTTATTATGCCGTAATGACGAGCTCTTTTCATTTCCGCTGTATATACATCAAAAACACCGTCGTTGTGAGTTTTTCTGTGTTTAAAAATTTCTTCAACAGTAGGGTCCATTTGCTTATTATAAGCAGCCAATGAACTTCTAACCATTCTAATTCCGCCGTATGGCATGATTGCTCTTTCTAAAGGCTTTGAAGTTTGCAATCCAACAATAGATTCATTATCTTTATCAATATATCCAGGCTCAAAAGCGTCAATATTAGAAACAGTTTTAGTATCTATTGACAGAACGCCGCCTGCTTTTCTTTCTTGTTCTAATAAATCTTTAACGACATTCCATAAATTTATAGTTTTTTTACTAGGACTGCGTAAAAAACTTTCGTCGCCGTCGTAAGGAGTATAGTTTAAAACAATAAAGTCTCTAACATCAATTTCAGAGCACCAATTTCCTCTGTTAAATTCCATAATTTCAACTCCTAACATTTTATTCTTATATTGCAGTCACTTAAAGATTATTATACAATATATGCTATCTAAAGTCAAACATACGTTTAGACTCACAATATATGTATGTTCAGTATAAAATAGTGTTAATTACATTTATTATGCCAAAAACAAAAAACAAATATGTAGATTTTATATTTTATCTACATATTTGTTTTGAATTGAATTAAAAATATTTGCAAATTGTTCGAGAGAAAGCTGTTCAGCCCTTACATTATTTGGTATATTCAAATTATTAAAAATGTTTTTTAAGTTGTCTTTGCTAATGTTCAATTTTGTAGATAGCGGATTTATTAAAACTTTTCTTCGCTGAGAAAATCCTGCCCTAACCATATCAAAAAATTTAGATGTATTGTTAACTTGAATTGGCAGAGTCTTATTAATTTCTAATTTTATTACGCAGCTGTCTACATTTGGCGGAGGAAAAAAGCTACCTCTAGAAACGTTAAATAAAAATTTGGGCTTAGAATAATATCTAACAGCCAAACTAATTGCTCCACACTCTCTGCTTCCAGGCTGAGCACAAATCCGCTGCGCCGCTTCCTTTTGAACCATAACAGTTATAGATTCTATATTAAGATTTAGTTCTAGCAGATGCATAATAATAGGTGAAGTTATGTAATATGGCAAATTAGCACAAACGCAAATTTTCATGTTCTTGGCTTTTTCATCGAATAGCTTTTTTAAATCAACCTTTAAAATATCTTGATTTATAATTTCTATGTTGTTAAAATCCGCGAGCGTTTCGTTTAAAACAGGAATAAGGTTGGAATCTATTTCTACAGCACAAACTTTTTTTGCAATTTTTGCTAATTCCTTGGTTAAAACCCCAATTCCCGTTCCTATTTCGAGAACAAAATTGTTTTGAGCTCCAGACATTTCTGCCATTTTAGGGCATATGTATGGATTTACTAAAAAGTTTTGGCCTAAAGACTTTGAAAGGAAAAAGTTATGATTTTTTAATAGTTCTTTTATATATTTAGGACTTGATAAATTTTTTTCATAATGTTCCATTTTAACCTCAAAAAATTCTGTTAATTTTTGTTTTTTTAATAAAACAACAATAAGGACTATTTAAATATAAAAATTAAATAGACCTTTATTAGTTTATATATTTTACTTAGCGTATTCAGTTACTCTGCTTTCACGAATCATGTTAACTTTAACCTGACCAGGGTAGCTCATTTCATCTTCAATTCTTCTAACTATTTCGTGGACAGTTATTTGCATCTGATCATCCGTCATTGAATCGGGGTTAACCATTATTCTAATTTCGCGTCCAGCTTGAAGGGCATATGAACTTTCAACACCTTCAAATGAATTGGCAATTTCTTCTAATTTTTCTAAACGTTTTATGTAATTTTCAACATTTTCTCTTCTAGCACCAGGCCTTGCAGCAGAAATAGCATCACAAGCTTGAATAATGCAGGCAAGAGCCGTTTTAGGCTCAACATCACCGTGGTGGGCTTCAATTGCGTGAACAACATCTGGATGTTCTTTATATTTTTTAACTATGTCGACACCTATTTGAACGTGAGAGCCTTCAATTTCATGATTAAGAGCTTTTCCTATGTCATGTAAAAGGCCTGCGCGCCTAGCTAATGAAGAATCAATTCCCATTTCGCTGGCAATCATTCCTGATAATATTGCTACTTCTATGCTATGATTTAAAATGTTTTGGCCATAGCTTGTTCTATATTTCAGACGACCTATTAATCTTATCAGTTCAGGATGAATTCCATGGACATTTGTTTCCATGATTGCGCGTTCACCTTCAGATTTTATAATTTGATCAACCTCGTGACATGATTTTTCGACAGTTTCTTCAATTCGTGCAGGGTGTATTCTGCCGTCTGCCATAAGACGCTCTAAAGCTAACCTCGCAATTTCTCTTCTAACAGGGTCAAAGCAAGATAGAGTAATGGCTTCTGGAGTATCGTCTATTATTAAATCTACACCAGTCAAATTTTCCAAAGACCTAATGTTTCTGCCTTCCCTGCCTATTATTCTTCCTTTCATTTCATCTGATGGAAGAGGAACAACAGAAACTGTTGACTCAGATGTATGGTCCGCAGCACATCGCGAAATAGCTAGCGCAATTAAATTGCGAGCTTTTTGTTGAGAAATATCTTTTATCTGCTGCTCGTTAACGCTAATTCTAACAGCTTTTTCATGTTGTAATTCATTATCGAAATTAGACAGCAACTGCGCTATTGCTTGGTCCTTCGTCATTCCAGAAATTTTTTCTAATACATTTAGTTGATTGTTTTTTATCTGCTCAATGTCTTCTAATGTTTTATCGGCTTGAGCTGTTTTGATTTCTAAACATTCCTGTTTCTTTTCAAATTGAGTTATCTTTTTTTCTAGCGATTCTTCCTTTTGTAAGATTCGCTTTTCTTGTTGATTTAATTCATGTCTCCTATCTTTAATTTCTTTTTCTGCTTCAGTTCTCAGCCTATGAATTTCATCTTTTGCGTCAATAACTGCCTGTTTTTGGCTAGATTCTGCTTTTTGTTCAGCCATTTCAATTATTCTTTTTGCTTGTTCTTCTGCACTCCCTATTTCAGCTTCAGCTATTTTTTTACGATAATTTACGCCAAATTTAAAAAAGATAAAAGCTGCAACACAGCTGGAAATAATAACTGACAAAACGATTAGCAAAACTACAATCGTTGCACTCATGATTATTAAATTGCCCTCCCTTAGGTTTGAATTTATATGGTTATTCGATTTGCTTGATTTTTAATATAAACTTTTAACAATTTCATGTAATATCAATCAAGAACTCTACTCAAAGTATAAAGAGTTACTAAAATTTTAAAATCAAAAGGTATATAATTTGTAAACACACGAAAATATAAAAACATTTTGAATAAAACTAAATAAGTCATACAAAATGAGCAAAGCACAATCAATAACATATCATTTTAATTTTATTACAAAAATATGACAGTGTCAACTTATAAAGCTATAAAAATCACATAAAATTTTAACAAATTATTTAAAACCCCAGCCATTAATATTTTTGCGTCTAATAGCGCCGAATATGCGATCTTTAAAGCCGGGGTCTGACT
The DNA here is from genome assembly GCA_902790675.1 of Oscillospiraceae bacterium. GTDB lineage: Bacteria > Bacillota > Clostridia > Oscillospirales > Ruminococcaceae > RUG12519. Next base: position 31,316 of record CADASU010000007.1, on the reverse strand, counting down.
TTTCTTTTTCAGCTAAAAAATCCTTTGTTATTTGTCTGTTAGTTTTGCCGTCTACAGGGCATTTATTTTTAACAATTTTAAGATTTAATTTTTTTGAAGCGCTAATAATTTCCTGCTCTTTAGCAAAAACTAATGGCCGAATTAGTGTAATATCCTTTCTAGAGAGATATGTTTTAGGAGAGAAGCAGTCAATTCTGCCCTCATTAAACAAATTCATAATAAAAGTTTCTACTGCATCATCAAAATGGTGGCCAAAAGCAATTTTATTGCAATTATTTTTTTTGGCAGCATCATGAAGAGCACCTCTACGCATTCGTGCACATAAGCTGCATGGGTGTTTTTCTTTTTTTATATTAAACACGACATCTGCAATATTTGTTGCTTGTACTATATATTGAATTTTATATTTATCACACATTTCTTTGATTGAACTGTAGTTAGAGGGGATATTATTAAATTGCAAATCTAGTGTTATAGCGACAATATCGAAAGAAATTGGCAAAAATGTTTTTATTCTGCCCAAGCCTTCCAGTAAAATCAAACTATCTTTTCCGCCTGAAACACCAACTGCAACTCTGTCTCCATCTTCGATTAAATCAAATTCGTGAATGGCTTTTCTAATTAAACCTAATATTTTTTGCAAAAAAATCCTCCTAAAATTAGTGAATTTTATTAGTATCATTATATATTTTTAACCATAAAAAAGCAATGTTTTGTTTCTGAGTTTTAAAGACTATATTTTAATTTATAAAATTATTTTTCGTAAGAATAGTTAATTTTGGTAGTTTTAAATAAAAAAGCTTGTTTTTTCTGGGAATATTTTGAAATAGTCACAAAATATAATTGCTTTTTAAAATTGAGTTTGGAGGCTGATTAATATGTTCAAAAAGAAGGATGTAAAAAAATTTAATGATATTTCTGAAAATAATAATAGTTCAAGTGACGAGGAACTGAGCGAGGATGAATTGTCTAACGTTGCTGGGGGTGTATATTACTGTAAGAAAGGACCATACAATGATTATTTGTGCGGTTTTACGAATGTGATGGACGGAGAAAGGCGATATTAGAGGAAAAAACGGTTCTCAACAGTAAATAAAAAATGTTCACTAGTGTATTTTTAATGCTATGTGAACCTTTTTTATAATGAATTTATAGATTGCTTCGTGCGGATATATAGTGGATCAATGGAGAAAATATATTTTTACTTTAATATATTGTGTATTGATCTAGCAGAGTTTTGCTGATATAATTATGTTGTTGTTTGTGTGTTGTAGGGGGATGTTATGGACTTTTTATCGATAGATATATTTGACTTTGTTAATAGCTTACTGTTGTGGTCTGTTTTACTTTTGATTTTTACAATAATTGAATTATTTACATATGAATTTTTTTCGTTGTGTTTTGGCTTTGGTAGTGTTAGTGCGTTAGTTGCTTCGCTATTTGATGTTAATATTTTGGTGCAGATAGTGGTGTTTTTGGTTGTTTCTGGCTTGTTAATAGTTTTTATTAGGCCCATTGCTTACAAACTCCTTAAGGTTACCCATAGTCCTACAAATTCTGATATGCTTATAGGAAAAGAAGGAATTGTTGTAGAAAAAATAAGCAATTTAGAGCAAAGTGGGCGGGTGAACGTTTTTGGACAAAATTGGGCAGCTAGAAATGTAACAGATGCAAAAATTGAGGTTGATTCTAAAATTATCGTAAAAAAAATAGAAGGTGTTACGTTAATTGTTGAATTGAAAGAATAGTTTAATTTATATTGAAAATAATATTTTTTAAGGGGTAGATTTTAAGTGATTATATTTTTAATTATATTGGCGTTATTGGTTATTTTAGGAATTTTGAGTGTTAAAATAGTTCCTCAATCGAAAGTTTATGTTTTGGAAAGATTGGGGTCATATCAAACTACTTGGTCGACGGGGGTTCATTTCAAACTTCCAATTTTTGATATGGTTAGGAGTAGAGTTTCGTTAAAGGAGCGTGTTGTTGATTTTCCACCTCAGCCGGTTATAACAAAGGATAACGTAACTATGCAAATAGACACTGTTGTTTTTTATCAGGTAACAGATGCGAAATTATATACCTATGGGGTAGATAATCCGCTACTCGCTATTGAAAATTTAACAGCAACAACTCTTCGTAATATAATAGGTGATTTAGAATTAGATCATACTTTGACTAGCAGAGATGTTATAAACACAAAAATAACATCTATTTTAGATAGTGCTTCTGATAAGTGGGGAATTAAAGTTAATCGTGTTGAGCTTAAAAACATTGTTCCCCCAGCTGAAATACAAAATGCTATGGAAAAGCAAATGAAGGCTGAGCGTGAACGTAGGCAGCTAGTTTTGCAAGCAGAAGGGCGCAAAAATGCAGATATATTGGTTGCAGAAGGTGAGAAAAGGTCTCAGGTTCTTAGAGCTGAGGCAGAAAAAGAGTCGCTTATTTTACATGCTGAAGCTGTTAGAGAGCAGTCTATAAAAGAAGCTGAAGGAAAGGCTAGGGCAATAGAAATAGTTCAGACAGCAACCGCCAGAGGGCTTGAAATGATTAAAGCTGTTGATGTATCGAAGTCTGTAATTTCTCTTAAATCATTAGAAACTTTTGAGAAGGTTGCAGATGGAAAAGCTACTAAAATAATAATTCCTAGCGAAATTCAGTCCATGGCTGGTTTGCTAGCTTCGGCTAAAGAAATAGTAAATGGTTCGGAGTCAAATAGTGATGAATCAAAAACAGAAGTAAAGCATGATAATAAAGAAAAATAAAAAATTATATTATTTTGTTGCATGATTTGATAATATTATGTATAATGCTTTACGGTAAGATTAATAAACGGGAGCTTGTGTTTCAGGCTGAGAGGAAGGAAGCGTAACCTTCGACCGGATAACCTGATTTGGATAATGCCAACGTAGGGATTGCTTATATTGTAATTTTTATCGGAAGTTGCCAAATTAGGTGGCTTCTGTTTTTTTGCGTGTTTTAATTCAATAATGGATCCTATAAAGCATGCAATGTATGTTGCCACTATAATTTTTGGACAGGAGGTGTTTTAGTAATACATTTAATATTATTAAGCTTGGTTAAAAGAAATAGCTAAAATTTTGAAAGGAATGATTACTTAAAATGTCTTGGTTAATTGGCGCTGATGAAAATGGATATCATTTAACCCTTGGTGGAATTTTTTTAATTAGCTTGATTGTGATTGCTTTGATGTTAATAATTTTGTTTATTAATAAAAGAAAAGAAGAAAAATCAAATGCAAAGTGGAATGCTAAAAAGTTGGCGTTTTGTGCTATTTCTATTTCGTTTGCAACGGTTGCTTCATTTATATCTTTGTTCTCTTTGCCCTTTGGAGGGTCTGTTACAATGTTTAGTATGCTGTTTGTTTGTTTAACAGGCTACTTTTATGGACCTAGCATTGGAATTATATCTGGTTTAGCATTTGGCTTTATGAATTTAATATTTAATCCGTATATAGTACATCCTATTCAGTTGGTTTTAGATTACATATTGGCGTTTTCTGCATTGGGAATATCTGGATTTTTTGTTAACTCAAAAAATGGATTAATTAAAGGATATTTAGCGGGTGTTTTTGGGAGATACTGTTTTTCTATTTTATCTGGCTGGATATTTTTTGGAGAATATGCATGGGATGGATGGGCAGCGTTGCCTTACGCTGTAGTATACAACGGAGCATATTTGATTATAGAAGCTGTTTTGACGGTTATATTGATTAAGATACCGGCGGTTTATAAAAGTATTGACAGAATAAAAGCGGCGGCGCTTCAATAGAGTTTATAAAGCAATAAAAATAAAAAGTTCGCGTAGCATAACGAAATGCTCGTGAACTTTTTTATTATACATTTATTATTTATATCCTATGTAGTTGCCGCTCTTATCAAATTTATTTTGCACCTCAGATGAGACACATATTTTGTTTATCCTGAACATTTTGAACGAAGAGGACCCGAATGGGTTCGTAATTCTTTTTCGCCCACCAGCAACATTAAACAATTCGTCTTCACTTAGCTCTTCGCCACTTGAACTATTATTATTTTCAGGAATATTTTTAGATTTTTTTACATCCTTTTTCTTGAACATGTTAATCAACCTCCCTAAATTTTAATTTTAAAAATGAGTATACAACAGGTTATATTACATTATACTCAAAAAAAGGGGGAAACAAATAGTTTTTTATACAAAATAGTTAAAACAAATTTGTGAAAAATATCAAATACAATAAGTTGTTTTATATGAGCTGAAATTTAATTTTTGTGGTCATGCAAAAATCACCTCTAAACTGCATATATGCTAATTAGAGGTGATTTTTTTGTTTATAAGAGCTATTTTAGGAATATTGCAGCATATTTTGTTTTTTGCGTTACATATTGAAAGAAATACATTTCCTAAACCATTATCGGCGCAAAAGGAACGAGAATGCTTTGAAAAAATGAAGGAGAATGAAGGAGAAGCTCGGGATTTGCTTATTAAACACAATTTACGATTGGTTGCACATATAGCGAAAAAATATTATTCATCTACAAATGATCAAGATGATTTGATTTCTATTGGAACGATCGGTTTGATTAAGGCAATTGAAAGCTATGATTTTGAAAAAGGAATAAAGTTTGCTACATATGCTTCAAGATGTATAGAAAACGAGATACTTATGCATTTTCGTTCTTTAAAAAAATCTGCAAATGATGTTTATATTAATGACACTATAGATACCGACAAAGATGGAAATTCATTATCATTTTCTGATATATTGGCTGATGATGGGGATGTGGTGGATATTGTTGAACTTAAGTGTAAATCTGATGAACTATATAAATATGTTGAGGATGTATTAACTGAGCGCGAGAAAAAAGTTATAATGATGAGATATGGACTATATGGAGGAGTTCCGCTTACGCAGCGCGAAACAGCAAAAAAATTAAATATATCAAGGTCATATGTTTCTAGAATAGAAAAAAAGGCGCTTAGCATTTTAAGCAGAGCTTTTAATAAAAAGTAGACTGTAAAAATTAACAAACCAAGTGCAATAGAAAAACACTTGGTTTGTTAGTCTTCTTTTTCTTTTTTGTCCTTTTGAGACGAGAGACCAATAACTGAATCTACTGGTATTGTAAAAATTATCCCTGAATTTTCTTTTGATAGAGAACCTATTACTTTTTCAACTGCTTTGTAAAATATCTTTTCTTGAGATTCGTCAACAACAGAAAATATAGTTCTATTTTCGTGATGATCTGTGCTTTCCAGCAGAGCTCTTAGCGAATTAATTATAACACTTTGATATGTGTTTGAGCTTTTAGATTTGTATAGCGATTGAGCTATTCCTATTGAATTAATTATGGTTGCTCCGTTTAGGCCGCGTTTAGATAGTTCTACTAAAAATTCGTCTAATTTATTTATGTTATTCAATACAAACACAAGTAATTTCATAAAACCTATTCTCCCTAAAATATTATTTTTCTATTATTTAAAATTATAACATAATAAAATTTTAAAGACAACAACAAAAAGGTTACATATATTTGAAATAATTTTTTGAAAATGTTTCAAATAAACCGCAATATTTGACATTAATATAGATTTTTATGGTTTTGTTAGATTGATTGTGAAATTTTTATTATAAAATATTTCAAAAATTCAAAAATTTTGCTTGCAATTTAACATGGAAAGTAGTATAATTATATTGTTTTTTAAAACGAAATTTTATTATCTATGAGAAATAAATTGAAAGGGTTGTGAGTTATGTCTTTAAAAAACGAATATTTGTTGTCTGTTTATGAGACAGTGAAAAAAAGAAATGGTAATGAGCCTGAGTTTTTGCAGGCAGTTGAAGAGGTTTTAAGTTCTCTTGAGCCAGTTGTTGAGCGTAGGCCTGAAATTAAGGAAAAAGGAATTATTGAAAGATTAGTTGAACCAGAACGTATGATTCAATTCCGTGTGCCTTGGGTTGATGATAATGGGAAAACTCAAGTTAATCGAGCTTTTCGTGTTGAATTTAATTCTGCAATAGGGCCATATAAAGGTGGGCTGAGACTACATCCAACTGTAAATGCTTCTGTTATTAAATTTTTGGGATTTGAACAAATCTTTAAAAATGCATTAACTAGTTTGCCAATGGGTGGAGGTAAAGGCGGTTCAGATTTTGATCCTAAAGGAAAATCTGATGGAGAAATTATGAGATTTTGCCAGAGTTTTATGACTGAATTATATCGTCATATAGGACCAGATACAGATGTTCCTGCTGGAGATATTGGTGTTGGGGGCCGTGAAATAGGCTTTATGTTTGGCCAATATAAGCGTTTAACGAATACATTTACAGGAGTTTTGACTGGAAAAGGTTTGGAATATGGCGGTTCATTATTTAGAACTGAGGCAACTGGATATGGACTTTGCTACTATACTCAAGAGATGCTTAAACATTTATGCGATACTTCTTTTGAAGGAAAAACAGTTGTTATTTCAGGCTCTGGTAATGTTGCCATATATGCTGCACAGAAAGCGATGGAATTAGGAGCAAAAGTGGTTGCAATGTCAGATTCTAGCGGATATGTATATGATAAGAATGGAATTAAATTAGACGTTGTTAAACAAATTAAAGAAGTTGAAAGAGCAAGAATTTCAGAGTATGCTAAAAGAGTTAGCGGATCAGAATATTTTGATAATTGCAAGAATATATGGTCTATTCCTTGTGAGGTTGCTCTTCCTTGTGCAACTCAGAACGAATTAGATGAAGAAGCAGCTAAAACATTGATTAAAAATGGTGTTATGTGTGTTGCGGAAGGCGCAAATATGCCTTGCACTCAAGGTGCTGTCGCTCAGTGGCTTGATAATAATATTCCTTTCGGACCTGGTAAGGCTGCGAATGCAGGAGGAGTTGCTTGTTCTGGTTTAGAGATGTCTCAAAATTCAATGAGATATTCATGGACATTTGAAGAGGTTGATGAAAAAATTCACAATATAATGAAAAATATCTTTGCTAATGGATATGCTGCTTCAAAAGAATATGGATTTGATGGAAATATGGTTGTTGGAAGCAATATTTCTGGATTTAGCAAAGTTTGTGATGCTATGTTGGCTCAAGGCATAGTTTAAAAAATAGTTTGATATTGTTAAAAATGCAGTTCCTAACTTTTAAGGAATTGTATTTTTGTTTGATAAAAAAACACAGCTTTAATGTAAACTATTGTTTCATTAAAGCTGTGTTTCATATAAATTTTAAAGGCACTAACGTTTCTTAGAATATGAGCCTCTTTTATTATCAATATTACGCTTTATGTCAGACATTTTTTCTTCACTGCTCTTTTTAAAACGACTAAGCATTTCTTCAAAAGATAAAGGCTCATCTTTTTTGAATGGTTTATAGACCTTTGGCGGTTCTTTTGACTCAGCATTATCTCTATCATTTTTATAATCCGTAGCACTATCATTAGATTTGTTTTGGTTAGAGTGATTTTTAGGAGAAACCGGACCAACAGCCTTTAAGGATAAGCTAATTTTTCCATTATCTGCAGACAATACTTTAGCTTTAATTAGATCGCCTTTTTCCAAAAAGTCCGACACATCAGTTACAAAAGAGTCAGAGATTTCAGAAATGTGGATCAACCCGTTAACTCCTTTTTCAATTTCCACAAACGCACCAAATTTAGTTATCCCGGTAACTTTACCTTCAACTATGGCTCCAACATCAAGTTGCATTTAAATTAAAGAACCTCCTTAAAAATGAAAAAACATTTATTCTTTTGTTACATCAATAAAAATTCGCTCAGAAGGCAACACTAAATTCAATTTTTTTCTTGCCAACTCAGCAATATATTCATCTGTAACACCAAAATCCAACTGCTTTTGAAGGGACTGATTTTGGTGAATTTGCATATCTACTTTTTCCCGAAGCGCAACCAATTCTCGTTGCTTCTGCGATATATTGATATTAATATTCACAATTTGAACAACAAGGCACGCTGCAAAAAACACAAGAAATATTCTAAAAATCCATTTTCTAAACTTTCGTTTATTACTTTTAGATTTAAACATATTGTACCCTAAAAACAGTTATTTATTAAATTTCGTAAACTTTGATTTTATAATATTATACAATGATATATTGTTTAAATGCAAGAATTTTTTTGGAATACATAGATGTTTTTTGATTTTTTTGTTGAATATGCGCAATATTTTTTTCAAATAACACAGTATTTTGGCAAAAATTTTCCTGATGGGCCATGTTAAAAACCAAATTATTTTGTGAATAAAGCGTATAATTACTTTGAAAATATTAAAAACAATATGACCTACAGTAAAATAATAAATTATAAATCCAAAAAATTCACCTATCAATACAAAAAATCTAAAGCCACCAAAGGTAAAAAAGTAAAAAAAGATTAAAGTAGATAAACAAATAATCAAACAGTATATCACATCTTGAATAAATACTAACACTTTTCCAGAAGGAATGCTAAGACGCAATATTCGGAAAATATCCCACAGTGCGCCAAAACTTAGGCCTAATAATATCGACATCAAAAAAATTTTTGATGGTGGTGAAAATGCCATATACATCATTTGAATAGCTTGGATATAAAGTTGGTTGTTGATATTTTTTCGCGATTAGAATAGCAAAAACTATCAATTTTTCCTGATAAATTTAACTCACCATTTTGAGTGTTAAATCGATTTATGTGTAAATTAGAGCCTTTAATTGTTAAAAAGCCCATTTCGGTGAACGCTGAAATTTGCTTTTCGTCAAAACTATCTACGTCATTAACTCCGGAAATGCTTAGTTTATTTCTGTTTTCTAAAATAATATTATGAGATAATTTGCTTTTCTTTTCCTCGATCATGGTTTAGTCCTCCTATATTTTAGTTTATAAAATATTTATTCAGACTAAGCCCAATGTATGATTGAAATTATTGCAGCATTTCGTACATTTCACTTGTATTTTCTTTATTAGCGTGTTCTAAAATTTTCTTGATACGCACTTTAAGTGGCTTGCTGCTTATATTAATTTCTACAACATCATTTTCTTTAACCGAATATGAAGCACGTGCTACTTTTTGGTTTACTAAAATTTTTCCTGCATCGCATGCTTCGTTAGCTACGGTACGGCGTTTAATAAGCCTGGAAATTTTTAAAAATTTATCTAATCTCAACGTCTTGCCCCCTTATACAGATTTTTATGAACTTAATGTTTATTATTTTTTAAATAAAAAACACTATCATAAATAGACAATGATAGCGTTTTTATAAAAAATATAACCAAACTACTTTGCAACAGCGTCTTTAAGAGCTTTTCCAGCCTTAAAAGCAGGGACACGACTTGCTGGAATAGTCATAGGTTCACCGGTAGAAGGATTACGGCCTTCACGTTCTTTACGATCACGAACCTCAAATGTTCCAAAACCAACAACTTGAACTTTGTCCCCAGAAGCAAGAGCATCTGTTACAGCTGCCAAAAATCCTGAAACTACCTTTTCAGTATCTTTCTTAGTTAAACCTGTTGATCCTGCTACAGTTGTTATTAAATCCGATTTAGTCATTAAAATACCTCCATTTTCAACATCGATTTTTGTTACTAAACAATTAACTATGCACTAATTTGGAGCGCTTAATGTACTTCAAGAAGATTATACATCTTATTCATCAGGCTGTCAACTAGTTTTTATAGCGATAATTCAATGTTAGGACTAAATTTCATATACCTATTGGAAAAATCATTGCTTTTATACGCTTGGTATAAAGCGGATTAGACAAAAAAATTATAATTAAAAATCAGTAAAAAGCTGGTAATAATAAGCATTTTTGCAAATTATATACTAAATTTTTGTTATATTTAGATAGGAACAAAAGTTCCTGATATAATTTTATGCAAATTTTTATAAAAATATTCAAAAAATGAAAAAATATTATACGTTTTTGTAAAAAACTAGTAATATAACATAATTAATTATAAATACAACAATCAATTTTTTACATTAAATTTATATTTGTATTACAAAATTTAGCAAAAATAAATTAAAAAAATCAACAAACATAAAAATATGTTTTAAAATATAGTTTTAAATTAGCAGTTAATTGTTTTAAACAATTTTTAAAATAATTAGACTGATGTAGTCTTACGAATCGCGATTTATATATTAACTCAATATTGTGGATAATGCAAGCTTTTTTTGCGTTTTATTGTAATATTTGCACATATATGCTGAAATTTAATCAAAATCCACTACAAAATTATGTCTATTAGAAATAATTTGATACAATTTTTTTATTTAGTTTTATTAAAAAAAGAAAGTTGCCCGATACAGTTTATAAACATAAGGCAACAAAAACAGTAATATAATTATTTGCTTAATTTTTTTGTATAGCGATCTATCCAAATTTGTGCTATATCTAAAGCGTCAAAGAGACTATTTTTTTCGCTATGTTTAATTACCACATCTTTTGGTGATGCTTTTGGATCGGTTGAAATTAATTGTATTTGAATATCATCACCTACGTTTAAATTTTTTATTTTGTGAGTTGATTTAATGGTTAACATTGCAACAACACTCTCATACATATGGCCATAATATATTACATTATCTTTTCTAACTAACGGTTTTTTCTTATATAAAAAGAAATTGCTTTTGCCCATCTTTTAATTCACTCCTAACTATAAAATATATAACTTAAATTTAAAGATTAATAAATAACTTACAAGAGCGCTTAATATTTTGGGTAAATGAGTTGAAAACAATGTATAAATTTTTATAAAATGTTTATATTTTAATAATCTCACCTTGAGCGTTAGCATCACAATTTGCAGCGTTAGATTCGTCTGTATCTATATGCATAGCAAGAGAATAGTTGGAGGATATTCTAACAACAACATCTCCAAAAATTGTGGATCTTTCTGAATTTTTAATTTTTACCCAAACGATTTCACCATTTTTTACATTTAAATTTTCTGCATCGATTGGCGTTGCGTGAAGGTGGCGCTTAGAAATAATGAGGCCTTCCTTAATTTCTAAAGAACCTTTTGGGCCAATCAAAGTGCATCCTGCGCTATGGGTTAAATCTCCAGATTCTCTTATTGGAGCGTTTAGCCCAAGTTTTCTAGCATCGGTTAAAGAAACCTCTACCTGAACATATGGACGTTCAGGACCAATAACTGAAACATTTTTAACAGTGGATTTTAAACCCATGATATCAACTCTTTCATGGCAGACATATTGACCAGGTTGAGAAAGATGTTTTTTTGGAGTTAATTTGTAATTTTTTCCGAATAAAATGTTAACTGCTTCCTTAGTTAAGTGCACATGGCGTGCGGAAGTTTCAATAATGAATGATTTTGCCATTTCAAAACTACCCCTTTTGAGTAAATCTCTACACAAAGAATAAATACCATTATATTGCTAAAAAGTGAAACAAACTGGTAAATCTCATTATAATACTTTTTAAATTTAATTGCAATAATAAATTTGATAAATAAAGCAAATTAAATGGTAAATTTATTGTTTGTGTTTTATAATTTTATTTTGTTGTTGATAACATAGTTCAATTAGTATATAATGTTTTTTGGTGCTGAAATATATTTTTTATATAAGACTTATCCCTTATTTTTATTTTGGAAAATAAATTTTTAGGAGGTTGCAACTAATGAGTTTGCACGGCAAGGATATTAAAATTTTTACTGGTAATTCTAATAGAAAAGTTGCTGAAATGATTGCGAAGCAATTAAAAGTTAACATGGGAAATTCAACTGTTGAAACTTTTAGTGATGGAGAAATTTCTGTTTCTATTACAGAATCTGTTCGGGGGTCGGACTGTTTTGTTATTCAATCAACTTGCTATCCAATTAATACTAATTTGATGGAACTATTAATTATGATAGATGCGTTAAAAAGAGCTTCTGCTGGCAGGATTACTGCTGTTATTCCATATTTTGGATATGCTAGGCAAGATAGAAAAGTAAGATCGAGAGATCCAATTTCTGCTAAACTATGTGCGAATTTAATTACAACAGCTGGTGCAGACAGAATTTTAACTATGGACCTTCATGCTCCTCAAATTCAAGGCTTTTTCGACATCCCTGTAGATCATTTACTTGGAGTTCCAGTTATTGCGCCATATTTTCAAAAATTGTTTGAAAATGATAGAGAAAATGTGATTGTTGTTTCTCCAGATCTTGGCTCAGTTACTAGGGCAAGAAATTTAGCAGAAAAGTTAAATGTTGCTCTTGCTATTGTGGACAAGAGAAGGCCTAAGGCTAATGTGTCTGAAGTTATGAACATTATTGGTGATGTTAGTGGAAAACGTGTTTTGATTGCTGATGATATGATCGACACTGCGGGTACTTTATGCAATGCAGCTAGTGCTATAATTGAAATTGGAGGGGCAAAAGAAGTATATGCGTGTGCAACGCATGGAGTTTTGTCGGGCCCAGCAATCGATAGAATACAAAACTCGGTTATTAAAGAACTTGTTATTTTAGATACAATTCTACTTCCAACAGAAAAACAAATTGATAAAATAAAAGTTATATCGGTTGCTCCGGTTTTTGCTGAATCAATTCAGAGAGTATATGAAGACCAATCGATATCTCCTTTGTTTGGGTGATTTATTATGAGTATGTTTGATATGTTTGAAAAGCTAAAAAATAGGTCTAACAATGTTGGGCCTATTCAAAAAATAGTTGTTGGCCTTGGAAATCCTGGCCCTAAATATGATAATACACGACATAATGTTGGTTTTAGAGCTATAGATGCTATAGCAAAAGAATTTAATATAAGTGTTGATAAACATAAGTTTGACGCTTTTGTTGGAGATGGCGTTATTAATGATGTTAGATGTTTGTTGGTTAAGCCGCTAACCTTTATGAACGAAAGCGGGGTTGCGGTTGAAGCGGCGCGGGCTTACTATAAGCTTAATATAAGCGATATAATAGTCTTGTTTGATGATATTTCTTTTGATCCTGGCAGAATAAGAATTAAAAGGCATGGCAGCGCTGGAGGACATAATGGAATTAAAAGTATAATATATTCTACAGGAGAAGAAACTTTTAGTCGAATAAAGATTGGTGTTGGAGCTAAGCCTAGCCCTGAATATGATCTTGGCCGATGGGTTCTTTCCCGTTTTGATGATAATGATATGATCAAAATTGACGAAGCAACCGGGCATGTTGTTGAGGCATTGAAACTAATAGTTTGTGGAAAAATAGAAGAAGCAATGAATAAATATAATTAAATATTATAGGCAGTTGGATTTGAGTTGCTTATGATATTTAATTTTGTTTTGTGCTGCATTTTTTTGATTTTTTGTAAGTTTAAGTTTATTATGATAACAATTTTTCAGCTTGAGAGGAGACCATATAAATATGAATATTTTTAGCCAGTTGCTTGGTAAACTGGAGCAAAACCAAATATTAAATAATTGTATTTTGAATAAGAAAAATGCTATGGCTGTTGGTCTTCCTTCTGTTAATAAAGCTAATTTAATTTTAGGAATATATGAACAATCTAAGGAAAAATTGGTTTTAGTTTTAACGCCAGATGAGCAGAGTTCACAGGCTTTGTGTAGTGATTTTAATGCTTTTGCTGGCGATGATATTGCTGAAGTTTTTCCATATCGTGATTTGGTTTTGCGGCCTATTGAAAGTTCTTCAAATGAATATGAAATTGAAAGAATGGGCGTTTTGTTTCGAATATTAAGCAAGAAAACAAGGGTGGTTTTTTGTTCTATATCATCTGCATGTTTATATACTATGCCTCAGAACATTCTTGAAAGATCCGTGATTTCAATCAAATCGGGACAAAATTTTGATCAGAGTGAATTTATACGTATGATTTCAGAAATTGGTTATATAAAAAGAGATCAGATAGATGGAACAGGACAGTTTGCGGTTAGGGGAGCAATAGTAGATATATATCCAGCGTCAACAAAAACTCCTGTTAGAATTGAGTATTGGGGAGATGATATAGATAGTATATGTTTTTTTGACTTAGAAACGCAGCGCAGAAGTGAACAAGTCGATGTTTTAGAGATATGTCCTGTATCTGAGTTTATATTAAATAAGGCTGAATTTGTTGATAGTGTTAAAGAAATTATAGACTCCGATATAACTTTGAATGCTAAATTAAAAATTGAAAGTGATTTGGAAAAAATACAACACGGCGCATCTATTTCTAATATTGATAAATATATATCTGTTGTATACAATGATAAAGTTACTATATTAGATTATTTTGCTGATGGGATTCTTTTAGTGAGTGAACAAAAGGCGGTTGAAAAAGCGCTGGCTGATGAAAACAATCAGTGGGCTGAAGATTTAGATATTTTGTTTGATGAAGGTGAACTATGTATTCCATTAAAAAATGTTAGACCAGATTTCACGGACGTTTTAAGTAATATATATAAAAATGTTCTGTTTTTGGAAAATTTTCCTCACAAAGCAGATACTTGTAAGCTGGATGAAATAATATCTTTTAATGCTATTAATTTAGGGAATTGGAGCGGGGAAAGAAAAGTTTTAGTTGAAGAACTAGAATTTTACAATGAAAAAGATTTTACTGTTATAATTATGGCCGGAACAAACAAAGCGGCTGATATGCTCTCAAAAGATTTGTTGGCTGTTGGAATTGTTGCGCCTGTAGTTGAATATAGTCATGAAATTCAAAGCAAAGGAGTTTATATTACATCTGGAGCAATTTCTTCTGGCTTTGAATATCCGGATGCAAAATTTGCGGTTATATCGGTTAATAAGTTTAAATATAGAGATTCTGGAAACAGGAAAAAATCTTTGAAAGGTCAAATTCGGTCGCTTTCCGATTTGAACATTGGAGACTTGGTTGTTCATGTTTCTTATGGAATAGGGAGCTTTGAGGGAATTGAAAAAATTTCTGTAAGAGATATTGAAAAGGATTATATTAAAATTAAATATGCAGGAACCAATGTTTTATATGTTCCAGTAACGCAGTTAGATTTGGTTTCAAAATATATGGGGTCAGATGAAGGCAGAGTTAAGTTAAATAAGCTGGGAACAGATGACTGGAAAAGGACAAAGAGGCGAGTTAAAAAAGAAGCCAAACAAATGGCCAAGGAATTAATAGAGCTATATGCTAAGAGACAAAACACAAAAGGATTTGCATTTTCTCCTGATGGCGATTGGATGGTTAATTTTGAGAGACATTTTGAATATGAA
This sequence comes from Oscillospiraceae bacterium, assembly GCA_902790675.1. Lineage (GTDB taxonomy): Bacteria > Bacillota > Clostridia > Oscillospirales > Ruminococcaceae > RUG12519. The sequence continues at coordinate 16,128 of CADASU010000007.1, read as the reverse complement.
GAAACGCAGGATCAATTGACGGCGATTGAAGATATAAAACATGACATGGAGTCTACAAAACCAATGGACAGACTACTTTGTGGAGATGTTGGCTTTGGAAAAACAGAAGTTGCGCTTAGAGCTGCGTTTAAATGTGTTTTAGACGGAAAACAATGTGCGTTTCTTTGCCCAACAACAATTTTGGCATGGCAGCACTATAGAACGTTGATTGAAAGATTGGGAGATTTTCCTGTTAATGTTGAGCTGCTTTCTAGGTTTAAAACATCTAAACAGCAAAAAGATATAATTAATAAGTTAAAAATAGGCAGTGTTGATATTATTGTTGGAACTCATAGGCTGGTTCAAAAAGATATTGAGTTTAAAGATTTGGGGCTGGCTATTATTGATGAGGAGCAGCGATTTGGGGTTTCACAGAAGGAAAAGTTTAAGCAGCTCTTCAATGGAATAGATATATTATCTCTTTCTGCAACACCAATACCGAGAACTTTAAATATGGCGATGTCTGGAATAAGAGATATGAGTGTTTTGGAGGAGCCGCCTCAAGACAGACAACCCATTCAAACTTATGTTATGGAATATGAGCCGTTGGTTATTGCCGAGGCAATTAGAAAGGAATTAAGACGAAATGGTCAAGTTTATTATATACATAATAGAATAAGCACTATTACACATTGCAAAACGAAAATTCAAAGGTTAGTGCCCGATGCAAAAATAGGTGTTGCTCATGGACAAATGGGAGAAAAAGAGTTATCATTAGTCTGGGAGCAGGTTTTAAACCATGACATAGATATTTTAATATGCACAACAATAATTGAAACAGGAGTAGATATAGCCAATGCTAACACGATGATTGTTGAGCATGCGGATTATATGGGTCTTTCGCAGCTATATCAGCTGAGGGGCAGAATAGGCAGGGCTAAGCGCAGAGCATTTGCATATTTTACTTTTAATCGAGGAAAGGTTTTATCGGAGATTGCAACTAAAAGACTATCGGCTATTAGAGAGTTTACTAGGTTTGGATCTGGTTTTAGAATTGCTCTTAGAGATTTAGAAATAAGGGGAGCAGGAAGTTTATTAGGAGAGCGGCAGCATGGTCAGATGGAGACTGTTGGATATGATATGTATATTAGAATTTTAAATGAGGCGGTTTGCGAGGCTCAAGGGAAAAAGCCGGAAAAAGAGTTTGTAGATTGTGCAATTGATATACCCATTAGTGCCCATATACCTGAAAAATATATATCTAATATATCTCAAAGGCTGGAAATATACAGAAAAATTGCTGCACTTGAAAACGAAGAAGATAAAATTGACTTAATAGACGAATTAATAGATCGTTTTGGAGAACCAGCTAAATCTGTTATTGGATTAATGGATGTTGCGATTTTACGTTCAAAAGCGGCAAAGCTTGGTTTTAACGAGATTATTGCTGATGGAGTGGCTTTAAAATTTTATCCTGCAAAGTTAGAAATTGAAAAAATGGCAGATATAGTTGATAAGTTAAAAGGAAGAGCTTCGTTAAATGTTGGTGAAAAGCCATATTTATCGGTTAAAGTGCAAAAAGATAGCTTTTTAGATGTAATAAAATTGGTTTTGGAGTAATTGAAGGAGATTTTTATGTGGAAAAAATAATATTTATTTTAATATACAGTGTTTTGGCAATTTTTTGTTTTATATATAGTGAAATTATTAGGCGTGTTGGTTCTGGTACAGGATTCTTTGTAGTTTGGATATTGATTGGACTCATTTTTGTTGTTTGTGATATAAGTATTGTGTTTAATTTGTGGAGCAAATTTTCAATAATTTTTCAGCGTATAATTATAATTGGTTTAGTTGTCTTTTGTACAGTGTTTGCTGTTATTGAAGGATTTATTATTAGTGGTTTTTTGGCTAAAGAGCAAGCTAATTTAGATTATATCATAGTTTTAGGTGCGCAGGTTTATGAAAACGGACCTAGTTCAATTCTTAAATATAGGTTAGATAGGGCTTTAAAATATCTTAATGAGAATGAAAAAACGAAGTGCATAGTTTGTGGAGGACAAGGCCATAATGAGCCATTTGCAGAAGCAGTTGGAATGAAAAAATATCTTAAAGAGCAAGGTGTTGATGAATCTAGAATTATTATGGAAACTGAGTCTCAAAATACAGAACAAAATATAAAAAATAGCCTTAAATATATAGACAGTGGGGCGTCGGTTGGGATTGTAACCAATAATTTTCATATGGCTAGGGCTTTGCAAATAGCAAGGAACAATAATATCAATAATGCTAGCGGGCTTGTGGCAGGTATGAATAATTTGTATTTATTAAACAACATGGTTCGGGAATTCTTTAGCGAAATAAAGTTTTTAGTTGGTTAAAATAATGTAGATATTAAAATGGGGTAGGTTATGAATAAAAAAACAATAGTTGCAATGAGCGGTGGGGTAGATTCGAGTGTTGCTGCTTTAATATTAACGAGGCAGGGATATGATTGCATTGGTGTTACTATGAAATTGTTTAGTAATGATGATGTGGGTGTTTGTCAGAAAAATACCTGTTGTTCTTTAGATGATGTTGAAGATGCCAGAAATATTGCATATAAATTGGGAATGAAATATTATGTTTTTAATTTTTCGTCTAAGTTTGAAGAAACGGTTATCAACAAGTTTATATATTCGTATGAAAATGGTATGACTCCAAATCCTTGCATTGACTGTAATAGATATTTAAAATTTGATAAGTTGTTTCAAAGAGCAAAAGAATTAGACTATAATTTTATTGCAACTGGACATTATGCTCAGATTGAATATAGTGAAGCTAGAGGGCGCTGGATTTTAAAAAAAGCTGTTGATTGCTCTAAAGATCAAAGCTATGTTTTATATTCTTTAACGCAAGATCAACTTAGGCATACTTTGTTTCCGTTAGGAAAGATGACAAAAATCGAAGTAAGAGATATTGCGCAAAAATACGGATTTGTTAATGCTCAAAAACACGATAGTCAGGACATTTGTTTTGTTAAAGATAAAAATTATGCAGACTTTATTGAAAATTATACGAAAAAAAGATATTTGCCAGGTAAATTTGTTGATGCCAACGGAAATGTTTTGGGAACTCATAAGGGAATTATTCACTATACTATCGGGCAAAGAAAGGGACTAGGACTTTCATTAAAGCAGCCTATGTATGTTTGTAAAGTAGATCCTGCGAGTAACACTGTTGTTTTAACAACTCACGAAGGAATATATACTAAGAAACTCATAGCTAAGGATATAAATCTTATTGCAGTTGATAATTTATTTAAAGAAACCAGATTAAAAGCAAAAGTTAGATATAGACAAAAGGAACAGTGGGCAACGGCAAAACAAATTGATTCAGATATATTAAAAGTTGAATTTGATGAGCCGCAGCGTGCAATAACAAAAGGACAAGCTGTTGTTTTATATGATGGAGATGTTGTTGTTGGGGGAGGAACTATTTGTGAAACATGATTATGTTAAAAAAGTTAAAACAAATATAGCTGAAAGGAAAAAGGATGAGCAGTAATAGATTTGCTAGAACAGAGCTTATTTTTGGCAAGCAAGCTGTTGAAAAGTTAGCCAATTTGAAAGTTGCAGTTTTTGGTTTGGGCGGTGTTGGAGGATATGTTGTTGAAGCTTTAGTGCGTTCTGGTGTTGGAAAATTAGATTTAATAGATAGTGATGCGGTGTGCTTCTCAAATATAAATCGTCAAATTTATGCAACAACAAAAACGGTTGGACAATATAAGGTAGACATTGCTAAACAGAGGATTTTAGAAATTAATCCTGAAGCCGAAGTTGAAACACATAAGGTTTTCTTTGACAATGAAACGTCGAATTTATTTGATTTTTCTAAGTATGACTATGTTGTGGATGCAATAGATACGGTTACCGGTAAAATTAAACTGGTTGAACAAGCTAATTTGGCCAAAACCAAAATAATAAGTTCTATGGGCGCCGGAAACAAGATAGATCCTACTTTATTCGAAGTTGCGGATATATATCAAACATCAGTTTGTCCTTTAGCTAAAGTTATGAGACGTGAGCTAAAGAGGCGAGGGATAGAAAGGTTAAAGGTGGTTTATTCTAAAGAAAAGCCACTTGTTCCTAAATGTGATAACAAGGCTAATGATATTTTTGAATTAAACGACCAGGTAACGCGCAAAAATCATAGACAACCCCCCGGAAGCACATCGTTTGTTCCGCCTGTTGTTGGACTTATAATAGCAGGAGAAGTCATAAAAGATTTAATAAATTAAAACAAAAAAGATCAGTTCTATTTTAAAGAATTGATCTTTTTATGTATGAAATTTTATTATAGACTAGTTTTTTGACTAATGATTTGGTGAGCTATGAATTTGATAAACGACATTGCTTTAATAGAGATGATATGATACTATAACAAATAATAAAAAAATAGAAAAGGAGGATGTATGTGTGAAACATGAAACAAAGCTATATAATATTCTTTTTCCGCCATATATGTTGGTGACAATAATACCTGTAATTTCTACTATTTTTATGGGCTTAAATTTTATAATCGATTCAATTGTCTTATTGGTTTTATCAAAATTTATTCATAAGAAAATAGATTTTACTTTTTATAAAAAAAGCATATGGAAAATATGGATTTTTGGTTACATAGGAGACATCATTGGCGCTTTATTTTTATTTATAGGGGCAAGCTTTGGTTACCCTTATATAATTTCTCGTGATGATACAAACAGCTTAGAGTACATGATTATGGAAGGCTTAAATAATATTACTAATCATCCAGGTGAGCTTAATATATATAGTTATATTTATATCGTAATGGCGATAGCAGTGTCATCAATAGCTATTTTTTTGTTTGATTATTTTATTGCTTTCAGAAAATCAGGGCTTACTAAAAAGCAAAGATTGTTATCTTCCTTAGCATTTGCTGTTATTACCGCACCATATACGTTCTTATTACCAGGTAATTTATTTTATAATCGATAAAAAATACCCCATGATTTATGTTTTTTTCCAAGCCATAGGGTATTTTACATAAAAAAGCTCATGACAAAAATTAGCCATGAACTATCAAATACTGGTCGGGGCGACAGGACTTGAACCTGCGGCATCTTGGTCCCAAACCAAGCACTCTACCAAACTGAGCTACGCCCCGAGCACGTCAATAAAAACAACATGTAAATTATATAGTAAATAATGAGAGTTGTCAAGATAAAAAATTATAGGGGAGTGATCAAGAAGGAAATATATAATATAACAAAAAAATGATATGTAAAAATTGTGGAAAAAAACCAGCCAAATAAACGCAGGGAACAGGCAATAAAACTGTATATGAAAGTAAATATTGAAATAGCAGAAGGAAGAGTATTGGGTATAAGCAAAAATAATTGAAACGGATTAGCTTTATTCGTTTATGGAGAGAAAAAACAGCAATTAGTTGATAGCTCTACTAAAGCTTTCCAATACTACTCTAACTTCTATCCCGCCCATTCAGAAACTTGTTATGGAAGCTTCCATATTTCATTGAAAAACAAAAGTCAAACTTTTATCGTTTAAGGCGTTAATTCTAGCCTTAGAGGCATTATATTCCTGCTCTACGTCGACGCTTTATGTGCTTTTTAGGCCCTTTGGAAACCATGATATCTATGTTTAAAGTTTTCGTCTTTGCCTTTAACAGATTTGCTATTGCTAAATTTAATTTTCCTTCGATTAAGGTCTTGCTTTCCCTTTCTTCCTTTATTTAACTCCTCTTCTTGGGCACTTTCTAATTTAAACAATATTGACATTTGACATAATTTTATTATATAATTAGCGTGTTGTGTTTTAAAATTTAACGAGGTGTGGCTCAGTTTGGTAGAGCGCTGCGTTCGGGACGCAGAGGTCGCAGGTTCAAGTCCTGTCACCTCGACCATTTATTTCAACTCCTGTTTTTTAATTAGGCTTCCAAACAAGTTACCATACTTAACTTCTACATAAAGGTATATATTATTTGTTAAGTGGCTACATACATTGAGAATGACTCTGTTATACGGTTTTCGCGAAATCATAAATCACATTCTATAAAGATGATTCCGATACAAAAGCAACGTTTACTTTAGATTATTTATTTTTTGGGGTAACCTGTTTTTTTATGACAATTTGCTATCCATACTTATAGCAAAATTTTATTCTCATTATTAATTGTAAGTGATTTAGCATGTTTTTAATTTTTTATTGACAAAATTAAATTTTTAATATAACATTATAAAACATTATAAAAAATAATACGTTAAGTTGAGGTTTTATTATGAAGGTTGTTTTATTAGCAGGAGGATTTGGTACTCGCATATCTGAAGAAAGTCATTTAAGACCTAAACCTATGATTGAAATCGGTGGAAAACCAATTTTGTGGCATATAATGAAAATATATTCAAAATACGGTTATAATGATTTCGTAATCTGTTGCGGCTATAAAGCACATATGATAAAAGAATACTTTGCGAATTATTATTTACATACAAGCGATGTAACTTTTGATTTTTCAAATAAAAATAAAATGACAGTTCATAGTAGTTTTTCTGAATCATGGAAAGTAACATTAGTTGATACTGGACTTAACACAATGACTGGCGGAAGAATTAAAAGAATCCAAAAATACGTAGAAAATAAACCATTTATGCTTACATATGGGGACGGAGTAAGTGATGTGAACATAAAAAAATTAGTAAAATTTCATGAATCTCACGGGAAAATAGCTACGTTAACTGCTGTGAATGTAGGCCAACAATTTGGTATTTTAGATATAGATGAAAATAATAGTATAAATTCTTTCAGAGAAAAAAATGTGGAAGACGGTTGCGTCATAAACGGTGGATTTATGGTTTGCAATCCGAAAATTTTTGAATTTATCGATGGCGACAAAACTGTATTTGAACAAAAACCTTTGCAAACACTCGCAGCAAAAGGCGAATTGAAAGCTTATAGCCACAACGGTTTTTGGAAGTGTATGGATACTCAACGTGATAAACAACAATTGGAAGAAATGTGGACTAAAGGAGACGCGCCGTGGAAAATATGGTAAAAACAAGCGTTCAATCTTCACTTTCAGAATTTTATAAGGGCAAAAATGTATTTGTAACGGGCCATAGTGGCTTTAAAGGCTCGTGGTTATGTATGATTTTGAAAATGTTTGGAGCTAACGTTACAGGATATTCTTTAGAGCCGCAAACAGAGCCAAACCTTTTTAATATCGCTAATATTGAAAAAAACATAAACTCTGTAATTGGAGATATAAGAGATTTATCAAAATTAGAAGTTGCTTTTGAAAAAGCAAAACCAGAAATTGTTTTTCATTTGGCAGCCCAACCCCTTGTACGCGAAAGTTATAAAAATCCTGTTTATACTTATGAAACTAACGTTTTAGGAACAGTGAATATTTTAGAATGCATAAGAAATTCTAAAAGCGTAAAATCTTTTTTAAACGTAACAACTGATAAAGTATATAAAAACAATGAATGGGAATGGGGTTACAGGGAAAATGAACCACTTGATGGTTTTGACCCGTATTCCAATTCAAAGTCATGCTCAGAACTTGTAACGCATAGTTATAAGTCATCATTTTTTGCGGATGGACGTGTTACTATTTCTACTGCAAGAGCCGGCAATGTTATTGGTGGCGGCGACTTTTCTCAAGATAGGATAATCCCAGATTGCGTCCGTGCTGTAAAATCTCATGAGGAAATAGTAGTTAGAAATCCTTTATCGACAAGACCTTATCAACATGTTTTAGATCCACTTTTTGCTTATTTGATGATTGCGCAAAAACAGCATGAAAATAAAAATTTTGCAGGGTACTATAATATTGGGCCTGATAATTGTGATTGCTTAACTACTGAAGGTTTAGTAAATTTATTTTGTGAAAAATGGGTACAAGGAGCCTCTTGGGTTCATAAAGGTGACAATGGACCTCATGAAGCGAACTTTTTAAAGTTAGATTGTTCGAAATTAAAGAGTAAATTTAATTGGAAACCAACCTGGCATATTGAAAAAGCGATAGAAAAAACGGTCGAATGGACAAAAGCTTATTTTGATAATGAAAATATAGAATTATTAATGCAAGATCAAATATCGGAATTTATGCAGAAATTCTTAAAAAATTAATAGAACTTCATTAACATTCTTTATTATAAAACCTTACGGAAGGACGAAATTTAAATGTTTGAAAATATGACTGAGCAAAATGCTAGAAACAAGATTTTAGATTTAGTAAAGGAATATTATGATAGATATCATAAAAAATCTGAGTATAAATTGGGCGATAAGATTCCATATGCATCGAGAGTATATGACGAAAAGGAACTTGTGAATTTAGTAGATAGTTCTTTAGAGTTTTGGTTGACTTCCGGAAGATATACAGAAAAATTTGAAAGTAAATTAGCAACGTTTCTGAATACAAAGTTTTGTGCTTTAGTAAATTCAGGTTCGTCTGCTAATCTTTTGGCGTTTATGGGTTTAACTTCTCCTCTTTTAAAAGAACGCCAAATTTTACCTGGAGATGAAGTTATAACGGTAGCTGCAGGATTCCCAACTACAGTAACTCCGATTATACAATATGGAGCAGTTCCGGTTTTTGTTGACTTGACAATACCTCAATACAACATCGATACTGAACTATTAAATAAAGCTTTATCCGAAAAAACAAAAGCAGTAATGATTGCACATACATTGGGAAATCCATTTGATTTAAAAACAGTAAAAGATTTTTGCACTAAAAATAATCTGTGGCTCATAGAAGATAATTGTGATGCATTAGGTTCAAAGTATACCATTGACGGAGAAGAAAAATATACTGGGACAATTGGAGATATTAGCACTTCAAGTTTTTATCCACCACATCACATGACAATGGGTGAAGGCGGTGCAGTTTATACTGATAATCCGATTTTAGCAAAGATAGTGAAATCCATGCGTGATTGGGGAAGAGATTGTGTGTGCCCATCGGGAATGGACAATGTCTGTAAGCATAGGTTTGATAGACAATATGGCCAGTTGCCACTAGGATATGATCATAAATATGTTTATTCTCATTTTGGATATAATTTGAAAGCTACGGATATGCAAGCTGCTGTTGGTTGTGCGCAACTTGAAAAGTTACCAAGTTTTATTGAAAAGCGCAAACATAATTTCGAAAGATTAAAATCTTTATTAGCTTGTGTTTCTGACAAATTAATTTTACCGGTTGCGAATGAAAATTCGTCTCCAAGCTGGTTTGGATTTTTGATGACTTGTAAAGATGGTGTTGATAGGAACAAAGTTGTAAAATACATAGAAAGCAAAGAAATTCAAACTAGAATGCTTTTTGCCGGTAACTTAATAAAGCATCCATGTTTTGATCAAATGAGGCAAAATAAAAAGGGATTTAGAGTTGTTGGAGACTTAAAAAATACAGATAGAATAATGAATAACAGTTTTTGGGTTGGAGTTTATCCAGGCATGACAGATCAAAAGATTGATTACATTGCAAAAGTGATTATAGAGGCAGTTAAATGAAAAATAAATTATTTGATATTTTAAATCAATTTATAAAATTTGGGATAGTTGGTATTTCCAACACGGTAATATCTATGGGCATAACTTATGGGATAATTTTTTTATTTCATAATAAGGGCTCTGAGGCAAATGAAGGCTTGTTAGTATTTTTAGCATCACTAGTAGGTTTTTTAATTAGTGTTTTGAATTCATATTACTGGAATAATAAGTATGTCTTTAAAAAAACTAATAGTGGACATTTATGGCCTCTTTTTAAATCATATATTTGTTATGGGTCAACTTGGCTACTTTCGATCTTTTTATCTTTTTTATTTGTAAATATAATATGCATATCAGTCATATTAGTGCCGATTTTATCGATGATTGTTACGATACCATTAAATTTTTTTATGAATAAATTTTGGGCATTTAAATGATAAGTTGAAGGGTGAGATTTTTTTTGAATAAAATCATTTTAGAAGATTTGAAGGAAATCTTCGATGATAAAATTATAAAATGGGAAAATTTTAGGAATAAAAGTTTTTTAATAACTGGAGCTTATGGGATGTTGGCATCTTACATGACATGGATGTTGATATATTTAAATGAGTTTGAAAATTATAATATCAAAATTTATGCTTTGGGGCGCAGCTTAGATAATTTTAGAAATAGATTTGGTAAATTTTGTGAAAAAGATTACTTTAAGATAATTAATCAAGACATCAATAAAGAATTAGATAGTTTTTCTTCCGAAAATTTAGATTATATAATTCATGCTGCAAGTAAAGCAAGTTCTCAGTATTATGGGATAGATCCTGTAGGTGTCATTAAACCAAATGTATTGGGTACAATAAACACTTTGGAGCTTGCAAAAGAAAAAAATGTTTCTGCATATTTATTTTTTAGCAGTGGAGAAATTTATGGAGCAATAACTAAACCTTTAATTTTAGAAAGTGACTCTGGATATTTAGATCCAATGCATTTTAGAAGTTGTTATGCCGAGAGTAAAAGATTAGGGGAAACTTTATGTGCATGCTATAGACACCAATACGGTATAAATACTAAAGTCGTTAGACCTTCTCACACTTACGGACCTACCTTAGATTTAATAAATGACTCCAGAGTGTTTTCACAATTTATTTCAAATATTGTAAAAAAAGAAGATATAGTATTAAAAAGTGACGGTAGTGCTATTAGAAATTTTTGTTATATATCTGATGCTACTAGAGCTTATTTTAAAATATTGTTAGATGGAGAAGGAGCTTATAATGTGTCAGGAACTCCAGAGTGCAGGATTTCAATAAGAAATTTAGCTGAGCTTTTATCTAAAAAATATAATTTAAATGTTATAACTCAAGAAAGAACATTAAATAATTCTTATATTGAAAATGTCCATAAAGAGCACAGCCAATTAAGTATAGATAAATTATTAAACTTAGGTTGGAAATGTAACTATGGCATTGAAAGTGGATTTGAAAGGACTATAAAAAGTTTTACTGAATAATGGGTAATTTTAGAATGTAAAAAAGGTATAAGATAAATATTAAAATATAGAGGTGATTATTTAAGATGAAAATAAGAGTAGCAGATTATATAGCCAATTTTTTATCTGACAATGGAATAGAAGATGTTTTTATGGTAACAGGTGGAGGAGCTATGCATTTAAACGACGCATTGGGGCACCACAAAAAATTGTATTGTACTTTTAATCACCATGAACAAGCTTGTGCTATAGCAGCTGAAGGATATGCAAGATATTCTGGAAAAATTGCAGCAGTTTGTGTAACCAGCGGACCTGGTGGAACAAATGCAATAACGGGAGTACTAGGTGGATATTTAGACTCGATCCCAATGTTTATTTTATCAGGACAAGTAAAAAGAGAAACTACCACTTGGATAACAGATTTACCATTAAGGCAACTTGGCGATCAAGAATATAATATTGTAAGATCAGTAAAACCTATGACTAAATATGCAGTTATGGTCACCGATGAAAATAAAATTGCTTATCACCTTGAAAAAGCAATGTTTTTAGCTACGCACGGAAGATTTGGCCCTGTTTGGCTAGATATTCCACTTGATGTGCAAGGAGCTACTATTGAAACAGAAGATCTTATACATTTTGATAATAGTGAATGCAGTGAGGAAATTCCTCCTAAAGTTTCAGATAAAGATATTTTAGAAATTATTAATCATATAAATAAAGCTAAAAGACCAGTAATCATAGCAGGGACAGGGATAAGACTTTCTGGAGCTTATGATGGTTTCATAAAACTTGCAGATAAGTTAAAGATTCCAGTTGTAACTCCTTGGAATGGTCACGATGTAATTCCAAATGAACATCCGTGTTTTTGCGGACGGCCTGGAAATATGGGAACACGTGGAGGCAATTTTGTTGTACAAAATAGTGATTTATTAATTTCACTAGGGTGTAGACTCAGTATACGTCAAGTTACTTACAATTATAAAGATTTTGCACCAGATGCTTATAAAATTATGGTGGATATCGATAAATCGGAACTTAAAAAGCCTACGCTATCGATAGACTTACCAATTCATGCTGACGTAAAAGATGTCATTAAAAAGTTACTTGATTGTGAATTTAATAATCAAAATTTACAGCATGAAAAGTGGCTAAAGTGGTGTAGAAAAACTGATTCAAAGTATCCTGCTTGTTTGCCACAATACTATGAAAAGAAATCACCTGTTAATCCTTATGCTTTTATGAATGTGCTTTTTAAAGAACTTCCAGAAAATGAAACCATCGTCTGCGGAAATGGTAGTGCATGCGTGATAGGATTTCAAAGTGCGATAATAAAAAAAAGGCAAAGATTATTTACAAACTCTGGGGCAGCGAGCATGGGATATGGTTTCCCTGCAGCTATAGGTGTTGCCGTTCAGAAGAAAGGAAAAAGAGTAGTTTGCATTGATGGAGATGGAAGTTTTCAAATGAATCTGCAAGAAATGCAAACTATGGTTCACAATAACTTAAATATAAAGCTTTTTTACTTAAATAACGATGGATATCATTCCATAAGGCAAACCCAGTCAAATATATTTCCAGAGCATGATTTGGTTGGAGTTTCTAAAAGTAATGGAATAAGTTTTCCAAAATGCGAAAATATCGCAAAATGTTATAATGTAAAGTATTTTAGAATCGATAACGTAGATAGTGCAAAGGATATTATAAATAAAGTTTTAAATGCAGAAGGGCCTGTGATGTGTGAAGCTGTGTTAGATCCTACACAATTTTTTGAACCAAAATTATCTTCAAAAGTTTTGCCGAGTGGGAAAATTGTCTCACCTGCAATAGATGATATGTATCCGTTTTTGGATGCAGAAGAATATGCGCAAAATAAAAATTTAAAATTATAGGAGTGTGTAATTATGAACAATGTTGAGAAAAGAATGCTGGATGTTTTAAGAGAACTTAAAAATGAATATAATGTTCGAGTTGTAAAAGCGGAATTTGAAGCTGAAGGTTCAAGAACTGATGAGCTTGTTAAGTTAAATGAAATCGTTTTTAGAGCAGATATGGATTTATTTATAAAAATTGGTGGTTGCGAGGCAGTTAGAGATCTTGACCAATGCAGATTACTTGGAGCTAGCGGAATAATGGCTCCTATGATTGAAACTCCATTCGCGATGAAAAAATTTGTTGGTGCGGCTAAAAAGGTTTATGGTGATGAGATCAATACTGTAGAGTGGATAATAAACGCTGAGACAAAAACTTGCAAAGAAAATTTTGATGAGATTTTAGAGATGGGAAAAGGATTTTTGAATACCATTTCAATTGGTAGAAGCGATTTTTCTGCATCAATAGGATTAGAAAAATCTCAAGTCAATTGTGATGAGGTTTTAGAATCTGCTAAATATTTTGCAACTAAAGCGAAAGAATATAATCTAACAGTTGGATTTGGTGGAAATATTTCCGTAAATTCTATAGACTTTATAAAAAATATGACAGGATATGCTAAAAGGTTTGAGACCAGAAAAGTAGTATTTAACCATACAACTGACGAAAAAATGTTAAGAGCGGGTATTTTAAAAGCGTTAGAGTTTGAAATGCTTTATATACAAAATAAGTGCGATTTTTATGATAGAATGGCAAACGAAGATAAATCTAGACTCGAAATATTAAAGGAGCGCTTGATTAGTGAAAAAAGCAAATAGTATAGGTTCTAGAAAAAAAATAGCTTTTTTTGATTTTGATGGTACTTTAGTCGATACAATAACGGATGCAGGACGTTGTTTTAATAAAGCTTTAGAGTTTTTTGGGTTTGATCCTTATCCACTAGATCAATATGGTAAAGTTGTGGGTGGGAATTTAGAAATTATATTTTCAAAACTTTTAAATCCTAAAGATAGAACTGAAGAAAACATATCCAAATTAAAAGAAAAATATAAAGAAATATATGCTGAGGACGAAAAGCCTTCCACAAAACCTTTTGAAGGTATAGTAGAAGTATTAAAGAGTCTAAATGAAAACAATATTTTAATTGCTATAAGTACCAATAAAGCTCAGATTTTAACAGAACAGTTAGTGGAAAATTTATTTCCTAAAATTGACTTTTTGAGCATATTAGGGTATTGCGATGAAAGACCATCAAAACCAGATCCTACTTCTATTGAAGAACTTATGTTTGCCAATGATGTCGATAAGGATGAAGCTGTTTTTATAGGAGATGGGCTTACAGATGTAAAAACTGCTGAAAATGCTAAAGTTGATTGTATCTTAGTTACTTGGGGACAGGGTGAAATAAAAACTTTATCAAAAGAGAAAGCAGTTTCATTTGTTGCTCATTCTCCAAATGATATATTGGATTTTATAGATGGTCAAATATAAATAATAAGACTTTTAAGGTTAAGGATTGAAAAAAATGAAGAAAATTAGTGTCTTAGTTCCATGTTATAATGAAGAAGAAAATGTGGAAGCTATAAGTGCTGCTATTTTAGAACAGTTAGATAAATTATCAAATTACGATTATGAACTTGTATTTATAGACAATTGTTCTAAAGATAAAACAAGGAATATAATTGAAGGACTATGTTCTAAAAATCAAAAAATCAAGGCAATATTTAATGCGAAAAATTTCGGACAATTTAATTCTCCATACCACGGAATGCTTCAAGTTAGTGGAGATTGTGTTATTTTGATGTGTGCAGATTTCCAAGATCCTGTTGAGATGATTCCTAAATTTGTTAGTGAATGGGAAAAAGGATATATGATTGTTTGTGGAATAAAAGCTTCCAGTAAAGAAAATAAAATCATGAGATTTATTAGAACGTGCTATTATAAGATTATAAAAAAGATGAGTGATGTTGAACAAATAGAACATTTTACTGGATTTGCACTTTATGACAGATCTTTTATTGAAGTTTTGAGAAAACTTGATGATCCAACACCTTTTATTCGTGGCATAGTAGCTGAATTAGGCTTTGCTAGAAAAGATATTATTTATGAACAGCAAAAAAGAAAAGCGGGCAAAACAAAAAATAATTTTTATACTTTATATGATGCTGCTATGTTATCTTTTACATCATATACTAAGATAGGCTTGAGGATTGCTACGTTTTTAGGAGTATTTATAGGCTTTGTAAGTTTAATAATTGGAATTATATATTTGATATTAAAACTACTTTTTTGGGATAATTTTTCAGCCGGAACTGTTCCGATCTTGATTGGTGTATTTTTCTTTGGGGCAGTACAATTATTCTTTATAGGTCTAATAGGAGAATACATTATGGCTATAAACACAAGAGTGATGAAAAGACCTTTGGTAGTAGAAGACAAGAGAATTAATTTTTAGGAGGAACAGATTAGATGTTAAAAAATAAGCACGTTGAAAGTATAAAAAATTTTTGGAGCAATGAAAAAATATATAAATTCGAGTGGGTTATTCTAGCTATTGTATCGTTTGTTGCATTTTTCTCTTATCTTTACGGGGATATTATTTTAACAACAAGCCATGGTGTAGGATTATGGGAATCTTTATTTAATGGTAGTATAACTAATTATTATTATGATATGAACGGAACAGCTATCTATCCATTCCCTGTTTATGCAATTTTTGCAATATGGAATTTACCTTTATATATTATAAAACATTTTTTTGGAATAGACCCGGGAAGCTCAAAATTATTACTTGCATATGGAAAATGTATATTGATACCATTTTTAGTTGGATCAGCATTTATAATCTATAAAATATGTAGAAATATAAAAATTGATGATGGAAAAGCCAAATGGTGTGTATTCTATTTTTTATCATCGTGCTTTGTTATTTTTCCGTTGTTAATTCAATCGCAGTATGATATTATTTCTGTTTTTTTTACATTACTTGGATTACTATATTATATAAAAGATGATAAAAAGAAATTCATATTGTTTTTCGCTTTAGCTATTACAATGAAATTATTTGCATTGTTTATTTTTGTCCCATTACTGTTATTAAAAGAAAAAAAGATTTTCAAAATTTTGCTTTACTCTATTGCTGGAATAAGCATATTAATTGTGCAAGGCATTATATTTAAAAAACCAGAATGTGCAGAAGACTTTGCTAATAACATGATAGGATATATCTTTTCCGGAAAGATATGTGACGCATCGATTTTTATAATTTTGCTGTTT
>CADASU010000006.1 GCA_902790675.1 Oscillospiraceae bacterium | reverse complement strand
ACTCTCTCAAAAAATCAGCCTTTGTGTTTTCAGATATCTCAGAAAGCAGAGCGGTATATGCCGTTCCATTCAAAAACTCTTCAATTTCATCAGCCAAATTAGTACAATCGTCAACATCGTAGCCCAAACCACCCACTTCTTCTGCACGCTCCGACAATGCATATGCTATAGCATAACCTTGTTCCCAATCTGCTTGTGATATTGCTGCTATAGGAACAGCCCCAACAGACATAGCCGAGCATGATGTTGTAAGCGCTGCAGCACACACAGCCGAAATTAATTTTGTTAACATTTTTCTTTTCATTTTTTATGACTCCGATTAAACAGTAAAAATATTAATTTGAAATGAATTTTTTGTTAATATTTTGTAAACAACAAAAATACCCAATTTAAATCGAGCCTTTTTATATTTTAATTTTGTAAGTAATTGTTTTCAATTAACTTTATAATTGCAGATGAAATATTAATCAGTCCATTAACGCCCAGCTTGCGCATTTGTAATTTATTCGACTTAAGCGCTATGTTATATACACCAAGGGGACAGCGTATAGACGTCAGTGTATCTTCTCTGTCGTATAGGCCTTCTATGTTTTCTATATCTTCTGTAATTTTATTACATGCTGCCCCATTCAAAAAATTTATACTGTCATTGACTAAATCACTACACTCATCCGCAGTATAACCATTATTTTTTACCTGCTCCGCTGTATATATCAGGTTATTTAAATAGACTATCTCTTGTTTCCAATCTATTGCTGTTTGTTCTGTTTGCCCTTTTGGTGGAACAGCTCCAACAGACATAGCCGCACATGATGTTGTAAGCGCCAAAGCACACACAGCCGAAATTAATTTTGTTAACATTTTTCTTTTCATTTTTAATAACTCCTTTCCTTTTTAATTTATAATAACTTACAGCAAGCTAATTTTTCAGATTAAACAGTAAAAATATTAATTTGAAATGAATTTTTTGTTAATATTTTGTAAACAACAAAAATACCCAATTTAAATCGAGCCTTTTTATATTTTAATGTATGTTTGGATAAATTACCTCTGCAATAGTACCTAAATTATCAATTGCTTGACCAGCACCTGCCTGCCGATCTGCCCAATTATTCGATCTAAGATGATTCAACACAAAAGAGACATTTTCCGCAAAACTGTATTTATATGCCCATTCAGATCCAAGTACGGCGTTAGTACATAAATCGCTATTAAAAAACGCTTCGAGCTCATTGGCCAAAGTTTGGCATGCAAGCATATCAAAATCGCCAGCCTCTAGTGCACGTACACGATACATCAATACGCCTGCTATGTTATTCGGAGATGCCCCAACAGACATAACCGCGCATGATGTTGTAAGCGCCAAAGCACACACAAGCGAAATTAATTTTGTTAACATTTTTCTTTTCATTTTTAACAACTCCTTTTAATTTACAGCAAGCTTATTTTTCAAACTTGCACTACAATTAAACATCAAAAACATTAACTGAAAATGAACTTTTTGTTAATATTCTATGAACAGCAGAGAAAGACCCTATTTGATTTGAGTCTTTATCTGCTTCGTTGTTTACTACATATGTTGTTCAATTAGTTCTATAATATCAGGCAAAAAAGTGGTCGCCATTCTTATTCCCACCTTACGCACAGCAACATCTTCTTCATCTCTAAGCGAAAAATCCACAATAATAAAGAAACTCAAAGTAGCAATCCAGTCCCCCTTATTCTGTATTCCGGATACAATGTCACCGAATTCTTTTCTTTGCGCAAAGTTTGCGATACCGTCCGCCAAATTACTACACTCTTCCACAGAAGCATTAGACATTTTCAAAGCCTCTGCACGATCTAGCAGTCCCTTTACTATATTACGAATTTCTTTCCAATTCACTTGCGCTTTCGTTTCTATCGGAACAGCCCCAACAGACACAGATACGCATGACGTTGTAAGCGCCAAAGCGCACACAACCGAAATTAATTTTGTTAATATTTTTCTTTTCATTTTTTATGGCCCCTTCTAATTTACAGCAAGCTAATTTTTCAAGCTTGCACTATAATTAAACATCAAAAACATTAGCTGAAAATGAACTTTGTGTTAATATTCTATGAATAGCAGAGAAAGACCCTATTTGATTTGAGTCTTTATCTGCTTCGTTGTTTACTACATATGTTGTTCAATTAAGTCTGCAATATCATACAAGCAATTAATTGCACACCCCACGCCTAAAAAACGCTGCTCCAAATTGATTTCCCCAATATTATTCAATATACAAGCAAACTTATTCAAAAAATCAGCCTGTTTTTCATAATTCGTCTCAGATATCACTACATTGCATATCACTCCATTAAAAAACTCTTCAAGATCACTGGCCAAAGCATCGCATTCGTGTAAAGGATTATCATGATCGGCTACTTCATGAGCACGACCCACCAATTCATATGCTCTAGAATAACCTTGTTCCCAATCTGTTTGTGATATTTGTATAGGAACAGCTCCAACAGACATAGCTGTGCATGACGTTGTAAGCGCTGCAGCACACACAGCCGAAATTAATTTTGTTAAAAGGTTTCTTTTCATTTCTAATAACTCCTTTTTAAATAATTGTACCAATAAATTACCAATTTGTTGCTGTTTGCCTGAAAAGCAACATAAAGGAAAAATGTTAAAAAACAAAACGTAAATTTTTTATATTTAAACCAAACCATTTTCAATTATTTTTATGATACAATTAAAATAATCAATTGCCCTGCTCGAACCATAGCGACGTTCTTGCACTTTATCCGACCTAAGCTCTGTTACGGCAAGCTCTGGCATGAGAGCGAGACTAAGCCTACTCACCTCTTCTTCATCCAATATTTTATCATCAACACTATGTACAAGTTCTAAAAGTGCTTTATATTCATCTCTACCCATAAAATTATAAATCCGATCAGCTAAAGATTGACAATCCTCAACAGGACAATTTGCATTTTTTACGGTTTTTGCAACATCGAGCAATTCTCTTATATCTTCAAGCTCTTTCTCCCAATTTATTTCTTGCTCTGTTGCCATTTGTTCTGTTGCCTCACCTTTCGGAACAGCCCCAACAGACATAGCTGTGCATGACGTTGTAAGCGCTACAGCACACACAGCTGAAATTAATTTTGTTAACATTTTTCTTTTCATTTTTAATAACTCCTTTTTAAATAATTGTACCAATAAATTACCAATTTGTTTCTGTCGATCTGAAAATCATTATACCAAAAAAGACCAAAATTAAGTTAAGCCTTTTTATTTATTGAATGTGTTGTGCAAGCATCTCTGATATATCATACAAATAATCCACTACATATCCAAAACCATGAATGCGTTTTTCTATACTATTTGCCCTAAGTTCTTTCAGCGCAAGCTCAATGTCACCTTTCAAAATAATTTTTTCTCCTTTGTTCTCCATCTCAGATACAGTTTTTTTACAAGCTGTCCCTTTAAAAAAGTCTTCAATCCTATCGACTAAGCTTTCACAGTCCTCCAGTTTATAACCGCTTTCTCGCAAGCCCTTTAGATCATTTATCAATTCTAAGGCCACATCAAGCTCTTCTTCCCAATTTGTTTGTTTCGCTTGCTCTATTGGAGGAGAAGCTCCAACAGCCATAGCCATACACGACGTTGTAAGCGCCAACACACACACAACTGAAATTAATTTGGTTAACATTCTCGTTTTCATTTTTAACACCCCCTTCTTATTTTATAACAAGCTCTTTTTTCAAGTCCATGGTACATTAAAGCGCAAAAATATTAACTAAACATGAATTTTGTGTTAACATTTTGAGAACAACAAAAAGATTCGACATAAATCGAACCTTTCCATTTTAATGACGTTCATTTAAAACTATAGTATATATATGTTTACATCTCTCACACCAAATCTTTGACACTCTTGCTCACTATTCATATATAAATCAACTAACCTAGATCCGTTAATCATCATTCCTCCACAGTCGGCTGCAACAGCATATCCGTAAACATATCCATCAGGCGAACAAATATATAATTTTGTTCCATAAGGAATTTTCCTCGGATCTACCGCAACCAACCCACGTGCAGCTTTTTTGCCCGTAGCAGTAAATCCTCCACCAGTATATGCACTTGCTTTTCCAGAAATAACTTTTCTATATACTGCAGGAGCATTCGCTTTGGACGCCGGCTTAACTTGCTTCTTTTTTGTTCCTTTTAATATAATTTCATTAGCCGGATTTTTTGTTACATTACTATATTCTTCACTAGTTCCAACCAACTTTCCATCAATAAACTTGTCTTTATATCTCTTTCTGAGCTCTCCTTTTTGTCCAGCAGTTTTAACCCTTGTTTCTCCTTCATATAGTTCATCAGTATTCTCAGTTTCATGTTTAAAATCAATCTCTACAACTTCTTCACGCAAACTATATCTCACTAAATTAACGCAAATTTCCATTCCATTATAAACATTTTCTTCCTTATTTACGTTAACTATATCATCAGCGCCAAGCTCCACTCCACTCTCTTTGAGAACATCAGCTACGGTTGCAAAAGAATTAATTCGAATACTTCTTCTTTCCGTTCCAACAGTTAAATAAACACACACTGCTCTATTAATGTTTATCTTTATATCATGCCCATCATCTTCAACGTCACAAAAATCTTGATCAAAAATGTCAATATCTTTGCTTTTTAAAATTTCATTCACATCGGTTTTTAACGTAAGAAATTGTGCTTTTTCTTTTCCATCGACTATTGTTACTATCTTACGCGCACGCATAAAACCAGTAAACAAAACAATGGAAGCAACAAGCACTAAACTTATAGAAGCTCTATACACCATTTTCAAAAAACCCATGTCCTTGATTTTTAATATATATGGTAACATAAAATTCCTCCTCCGTGTAAAAATAGTAACAAAAAAACAATTAATTTGAAACATTATTACTTCATTTGAAACAATTGAAATATTAATGCAACATATTTGTAACCATTTTGTATCCATTATATCCACATTCTTATAAAAAGTCAATATTTTTTTTTGAGCCAAATTTGTAAATGTTTCACAAACAAAACATGTTTTTAGATTGTAAATATCAACAAAACAGTATTATAATTGCACAAAAACGGCTCTTAACGACAAATATCATATTCAACAAACTGTTATTTTTGCCAAAAAGCTTTTTTGCCTTTTTGTAACCTTTTTGTATTGTTTTAGCATAAAATGTTGAATGAACATTGTAACAATATTTTAGTGATTGTTGATTTTTCTCCATATTTCTTGACATAAAAAGCAACATATATTATAATATCAGTTATGTTATTGTGATTGTGTTAAGCCGTTGGAGGTGGTCTTGGTAGCAAACATATATGAAATGAACATGCAAATAATAATACTAGTAGTGATGGCTATTTTAAAATATACTTTTAGTGCATTATCTTATTTTTCATTGATGCATAAAAGAAAAATGTCATACAAATTTATTGCATTTATTCCATTCATTAATACAACAGTTGCATTAGGTAATTTGTCGGATTCCATAAATAAAAATTATTTCAAAAAAACTTTAGGTAAGTTTTGGCTTCCGGTTTCATATGTCTTGGCTATAGCTAGCGGCGCTTTGTCATTGGTCCTATTAAGGTGCTATCTTCCGGACTTTTATGAAAAATTTTTAAATTCTATTCTCAATCAAAACTACGATATTAATATTCCGCGCCCTAACTTCTCTCTTGTTCCAACTTTAGTGGGCTTTGCTATTTTGGCTTGTGTTCTTGTTTTTACCATATCTATTATTGCAAATCTGGTTTTGAATTTTTCTTGCTTTTATTCCATATATAAAGAATATAGCAAAGATCGTTTTGTTATATACATTTTGTTAGCGATTGCAGGCGATTGCTTTTTGGGGCTGAAATTTGTTCCATCGCTTTTAGTTTTTTTTATGAGAAGAAATACTCCTAATTTTGAACTGTTGAATGAATTAAAAACCAGTAATATTCAACCATCAATATAAAATTTTAAGGTGATTTTTATGATAGATTTTTGTTATACTAAAAATTTTAGTTCTGAAATTCCGCCAGCCGTTTGGAATTCATTAGTTGAAACTTACATATTATTAATTTTGTCAGCTGTTTTTGTTTATTGTTTGGTGGCTTATTGCATAAAAAGTTTTGGAATGTATAAAATAGCTCGAAGCAGAAATTTTGATAATGCTTATTTAGCGTGGTTCCCTTTTGCAAGACACTACTTGTTTGGCCTAGTTAGTGATGATATTAATAAATATAAAAATGTTCAGTCATCTAACAAAATTGTTTTATTAATTTTGTCTATATTTAATAGTATATTAGCTCTGCTGTTATGTATGATTTTATTTGTATCAGTGGGTGAGATTTTGAGTGCTGCAAGATATTCTACGACCTCATCTGACTTTTGGGTTAGTTTTTTGCAAAATAAAGCTATTCCTTTCCTCGCGATAGTTTTCACTATAATTATAGTTAATCTGCTGTTTAACATATTTTATTGTATATATGCACACAACATTCTTAAAGATTATGCTCCAAAATTGTCAACTTTGCTCTGCATTATTTTAGTTTTAAATTTGTTTATGCTTGGCGATAAATTGGTTGATTCAATTATTTTTCTATCCATTTCTACCAATCAACCTGAGTCTTTAAAAAACTGTAATCATCCATTAGACTGACGATTATCATAAATATTGCGCTATGTGCTTTTATTACGCTTATTCTAATAATTGATTTTTATTAACGCATTTTACAATACATTAAAAAATGTATATTTCGTATTATCGAAATTAATTTGAATACTTTTGATTAAAAATTTGATTTATATTTTTAGGAGGTTTTATTATGCAATCGAGTGTTAGTGTAGACGCGAATATTGCAGCTCTTTTTGCAAGTCTTGGAGTAGGCTTCGCATTTTTCATATTCTTTTTCATTTTAGCTTTGGTGGCTATGGCTATTGTCGCATATATTTTTCAGTCTCTAGCTTTTTACAGGTTCATGTTAAACAGAAATATTGAAAATGCTTTCCTCGCATGGATTCCAATCGTAAGAGCTTATGCTGTTGGAAAAGTTTATGATGATATTAATGAAAAACAAGGCAAAAAAACTAACTTTGGCATTATTTTATTGATTTTAAATTGCGTATATTGGCTTGGAGCTCCATTCTTATCCAAAGTAAGTATACTAGCTTTTGTATATGCGTTTGGTCAGCTTGGCCTAGGTTTAGCAGTTTTTGTTTTACACTTAATATGTTTCAATCTTATATTCAAAAAATACGCCCCAGGTAATTCTACTTACTTTGTTTTAACAATAATATTTTCAATTATTCCAATAGTTCCATTTATTCCAGGCTTATGTCTCTTGAAAGCTTCTAAAAATCAGCCTGTTTCTGAAACAGACAATGAATAGGTAGTAAAACATTAGTTAAATATATATTAAGAGGGTTGTTTTTGTGGGATTTGACAAACTTTTTATAAGTTTTGACGAATTTCTTATGAGTTTTAATGGGCGCATTTTGTTATTTGTCTGTTTATCAATAATTATAATCATGCTTATTTTAGCCTACATTTTTTCTCTTCAGCTTTTTATAGATTCATGAAAAGTAGAAATATTAAAAATGCTTTCCTCTCACGGGTTCCTTTTGCTGCATCTGTTGTTGTTGGAAAAGTTTATGATGATATCAATAAAAATCAAGTCAAAAAGTCCAATTTTGGTCGCACATTAGATACACTCGTCTGCTTGTTTTGCTTAAACATAGTTGTTCCAAGTGTTCCAATTCCTTTAAAGATTTTTTGGCCTTATCGTTATATTTTTCTATAGCACAAACAGAGCTCAAATGCTATGGGCTTATATTTAAAGAATATGCGCCACACAATTCAAATTATCTTTTATTAACCAAAATATTTTTGACTATTTCGATAGTTCCTTTCATCCCACCCTTGTGCCTTTGGAAGGCTTCGCAAAATCAACCTGTTTCTAAGATTGCAAATAGCTAGAGTAATTTTGAATATTTAGCAATATTTATATTTTAAAAATAAGCTTTAATTTATAATTTCTTGATCTGTTTTTGGGAGTTATTGCCTCCATTTCAGCAACAAAGTCATATTTGTATTATGAGATTGGCGTAAAGAATATACTGCAAAATATAGGCGTTGTTTTTCTTAAAGATTCTCAGCAAACCATTTAACTTGAAATTAGTTGAAATAAAGCTATCATATAAAAAATGTTCATATTAACACAACTTTAAATATTATTTATTGAATTCGCATAAAAATAATTGCACTCGCACATGGACTATGATGGCTGATCCTTTCAAAAACTGCGATAAATATATTTTTGGTCGGCAAAATATATTTACAAATTATTAATATTCAGTTAATATTTTTTTGGTTTAATATTTTTGTGAAAATTCTTTAAGTTAGGGAGGTGTTAATATGTGTTTGCACTGTTTATTTTCAACTGCTCTTAGCGGAAATGTATCTTCACTGTGTGCAGTGTTTGTTATGTTTTTTCCATTTATATTAGCCGCTAGCATTTTAATGATTTTAACTTATGTTTTCTCTGCATTACCGTTTTTTAAATTTATAAAAAGCAGAAAGCTTAAATACGCTTTTCTATCATGGATTCCTATTTTAGACGTTTATAATATTGGAAAAGTTTATGATGATATTAACAAAAAATCAGGCAAAAAAACCAACTTTAAGTTTATATTAACAGTGGTTAACTCGCTGTTTTTTGTTGTGCTTACGGCTAAACTTTTTCATACACCAATGCCAGATTACGTTCTTTGGAGCTTACTTGTGGCTATATTAATTATAAAATTAATATGCTTTAGGCGCATTCTTAAGGAATATGTCCCAGACGATTTAGATTATTTTGTAATAACCTTAATATTCTCAATTATACCAATATTTCCTTTTATTCCTGGGTTGATTTTATTAAGCGCTTTAAAACATCCATCACCTTCTAGATAACATGTTAATTTATTAACTCAAAAGCCAATAACATCCCTTTGCTAACCACTCAGTGTGTGTGTTGGTGAATGGGGTGTTTATATTTTATAAAAATTTAATATTAATAATGAGGTTATATTTTATATGAAACTATTAGCAATCGATGGAAACAGTATATTAAATAGAGCTTTTTATGGCATAAGAGGACTAACCAACTCAAAAGGGTTTCCAACAAATGCCATTTTCGGCTTTTATAATATTCTCGATAAAATGTTAAAAGAAATCAAGCCACAATATGTTGTTGCTGCATTTGACTTAAAAGCGCCTACTTTTCGTCATAAAAAATATGATCAATATAAAGCCACAAGACACAAAATGCCTGATGATTTGGCTCTGCAACTCCCAGAAGTTAAAAAAATGCTGTCTTTGCTAGGAATATGTATTTGCGAGAAAGAAGGCTTTGAAGCAGATGATATCCTTGGAACAATTTCAAAGTTATGTTCGCAGCAAAACATAGAATGCTATATAGCAACCGGGGACAGAGATAGTCTACAATTAATAAGAAGCGGTGTTTTTGTCCGTTTGTCCACAAACAAAGACGCTATTTACTACGACGAACAGAAAATTTTAGAAGAATATGGTGTTACTCCAAAAGAACTGTTAGAAGTTAAAGCTTTAATGGGAGATTCATCAGACAATATACCTGGGGTTAAAGGAATTGGCCAAAAAACAGCCTTTTCATTAATATCTAAGTATCACAGCATAGATTATATTTTTAGCAACATTCCTGATCTAGAAGCAACCAAGCGAGTTAAAAACCTTCTTAGTGCAAGTGATGCTTTAGAGCTATGTAAACTAAGCAAGGAACTCGGTGAAATATATACAAACGTTCCTATTAGCAATAATATTGCGGACTATAAACGACTTTCAACACAAACAGAAGAATTTGTTGAATTCTTAAAAAATTTTGAATTAAAAAAAATACTGGATCAATTTATAAAAGATAATAATATAAAAATTAAGCCAATTAACTCTTTTTCAAGCAAAAATGTCATATTAAATCCTAATATAGGCTATGTTAAAGAGCAAATTGAGTCATTGTCTTCTTTATATTTTGTCTTGGATGAAAATTTATATATTTTTTCTGAAAAAGAAGTTTTTGAATTTGATTCCAATATTAACGATGTTTTTAATGAAATAATATCTAAAAGCAAGAAATGCAAAAAAACTACAAACTCAAAAGAAATATATAAATATTGCAAACAAAATAGCCTAGAAATTAATAATATAAATTTTTCATGTGATATTGCATCATATTTAATTAATGTTTTAGAAAAGGACCATAGCATTCAAAATATTTGCAATTATTACTTTGGTGAAAATAGCTTTCCTGGCTGCTTTATTGAGCTATGTTCTTTGCTGGAAAAAGAAGTAAATCAAAAAAATTTAAACTATATTTTTAATGATATTGAACTACCTCTATCTGAAGTTTTAGCTAATATGGAGCTGCTCGGCTTTGCTATAAATATGAATTCATTACAAGAGTTTGGAGACATGCTTTCTGCTAAAATTAACAAATTAAAAAGTGAAATATTTAAATATGCTGATGAAGAATTTAATATAAACTCAACAAAAGAACTAGGCAAAGTTTTATTTGAAAAATTAAATTTGCCTAAAGGGAAAAAAACAAAAACAGGATATTCAACTAGCTCTGATGTGCTTGAAAAATTAGTAAAATATCATCCTATTGCTCAAAATCTAATTGAATATAGAACATTAACCAAATTGATGTCAACATATGTTAAAGGCCTAATTAAAGTTATTGAAAAAGATGGTCGCATACACTCCTGCTTCAAACAAACTCAAACAAGAACAGGTAGAATTAGCTCAACAGATCCTAACATGCAAAATATTCCTATTAAAACAGACATTGGCAGTGAAATGAGAAAATTTTTTGTTGCTGCTCCGGGAAAAGTTTTAATTGATGCCGACTATTCACAAATTGAACTAAGAATTTTAGCTGAAATTTCAAATGATATTAAAATGACTGAAGCTTTCCAAAATAACCAAGATATTCATGCATTAACTGCTTCTGAAGTTTTTGGAGTTAATCTTGAAGATGTCTCTTTGGAACTTAGACGTCATGCAAAAATAATAAATTTTTCGGTTATATATGGCGTGAGTGCTTTCTCTCTATCTAAAGATATTGGAACGTCTGTTGCAAAAGCTAAAAAATATATAGATTCATTCTTTAATGGATATTCCGGCGTAAAGCAATATATGGATAATATTGTCTCTAGTGCACAAGAAACGGGCTATGTAAAAACCATGTTCGGCCGCTTAAGAAGCATTCCTGAGCTACAATCTAAAAATAAAAATATTAGAGCTTTTGGTGAGAGAATAGCCAGAAACACTCCAATTCAAGGAACTTCGGCAGACATAATAAAAATTGCAATGGTTAACGTAAATAAAAGGCTAAAAAAAGAAAAATTAAATGCTAACTTGATTTTGCAAATCCACGATGAACTTCTAATAGAGTGTAGCCAAGAGGACGCTAAACGCGCTACGAATATTTTAAAAGAAGAAATGGAAAACGCAGTGTCTATGTCTGTTCCTTTGATTGCTGATGTTGGCATTGGAAAAACATGGTATGATGCTAAAAACTAATAGAACATTTATTTTAAAGAGGGTAGTATGGAAATTCGCAAGCTAAGCAATGAGTTTATAAGTCAAGCTTTAGAAATATATATAAACTGTCTTAATCAAAAAGATCTGTCCGCCTCCACATTAAAAATTACAAACTCATATCCATATAATCATATTTACATTGCTATAATTAGGTCTAGGGCGGTTGGTTTAATAGATTACACTATTTTACAAGATCAAGCTTATTTAAACAACATAGCTGTGCTGCCGGCCCATAGACATAAAAAAATTGCATCTAATTTAATGGAAACTATGATTAACATGTGTAGAAACCAAAACGTAAAGTCATTGTCGCTAGAAGTTCGCTGCTCAAATAATATTGCCATTAATTTTTATGAAAAATTTGATTTTATAAGAATAGCCAAGCGGTCTAATTTATATTGTAATCCTACAGAAGACGGATGGGTTATGAGCTTAAATATGCAATAAAATTATATATATTTTAAGAGCTATATTATAGAACAACTGTTTATCCGATGAGTAAATATTGTTGTTGTTTACACAATATGTAAAAACATTTGATCTTTATCACTGTAGCCTAACATGCCGATTTTATCGGTATTTTATAAATTATTTTAATAAGGGTGAATTTAAATGAAAATATTTGCTATCGAAACTTCCTGTGATGAAACCGCTGCCGCAATTGTTGAAGATGGACGAAAAATAATATCTTCAACTGTTGCAACGCAAATTGAAGAACATCGTCTATATGGGGGAGTTGTTCCTGAAATTGCTTCCAGGCGCCACTGCGAATCTATAAGCCAAATTGTTGATATTTGCTTTAAAGAAGCTAACTTAACCTTTGATGACATAGATGCAATTGGGGTTACGTTTGCTCCAGGTTTAATTGGCTCTTTGCTGGTTGGAGTTAACTATGCTAAAGGCTTAAGTCTTGCTCTAAACAAGCCTCTAATTGCAGTGCATCACCTTCGCTCTCATATAGCTTCCAACTATCTTACTCACAAAGAATTAAAGCCCCCATTCCTATCTTTAATAATTTCTGGTGGACATTCTCATTTGGTTAACGTTAAAGACTACTGCACATTTGAAGTAATTGGCAGAACAAGAGATGATGCTGTTGGAGAAGCGTTCGACAAAGCAGCCAGAGCTTTAGGATATCCATATCCGGGCGGCATCGAAATCGATAAATCAGCTAAACTCGGAAACGAGAATGCATTCGCTTTCCCAAGGCCTAAAGTTGAAGGATCTGAACTAGATTTTAGCTTCTCAGGCCTTAAAACAGCTGTTTTAAACCTTCTTAACAATTCAAGTCAAAAATCTAAGTCGATAAATAAAAACGACCTATGTGCATCATTTCAACTAGCTGTTTGTGATATTATTGCTAAGCGCGTTATATTAGCTGCTAAAAAATTAAATCAAAATAAGCTCGTTATAGCCGGGGGAGTGTCGGCCAATTCAGCAATTCGTAAGCGCTTAAAAGATGAATCGGAAAAAAACGGACTTTCTCTGTTTTTGCCCAAGCTCTCTCTCTGCGGAGACAACGCAGCAATGGTTGGCTCTCAAGCATATTACGAATTTCAAAATAAAAATATTGCTGACATGTCTTTAAATGCGGTTGCCTCGCTTTCAATAGACTTTTAAGCCTATTCAGCTGTTTTACTTAGCGTAATATCTATTAATATATTATGTTTTTTGCTTGTTTTTAACAAAACTAACAAATAATTGATAATTTACCATTTGATTTTGTCTGTTTTCTAAAAAAATAAAAAAAATTTGGTAAAAATCAAAAAATTTTTTACGATAACATTTTATACAATTTGGCAAAAATGTTTTTTATTATTCAATTTGTAAACTATTTCGACATGCAAATCAAATACGTTTCTGTAGAAAAAAGCCCATATCTATGGGATTTGTGGCATTTTGCCCTTCGACAATATTCTTTTATATTCCCGTTGTTGCACGCACTGAGCCGTGTTATGCTTTACCTAGCACAACATGTTGTAATATATGAGACAAAATAATATACAGATTGGAGCCAAAGTTATGGAAAATAAGATATTAATTTGCAAAAATTGCATTGAAGAATGTCATGGTCTTATGAATCAATTAGAAAATAACAGCTTCAATGTAATAGTAGCCCCTAGAGATGGTAATGCAATAATAAGCTATATTGAAGAGCAAAGTCCAATAATGGTTATATGCGAAGCCTTTATGCCGAATAAAGATGCTATAACCATTATGCAGCATTTTAAAAACGTAAAAAACAAACCAAAATTTATTATAATTTCATCTTCAAACAACATTTTTCTTGAAAAAGAAGTAATTAAACACGGAGCTAGTTATTTTGTTTTAAAGCCTTTTTCTACATCATCACTAATTAGTATTATAAAAACCGTTATAGACGTAGTTCCTCCTAAGAAAGTTCCTCTTAAATTAGAAAGGTCTCTAGAAGAACAAGTCACTAAAATGATTCATCAAATAGGTGTTCCAGCCCATATAAAAGGGTATCACTACTTAAGAAAAGGAATAATTTTCTGCGTAGAAAATAACGATATGATAAATTCCGTAACTAAAACTCTATATCCATCTATTGCTAAGTGGTTCCATACAACTCCGTCTAGAGTTGAACGCGCAATTAGACACGCCATTGAAGTCGCGTGGGATAGGGGAGACGTAGACGTTCTAAATTCTTACTTTGGATATACTATTCATAACGGCAGAGGAAAACCAACTAATTCTGAATTCATGGCTATGCTGTCTGACAAGATAAAGCTTCAACTCCATTCAGATAAAATAGAAGTTGCCGTTTAATTAAAAACATATATATTAAAAATCTCTAATATTTTCTAAATTAGCTTAGAATGATTAGAGACTTTTTATTTTTAAAATATTTGTTACAATCGCACACAAGTTTTCAACATTTATTCAACATGTTGTTGAAAACTTGTGTGTTATGTTTTTATTACTAGTATTTCCAAGGAGAAGCAGACCTCATTCTTTCGTTAAAAAATTCTTCTAACTCTAAAAATCGTTTAAACTTACAAACTCTATCTGCTACTATAGGCGTTCCTATTTTAACATGTTTTATTCCTAATCCAATAATAATATCTGCAATTAAACTATTTTCCTTGTTTAAACTTCTATCTGACATTATTACTTCACAGCTAGCCTGCCTAGATAGCTCAACCAAGTTCATGAGTTCAGACAGAGTTCGTATGTCTTTTAAACTAACAACCACTGCGTTAGCCACATCACTATAAGCGCCTGTCTGTAATTTTTCTAATATATCCTCAATGTCAATATTTCCAACTATTTTTACATCTGTCATCCTATTTTTTAATTTCCTATATCCCTCATAGTCTCGTCTGCCCAATGGATCTTCAATAAATATAATTGGATATTTTTGACATAATTCAAACAAATAATCCCCAATTTGTTCTGAGCTTAACAGCTTAATTTCTTTAGGCAGCTTATATCTGCCTTGTTTTGTTTTCCACTCTGATGCACTAACATTTAGCCCAATAAAAAAATCGTCTCCCAAATTATATCCACATCCATTAATAGCATCACATATTATCTCTAGCGCCTCCAAGTCTCCATTTAAATCTGAAATATATCCATTTTGAATGTTAGTAGATCGTCCGTGTTCTTCCAGCAGTTCTCCTATTTTATTAAAAACTTTTGATGATCCATATATCGAATCTTTGAAATTTCTAAACCCTACTGGCACTAATATAAATTCTTTAATATTTATTTTATTATTAACGTCAAAGCCTCCTCTTATAACTGTTGACAGCGGCATAGGGAATAAATTTTTATTAGCACCACCTATATATCTATAAATCGGCAGCTTACAATAGCTAGAAGCAGCCTTAGCAATCGCTATTGAAACTGCAATAGTAGCATTCTTTAAAGTTGACCCACCACTTTTTTCACTAACATTAAGAATAATTTTATCTAGGCCCTGCTGATCTAATGCGTCCTTTCCTTTTAAGGCTTTAAATATTATTTGATTTACAGTTTTAATATCGTCTAAAATGCTTTCATCTGTTATAGCGGTATTTAAATCTAAAGTTAAAGGAGCAAAACCTACTCCACGATGTCCACTTTCCAATTCGACACTAACCTCAAGTGATGAATTTCCTCTTAGATCTAATTTTTTGGCAGCACATATATTTTTTATTGCAGACATTAACCAAATCCCCTCTTTCAGTTGCTCAAACATCAAACGGGTTTTTAATACTTTCTATAAAATATTTGCATATAAAATTAATATTAGGTCAATAATAATTTCAAATCAAAAAGAAAGGAATTTTGACCTATAATAATACAATCATAATAATATTTTTTACTTCTTAGTTATAAATTATATACACAATATGCTATATGTTTTATCGATTAATCTGCTAATATTCAAAAAATTTTTAATATGGGTCATTATTGGTACAAAATATTATGAAAATAATAATTTTTACAATTTTAACAAGTATTTTATTCAGTCTAACAGGATGCTCTATGAAAAATTCCGCCCCAGCAGAAGCCATAAAAAGCAATCAGCCCAAAACCAGTTCAAACATATCTCTAGATTCTAGATGTAAGGGGTGGGGAATGGGAAAACAACTAAATGAAAAAAACTGTCCTATATCTTGCATTGATTTTCAAGTAAAATATGGAAAATTTGGCGCATATTTTTACAACCCTCCTAAAGTAGAATCGGAACATAAAACCATTACGCTTACTTTCGACAATGGGTATGAAAATGGATGCACCGAAAAAATCTTGGACGTCTTAAACCAAAAGCAAGTTAGAGCAATTTTCTTCTTAACAGGAGACTATGTTAAAAAAAATGAGCCAATTATCCAAAGAATGATTCAAGAAAACCACATATTAGGAAATCATTCACAAAATCATCCGTCTATGCCAGGAATTACAGTAGATAAAATGAAATCAGAAATTCAAACCATCCACCAAACTATAAGCGAAAATTTTGGCATTGAAATGAACATGTTTCGCCCACCAAAAGGGGAATTTTCTGAGCAAAGTTTAGCAATAACCAATGAATTAGGATATAAGTCTATATTTTGGAGTTTTGCCTATGCAGACTGGGATCCTAAAAAACAGCCAGACGAAAAAGAATCTCTAGACTCTCTCAAAAGTCATCTCCACGATGGAGCAATATATCTATTGCACGCTGTTTCGGAAACCAACGCAAAAATTTTACCAGAATTTATTGACTATGCAAAATCTCAAGGATATGAATTCATTGTGGAAATGCAGCAATAAACAAAGGCGACAAGCCTCGACATATTAAAATATCCCAAACCCAATCGCCTATACTCAAACATTTTTTACATTTATTCTTTTTCTACATTTTCATCTGTTTCAGATTCATCTGCTTTTTCTACTTCGGATATTTCTGCATTAGAGTCCTGCTCTGCTCTAGCCATAGTAACAACTTGATCGTTATCTTTAAGTTTCATAACGCGTACTCCGCTTCCATATCTCGACATTTTAGAAACATCACTAACTCTAATTCTTATTATTACTCCATAGCTAGAAATCATAATCAAATCATCGTCATCATCAACTACTGTGATTCCAACGACATGTCCTTTTTCTTCACTTACTTTGTAATTTAAAACGCCATATCCACCTCTATTTTGAAGCCTATATTCATCTACACTAGTTCTACGACCCCTTCCCTTGGACGAAATTGTTAAAACGCTAGCACCCTCTCTTATTCTAGCCATGCTAACAACTTCATCATTATCCTTAAGTTTTATTGCTCTAACGCCCTTTGCCAAGCGAGACAGTGGACGAATTAGCTGCTCACTAAATTTTATTGCCATTCCATTTTTAGTTGCAACAATTAATTGATTGCGGCCCTTAGTAAGTCTTGTCCAAACCAGACTATCATCGTCATTTAAAGACAGCGCTATTAGCCCATTCTTTCTCACATTCTTATATGCATCTAATCTTGTGCGCTTAACCAAGCCTTTTTTAGTTACGAAAACCAAATATTTTTCCTCACTAAAGTCCGATGTTCTCATCATATTAGTGATTTTTTCATCACTATCTAGCGCTAACAAATTAACAATATTTGTTCCCTTAGAATTTCTTCCGCCCTCTGGAACTTCATAGCATTTAAGGCGATACATTCTGCCTTTGTTAGTTATAAACAAGACGTGATCATGAGAAGAGCCAATAAATAGTTCTTCAACAAAATCCTCTTCCCTCTGACGCATTCCACTTACGCCTCTTCCGCCTCTCTTTTGTGTTTTATATGTATCGGCTGGCTGACGCTTTATATATCCATAATGCGTTAAAGTAACAACGCAATCTTCAACAGGTATCAGATCTTCTATATCTACCTCTCCACTTACAGGAACTATATCGGTTCTTCTATCATCTCCAAACTTATCTCTAATTTCCTGAAGCTCCTGAACAATAATTTCTTTTATTCTAACTTCATGTGCCAAAATATCTTCAAAGTCTTTAATTTTGTCAATTAATTCTTTTAGCTCTTCTTCTATTTTAGCTCTTTCCAAGCCAGAAAGCTGGCCTAATCTCATTTTAACAATGGCTTCCGCCTGAATTTCATCTAAGCTAAATCGCTGAACTAAAGCTTCTTTAGCATCTTGAACATTCTTGCTATTTCTAATTAGGGCAATAACTTCATCTATAAAATCCAGAGCAACTTTTAAGCCCTCTAAAATATGCTCACGCTCTTTAGCTCGTTTTAAATCAAATTCAGTTCTTCTACGAATTATTTCTTTCTGGTGTTCAATATAGCAAATAAGCATTTCTTTGAGGTTCATAACCTTAGGAACACCATTAACGAGCGCTAAATTTATAACTCCAAAAGTATCCTGCATTTGAGTGTATCTATACAATTGGTTTATAACTATTTGTGGATTAGCGTCCCTCTTTAAGTCAATAACAATTCGCATTCCATCTCGACCAGACTCATCTCGCGGAGCAACAATTCCCTCAATTTTTTTGTTCTTAACATGATGAGCTATTGTTTCAACCAACTTAGCCTTATTAACTTGATAGGGGAGTTCTGTTACGATTATTCTGCTTCTTCCGTTGCTTTTTTCTTCAATTTCTGCACGACATCTAACAGTTATTTTTCCTCTTCCGGTAGCATATGCTGCTCTTATTCCAGCTTGTCCCATAATTATTCCACCTGTTGGGAAATCTGGCCCTTTAATTTTTTCCATGATTTCGCTTATCTCAACGTCTTCATTCTCCAATACCATGAAAACTCCATCTATGATCTCTCTGAGATTATGCGGCGGTATATTCGTTGCCATACCTACAGCTATACCAGAAGATCCATTAACCAGCAAATTCGGAAAGCGCGACGGCAAAACAGTAGGCTCTTTTAATCTATCATCGTAGTTCATTCCAAAGTCTACTGTATCTTTATTAATGTTGGTAAGCATTTCCATGGAAATTTTGCTCATTCTAGCTTCAGTATATCTATATGCAGCAGCCGGATCTCCGTCAATTGATCCAAAGTTTCCATGACCATCAACCATAGGATATCTAAGTGAAAAATCTTGAGCCATCCTAACCAGTGCATCATAAACCGAACTATCTCCATGAGGATGATAGCTTCCCAAAACATTACCAACCGTGTCTGCACACTTATGATATGGCCTATCCGGAAACAGATTATGTTCCCACATTGTATATAATATTCTCCTGTGAACAGGCTTTAAACCATCTCTAACATCCGGCAAAGCCCTACTAACAATAACCGACATAGAATAATCTAAAAAAGACTTTTTCATCTCTTTTTCAATGTCTACTGGTATAACTTTTCCTATACTAGGGTCAAAATCTATTTCTTTTTCCATAAACGTCTCCTTGACTTCTAAAAAAACATATTACATTTTATGTTAAATATAATTAATATTACTTAGTCTTTTTTTTAACAATATATCTCTCTTCAAACTTTTTAGCATATTCTCTAATCTTTTCTATTTTCTCTTCATTCAAGCACCTTTTAGGAATTATGTAATAAAAATCAGCTAATTTATGATATCCTTTGCCCCAAATAATAAATTTTTCTTCAAATTCAATAATTTTATTGTCTTTCCCTGAATAAAATATTACACTCATTCCATTAAAATCGCTAGCAAAAAGTAAGTCATCATAAAAGAATAAGTCGAAATGACCCTCATCATCTTCCATCGCGTTCATAATATATTTCAAAATTTTATTCAAAAATACAAAACTATGTAATAAAATTCCAACAATTGCGCCCACAAAAAATACAATGCATATTCCCAAAAAAATATCAAAATAATCATATCCGCTGTGGGCTCGATTTGTTCGCGTTAAAGAAATTATCCACGCAAACAACAGTACAATTACCACTAACGCGCAAATAAGCATAAGACGCTTAATCCTTGCGCGCTTGCTGCCCAAAAAAATATTTTTCACTCCAACTTTTATTTCTGCTGCCGTCATCTTATATGATATTTTTAAACACGGCGCTGCGCTAATATATTCACTAATAACACTGCTCAAGCCTTTTTCGGCCTCATTAGATTCTAAAAACTCATCTTTAATTTCACTCATAATTTTTTCATCCATTCATTTAAATAATAAAAAACTTTATCTAAAGCCTTACTGCTATATATTACTTAGCTCTTGGTTTCAATAATATATCTCTCTTCAAACTTTTTAGCATATTCTCTAATCTTTTCTATTTTCTCTTCACTCAAACATCTTTTAGGAACTATATACATATTTTGATCTGCACAAATAACCATAAATTTTTCGTTGTCCTCAATAAACTTGTTATCCAAGCTCGTATATGGGATTCTGTTAGCGCCTTCACTTTGCTTTATATATATTAAGTCATCATAAAATCTCATACTAAACTTCATTTTTTGACCAGCTATCGCCTTAGCTATATTATTCCTATGCAAAATAGGAGTATATATTATAATATATATCGCAGCCAAAGACGCACCTATAAAGAAATAATTATAAGCACTAATATTATGTCTAAAAACCATATCATATAAATTTAAAAAGACAATAAACAGGCAAAGACCAATATATATATATTTTCTTTTCCTTCGAACTTCCTTTTGAAATCTTTTTAACCCATTTCTTATTTCTTCGGGCTCTAAATCATAAGAAATTTTCAGATGCTTTTTCTTGTCGTATTCATCATAATAGGTTTTAGCTTCCTGCTCAAAACTAGCAATCAAATCGCTTTGAGCTGCTGGGCCTCCATTTTCTATTTTCATAACAACCTCTTTTTCTAATAAAACAAGTTCATTCTTTCAAACAATCAATATTACAAAATCAGGCAAATAAAAACTTTAAGGTTTATATATCCAAATTCTGGACATATTTTGCATTTTGCTCAATAAATTCTCTTCTAGGCGCAACTTTATCTCCCATCAAGATTGTAAACGTTTCGTCTGCCGCTTCAGCATCTTCCATTTCAACTCTAATCATAACTCTGTTTTCCGGATTCATTGTTGTTTCCCAGAGCTGCTCCGGATCCATCTCTCCAAGTCCTTTGTATCTTTGGATGCTAACTTTAGCATCAGGACTTTCAGAATATATTTCTCTTAAATAAGTGTCTCTTTCCTCATCGGAATAAGCATATTTGTGTTTTTTACCACGGGACAATCTATATAAAGGCGGCTGCGCCAAATAAACATGTCCTTCAGATATAAGCGGCTTCATAAATCTAAAGAAAAATGTTAAAAGCAACGTTCTAATATGGCTTCCGTCCACGTCAGCATCAGCCATAATAACTATTTTATTATATCTAAGTTTTGAAATATCAAAGTCTTCTCCAATAGAAGTTCCAAGCGCCGTAACAACCGGCATAAGTTTCTCGTTTCCATAAACTCTATCAAGCCTAGATTTCTCAACATTAAGCATTTTTCCCCAAAGTGGCAAAATAGCTTGATATTTTCTCTCTCGTCCGCTTTTTGCAGAGCCTCCTGCCGAGTCTCCCTCAACTATATATAACTCAGTTAACAGAGGGTCTCTCTCAGAGCAGTCTGCCAATTTTCCTGGCAAAGACGCCCCATCCATAGAAGATTTCCTTCTGGTTAACTCCCTGGCTTTTCTTGCTTCTTCTCTGGCTTTCTTTGCAACCAAACACTTGTCCATTATGCTTGCAGCAATTGAAGGATTTTCATCCAAAAAGTCAGTTAATTTCTCACCAACTAATTTCTCAAGCATTGGTTTACATTCAACATTCCCTAGCTTGGTTTTAGTCTGGCCTTCAAACTCAGTTTCCATTAGCTTAACACTAATTATAGCTGTCAAGCCTTCTCTAGAGTCATCACCCGTTAGCTTCTCACCATTTTTAAGCAAATTATTTCGCTTTCCATATTCATTTAAAACCTTAACCAGCGCATTTTTAAAGCCAACTTCATGAGTTCCGCCTTCTGTTGTGTGTATATTATTAGCAAAAGAAAGAATAAGCTCATTATAGCTGTCGTTATATTGAAGCGCAACTTCTGCTTGCGATGTTTCTGTTTGAGTGCTTAAATATACAATATCGTGCAAGGTATCGAAACCTCTTTTTTTATGTATATATTCAACAAAGCTCTTTATTCCGCCTTCATAGTGCAGATCCTCACTAACCACTTCTGGCTGCCTCTTGTCGGAAATTATAATCCTAACTCCAGCATTCAAAAAGGCTTGCTCTCTTAATCTTTTCAAAAGCACTTCATAATCATATTCAAGTTCACTAAATATTTCGCTATCTGCTTTAAATACAACCTTAGTTCCTGTTTTGTCTGTTGTTCCAATTTCCTTTAGCTGCTCTTTATATTTACCACGCTCAAAACGCTGAAAATATGTTTTTTCTCCGTCATTTACTGTTACTTCAAGCCACTCACTCAGAGCATTTACAACTGACGCTCCAACTCCATGGAGCCCTCCAGATACTTTATAGCCGCCTCCACCAAATTTGCCACCTGCATGGAGAATTGTAAAAACAACGGTTACTGCAGATATGCCTTCTTTGGCATGTATTCCGGTTGGAATTCCGCGCCCATCGTCTGAAACACTTATGATATTATCTGGCAATATCTCAACATTAATTTTATTGCAATATCCTGCTAAAGCTTCGTCTATGGAGTTGTCCACTATTTCATAAACCAAGTGGTGGAGACCTCTAGCGCCCGTCGAGCCTATATACATTCCGGGCCTTTTCCTAACAGCTTCCAGCCCTTCTAAAACCTGAATATTATCCTCGTTATATTGCCTCATATCTCCCATAATTTTAATTCCATACCTTTCTATTAAAAACAAACAAGCTTAAATTTAAGATCTTATTAATTTTAAGCATTCAATGCACAAAAAAGTTTATTTATATATACCGCTAATTATCATATATATTTTAACGTTTATTAGCTAAAAATTCAAGTTAATTAATCAAATAAATTAGAAGATTTTTCACATAGTATAATTTAATAATATATATTTTTATGTAACTTTCCCTTTGCAAAATAAGCAATCATAATTTAAGTATATGTCCAATATTAGCCGGTTTTATCGATATAAATCAGTCGCTCTTGCAGGCTTTTAAATACATTGTCTTTGCAGAAATTGAGCTAAAATATGTTTCTTTTTTCGACACAATAAACGACAGCGGTATATTATCATTCGATATATTTTTTAGCTTGCCTTGCTTTTCGCACGCACTTAAATATTCTCTTGTTTTTTTAGAAACAGTTGTAGCATCAACGTCAAAAACACCAATCAATTCTTTAGAATTTATTGCCATAAAGTCTCCTATGTCGTAATACACTATTTCCCCCTGTCTATTTTTTCATTAGCTTTATTTCACCATTTTGCATATGGTATATTTGTCCGTCTTTTAAACTTAAAGTATTAGATATATCGCAACAAGTAATAAACACCTGACTCCCTTTAACATGGTTTAAAATATATGATTGTCTGTTAACGTCCAACTCGCTCATAACATCGTCTAACAAGACAACAGGATTTGTTCCCTTTATCAACTTTAAAAGCCTCGCTTCAGACAGTTTTAGCGCTATTATGCAGGATCTTTGCTGCCCCTGAGAGCCATATTCTCTAACACTCAGTCCATTTATCTTTAGCATAAAATCGTCTCTATGCACGCCAAATTTAGTAAATCCCATTTCAAAGTCAGACTTTTCATTTTTCTCTAAAATTTTTACATATTCTTTAACATCATCTTCACTATAAATATTCTGTAATTTTCTATCAAAAACAGTTGACATATAGTATATTTCCAGGTTTTCTTTACCCAGAGAAATTCCTGAATATATATCTGCTAAAATTGGCGCAATTTTATCAATATAGTCTTGTCTCATCATTGTTATTATTGTTCCAATCCTAGCCATCTGAACATTCCATATTTCAATTGTGCTACTGCTGACTTTATTGTTCTTTTTTAAAAGAATGTTTCTTTGCCTTAATATTCTCTCATATTGTCTGCAATATTTAGCATATTCTGGCTTAATTTGCGTTATAGCATCATCAATAAATTTTCTTCTCGCTTTAGGGTCATTTTGAACTATTGAAATATGGGCAGGAGCAAAAAAAACCGTATTAAAGCATCCACAAAATTCAGATATTCTTTTCAACGGAACACTATTTAAAGAAAATTTGCTTTTGCTTGACAGCGCTGCCTTAGCAACTTGGTCTCGCTCTCCATCATTAAACTTTATTTGCATATTGCAAAAGTCTCTATCAAAGGCAATGCTGCTCGAGTCTTTTCTTCGAAGACGGTCCCTGCCAGAAAACAAGCTTATGGCTTCAATTAAGTTTGTTTTTCCCTGAGCATTTGCTCCATATATTACATTTATTTCACCGCATGGATATATTTCTACTTGTTTTAAATTTTTATATCCATCAATTAAGCATTCAATTAGTTTCATTTTTTATTATATACTCCATACCACAGGCGGTAACTGTGTCTTTATTTCTTAACTTTTTTCCTCTCATTGTGCATACTTCATTGTTAACCAAAATCTCTCCACTTGCTATTCTAACTTTAGCTTCTCCTCCAGATGAACAAATTGAAGCTAATTTCAAAAAATCTCCCAATTTAATATACTGCGTATTTATATGTATCTCTTTCAAAATATCACACACATCCTTAAACATATATAGCCAACATTATTTTACCTATGCTTTTAGCCTTACTGGCAAAACCAAATATAAAAACTCATCACTATCTACTGGCTCTATTTTTATTGGCATAACAGGTCCATCCATATTAATTTTAATTTTTTCACATTCAGCATGCTTTAAAGCCTCTAACATATATCTATTATTAAATGCTATTTTTTCAATTGGTTCTCCTGTCATTTGAACTGTTAGCATATCATTAGCTTGTCCTAATGTACTTTCACACTGCAGTAAAATTTTATCAGATTCAACTTTCATAACAACACTTATTCTATTAGTAACCATTATTGATACACGTTCTATTCTTTGTGCAATTTCTTTAGGGTCGGTTACAACGGCTGTTGAACTTTTCTTAGGAATAGCTGCTTCATAGTCTATAAAAGAGCCCTCCAATAATCTTGTAATAATGAAATACCCGCCAATTTTAAATAGCACATGACTCTGACTAATTTCAATTGTTGTTTCCATTTCGTCTTCCTCTTTTAGAAGCTTACATATTTCATTTAATGTTTTACTAGGAATCACAAAATTTATATTAGAAAGAGTTGTTTCTATTTTTCGCTTACTGAGCGCGACTCTATATCCATCTACAGACACTATACTTAAATATCCATTTTCAATTTTAAACATAGATCCACATAGTATTGGATTTTGTGTTGGATTTTGAGAAACTGCAAACAAAGTCTGAGAAATCATTGTCTTTAGGATATTATCTTTTATTGTTAGTGTTTGATTAGCACCAATTTGAGGTATTGTTGGATAGTCTTTAGGGTCTATTCCTATGATTTTATATTCTGTTTCGTTGTCACTAATTACTGTTATAAATTTATCGTCTACAGAAAAATTTACAACGGGTCCTGCCATTTTTCTTAAAATTTCTCTCAAAAGCTGAGCATTTAAAATAATTGCGCCTTCTCTTTGAATATCAACTTGCAAAGAGCCTATTATTCCAATGTCTAAATCATATCCTGTTAATTTTAGTTGACTTTCAGATATGCTTTCTAATAATATACCTTCTAAAGCTGGTATTGTATTTGTTTTTGGGGATATTGCTAATGAGACGTTATTAACCATTTCGCTTAAACTATTTAGTGAACAAGAAAAGTGCACTTAATATCTCTCCTATCTTTTTAACATTAATTGTTTATATAAATAATTGATAAGTAAATGTAATATTTTTTAGTAGTTATAGTAGGGGCTGTTGAAAACCATATAAACTCAAAAAACGCGATATGGCTGGCGTTTTTTGGAGTTAATTTTTTAACGCTTAGCTATTAAAAAGTTGTTGATAATGTTAAATAAAAAGTTTTTTCAACGGCATGTTGAAAACTTTGTTAAGAATGTTGAAAACTTTGGTTGAAAACCAGAAAAAGTTAAAATAAAAATTAGTTTTTAAAATTTTTTAACAAATTATGTTATTAACATTTTAAAAACTAATAGTTGAAAACTTAAATTTACCGGCTAAAAATATATTTTATTGAAGTGTAAAAACTATGTTGAAAAGTAAATTTGTCAAAAAATAAAAGGGCTATTGATCCCTAATATTTTTAATAATGTCTTCTATAATTTCTTTTTGCTTAGCGTCTTTTTTCATCATGTTTTCTACTTGTTTTAATGAATATGTAATTGTTGAATGGTCTCTATTAGAAAATTCTTTTCCTATTTCTTCATAGGGAGCCTGAGTAATTTCACGAACAACAAAAATCGCAATATGACGAGCCTTTGCTATTTGAGACTGGCGCTTGGTTGATCTTATATCTTTTTCAGATACATTAAATGTTCTACCAACTTCGCCTATAATTTTTTCAATAGTAACTGGTGTTGGTTGATTATCGTTTAATATGTCTTGAATTATTGAATGGGCCATATTAATAGAAGGGGATGAATTGGCAAGAAGTTTATATGCTTTCATTTTTTTAACAGCGCCTTCTAATTGTCTGATATTGTTCTTTAAATTTTTTGCTATATATTTTACAACATCATCTGGAACTTCAATATGTAATAGTTGAGCTTTTCTTCTTATTATAGCAACTCGTGTTTCAAAATCAGAAGGAGCTATGTCTGCCAACAGCCCCCATTCAAATCTGGTTCGTAGCCTGTCTTCCAATGTTTTTATTTCCTTCGGAGGGCGGTCTGATGTTAGAACTATTTGTTTTCCTACTTGGTGTAATTCATTAAATGTATAGAAAAATTCTTCCTGTGTTTGAGTTTTTCCTGCTAAAAATTGTATATCGTCCATTAACAGATAGTCTACATTCCTGTATTTTTCGTGAAATTCTCTTGTTGTTTCCTGTTCAATTGCAGTAATAAACTCATTTGTGAATGCTTCGCCGTTTATATAGACTATATTTAAAGCAGGATTATTTTTTTTGACTTCATGGTTTATTGCAAGCAGAAGATGGGTTTTTCCCATTCCACTAGGACCATATATAAACAAAGGGTTATATGCTCCAGTTTGATTTTGAGCAACAGCTTTACATGCTGCATATGCAAAAGTATTTGTGCTACCTACAATAAATGTATCAAATGTATATTGATATTCGCCGTTATTATAAATGTTATCTAAAATTTGAGAAGGGCTACTTTGCGGCGGTTCACTAGGTTTACTGGAGGTTTTAGAGCTATTATCTTCTTCATTTTCTTCTACAACTATTGTTATTTTAACATCGAATCCTAAAATGTCTTTAAATCCCTTACATAGCATATGGCTGTATTTAGTCATTATAATGTCTTTTTGAAAATCATTATTTAAAGAAAGGACAACGTCAGAATCTCTCAGTTCAATTGCTTTTAGCGGAGCAATCCATAAATTATATGCTGTTGGGGACAATTCACTCTCAAGGCTCGACTTAACAACGTCGACAACACTAGCAAAATTTGTCATATTTTTTATTACATCCTCCCTTTTTTACAATACGCTTGTACATTGTATCAGGTTTTTTAACTTTTTTCAACTACAATTAGGTGGTATTTTTTAGATTTGCTAAAGGTGAAATTTTTAATTTTCTGTGAATAAAGTTGCAAATTTTTTGGATATTTGGGTATGTATCAGCGTCAGTGCAGAGCTGGCTTATAATTTGTTTTTTCTAATTGTATCGGTAAAAATATTAGCTAAATTATTTCATTTTTATAGCAAAAACAAATGTAATTATATGAGAATTTTTGATATTAAAATATGTTTTTGTCTAGCAAATATTATTGATGTTTTTTTCAATATAGGCTATTTGATTTTTTACACAATATGGCGCTGGACCGCCCTCGCT
This sequence comes from Oscillospiraceae bacterium, assembly GCA_902790675.1. GTDB lineage: Bacteria > Bacillota > Clostridia > Oscillospirales > Ruminococcaceae > RUG12519. The sequence continues at coordinate 42,448 of CADASU010000006.1, read as the reverse complement.
TTTTCTTTGCATAACGCATGCATCAAGGCTTATGTGATCATAAATATCTATGTCAAATATATCACTTAGCTTTTTATATTCTTCAAGGGCAAGCGTTTCTAGCGTGCATCCTTTTTCTATGCAAGTATGCACTAGCGTTCCTGTTATTTTATATGCGTCTCTAAAAGGCATACCTTTTTTAACCAGATAGTCTGCACAGTCTGTAGCGTTAATAAAACCTTTTGCTGCAGCAGCTCTCATGTTTTTTTCAGAAACTTTCATTGTTGCAAGCATAGGATTAAAAGTTATAAGACAAAGCTTTACAGTGTCGATTGCGTCGAATATTGCTTCTTTATCTTCTTGCATATCTTTGTTGTATGCAAGAGGGGTTCCTTTCATCATTGTTAATAATGTCATAAGATCGCCATAGACTCTACCTGTTTTTCCTCTGATTAACTCTGTTACATCTGGGTTCTTTTTTTGTGGCATGATTGATGAACCTGTTGCGTAAGAATCATCTAGCTCAATAAATTTAAATTCCCATGAACACCAAAGAATAATTTCTTCTGAAAATCTTGAAAGGTGCATCATAAGTATTGACAGTGCTGAACAAAGTTCAATTAAAAAATCTCTATCAGAAACTCCATCTAGAGAATTTTGAGTTATTTCTGAAAAGCCAAGAAGATCACATACTCTTTGTCTGTTTATAGGATAGGTTGTTCCAGCTAAAGCACAGCTGCCTAGTGGCATTTTGTCAGTTCTATCGTAAGCGTTTTTCAACCTTTCTAGGTCTCTCAAAAACATATTGGCATATGCCATAAGGTGGTGTGCGAAAGTTATGGGTTGTGCCCTTTGCAAATGTGTGTAGCTAGGCATTACTGTATTAGTATGTTTTTTTGCTATATTAGTTACCGTTTGAGTTAGTTTTTTTAGTAATGCCATAATTTCAGTTGTTTCATCTTTTAAAGTCATTCTGATATCTAGAGCTACTTGATCGTTTCTTGACCTCGCGGTATGTAATCTTTTGCCCGTGTTGCCAAGTCTTTTTGTTAATTCTGCTTCAACAAACATATGAATGTCTTCGGCATTAGGATCAAATTTTAGTTTGCCGCTTTCTATATCGTTTAATATTTCAGTTAAACCTTTAACAATGCTTTCGCTTTCGGTTTTTTCAATAATATTACATTCACCAAGCATTGTTGCATGTGCTATTGAACCGATTATATCTTGCTTATACATTCTTGCGTCAAATTTTATTGATGAGTTAAAATCGTTAACTCTTTCGTCAATTTCTTTTGTGAATCTGCCTGCCCACATTTTTTGACTCATTTGTATATCCACCTTTGCTTATAATTAAATTTTAAAAGATAATTTTAATTGTTTTCTCTTTTTTTATCTAGTTTTGCTTTTACTTGAATTGGAAGACCAAATAAGTTTATAAATCCTGCTGAGTCAGATTGATTATATACATTATCTTCATCAAAAGTAGCAACTTCTTCATCATATAGTGTATAGGGAGAAGTGACACCAGCGTTTATTATGTTACCTTTATATAATTTAAGTTTAACGTCACCTGTCACTGTTTTTTGGGTTTCGGTAAAGAATGCGCTCATGGCTTCACGTAGCGGAGTGAACCATTGACCGTTGTAAACTATGTCAGCAAACTTTATGCTAAGATATTGCTTAACTCTTGCAGTTTCTTTATCTAGAGTTATAGTTTCAAGTATTTCGTGAGCCTTATAAATGATGGTTCCGCCGGGAGTTTCATAAACGCCTCTTGATTTCATTCCAACAAGCCTGTTTTCCACAAGATCTATAATTCCTATTCCGTTTGCACCGCCTATTTTATTGAGTTTTTCAACCAGTTGCTTTCCGTTCATAGTTACGCCGTCGATGGCAGTTGGAACTCCTTTTTCAAAATGGATTGTAACATAAGTTGGCTTATCTGGAGCCATCATAGGAGAAACACCCATTTCAAGGAAGTTTGGATCTTCATATTTGGGTTCATTCGCTGGATCTTCAAGATCTAGTCCTTCGTGTGAAAGATGCCAAATGTTTTTGTCTTTAGAATAGTTGGTTTCTCTGCTAATTTTTAGAGGAATATTGTGTGATTCAGCGTAGTTTATTTCGTCTTCTCTTGATTTTATGTCCCAAATTCTCCATGGAGCAATTATTTTCATATCTGGCGCAAAAGCTTTAATGGCTAATTCAAATCTAACTTGGTCGTTGCCTTTTCCAGTACAGCCGTGGCAAATTGCGTCTGCGCCTTCTTTTATTGCAATTTCTGCTATTCTTTTTGCAATTATAGGTCTTGCAAATGATGTTCCAAGAAGATATTGATTTTCATAAACAGCGCCAGCTTGTACAGTGGGAAAAATGTAGTCTTGAACAAATTCTTCTGTAAGGTCTTCAATATAAAGCTTTGAAGCTCCTGTTTTTAGAGCTTTTTCTTCAAGGCCGTCGAGTTCTGTTCCCTGACCTACATCGCCAGAAACAGCAATAACTTCACAGTTGTTATAGTTTTCTTTAAGCCATGAGATAATGACGGATGTGTCGAGTCCTCCTGAATATGCAAGGACTACTTTTTTTATATCTTTTGTCATTGTAAATTCCCCCATTTTGATATATTATAAAACTTATAAATATAATGATTGTGGATAATTTTTTATTGGGCTTCATTATATGTATCAACTAGAAATTATACATTATTATAAGTAGAACGTCAATCAAGTTGTTCGCTTGGTGTTGGACATATGTTGTTAAATAAAAAACTTGACAATTTATATTAAAATACTATATAATTATAAACTGAGTAGTGTGAAATTATTTTGATGTTTTGAAGCTACACCTAAACATATTATGTTTATGATGATAAATGTTAGTGTTTTTTTTTACTTATTGAAAGGGGGATATATTGCTATGAAAAGAACATTTCAACCTAAAAAGCGCCATAGATCAAAAGTTCATGGATTTCGTAAGAGGATGTCTACTAGAAACGGACGCAAAGTTTTGGCGAGGCGCCGTTTGAAGGGCAGAAAAAGGCTTTCATATTAATCAAAAAGTGGTTTTATGCTTTTTGGTGTTCTGTTGGCTGTAAAATTAGCTTATATATTGAGAAAATATTATGGCTGCATGTTTATTTTTATGTAGTCATTTTTTCGTTGCTATCTTTATTTTATAATAAAAATTAATTTGTAATGTTATAGTGAAAAAAGGAAAATTATGATATACACAGTATCTATTAACAGAAATACCGATTTTAAACGTATGTATTACAGAGCAAAATATAAAAATAGTTTTTTAATTGTTGTATATTTGACTAAAAACAGGTTAAAAAAAGCACGCTTAGGAATAACTGTTAGCAAAAAAGTTGGAAATGCTGTTGTTAGAAACAGAGTTCGAAGGATTATTAAAGCTGCTTATATTGACCTGGAAAAACAAGAAAATCTTAGAGGATTAGATATAGTTGTTGTTGCAAAGCATTCTTGCTCTCAAGTTAAAACGCAAAAGGTTTACAGAGAGCTTAAAAAAAATATAAATTTTTTGAGAAAAAAATGAGTTTTTGCTTTTAGTGTTAGGCGGTGAATGTGTGTGCTTAGAAAAATATTGGTGTTTTTGATAAAGTTTTACATGAAACATATATCTCCTGCTTTTCCAGCTAGATGTAGATATTATCCAACCTGCTCTAGATATACACTCGACTCTATAGAAATATATGGGCCTATTAAAGGGACTGTTTTGGGGCTTTTTAGGGTTTTAAGATGTAATCCGCTTTTTAAAGGTGGATATGATCCCGTTTTGAAGCCCAAAGCTTGTCGAAAAATTAAAGATAAATTCGATGTTTAATCAGGTTATAATATACAGTCAAAACACTAAACGTGGTTGAAAAAGCTTGAAAAATATGATAATCTTATTTGTGTGTTAAATTAATTACTATTTATTTGATTTGTTTTTTAGAATTTGAAGAGTTTATTTGGAGGAAAATATGGGTTTCATTGGTGAAATTATAGGAGTGCCACTTGGTTATATAGTTTGGTTTATATATCAAATTGTTCAAAATTATGCTTTGTCTATAGTTATTTTTACTATATTGTTAAAGCTTGTTTTAATTCCAATGGCTATTAAGCAACAGCAGTCTAGTGCAAGAATGAGTGCTTTTCAGCCATACATTCAGAATTTAAATAAAAAATATGCAAAAAATCCATCTAAAAAAAGTGAAGAGATGCAAAAACTATATAAGGAACACAAGATTAATCCGGCGGCAGGTTGTTTGCCTGCGCTTATTCCAATGATAGTTTTGTTTGGAATGATAGATGTTGTATATCGTCCTTTAACATATATTGTTCATTTGGGGAATGATGTTATTGAAAAAGCTATTGAAATATTTAAACAGTCTACTGGAACTGCGGGGTCTACAGCAATACAACTTAACGTTATTAATGACTTAGTGGCAGATCCTTCTAAATATAGCGAGCTTGGAGAAGATGTTGTTAATTCGATAAAGAGCTTTAATTTAGAATTTCTTGGTCTTAATTTGGGTGAGGTTGCTAGTTTATCTTCAATAACAATAATTGTTCCTATAGTTGCTTTGGTTTTGAGCTTTTTGGTTATGCTTATAAGCATGAAAACAAACAGTGCTTCAGCTGATATGCCTGGTGGCGGAAGCATGAAAATTATTATGTTTATTATGCCAATTTTTTCATTCTGGATTACGTTGACTGCTCCTATGGGTGTTTCTCTTTATTGGATAACAGGATATGTATTTCAAATAGGTCAAGTTTTATTTCTTAATAAAGTTTACAATATTCAAAAATTAAAAGAACAGGCTATTTTGGAATTTGAGCAAACCAGAAAAAAGAAGAAAAAGAAACTTCAAAACAAAATTAAATCTGATGGAGAGGTTGTGGCTAGTCAAAGTGATAAAGACAGAATAGCGCTTGCTAGAAAAAAATTAAATGCTATGTATGACGATGAAGTTAAGGACTAAAAATTATATTTAAATTAATTATTTATTGTTTAATTGATATTTTACTTAATGTTAAGGCTGATTGGGTAAGCAATCTAAAGGAAATGTGCGCGTTTATTGATTAGGAGGTTTTTTATAATGACCAACAAATTAAGAGTGACAGCAAAAGACGAAAAACAGGCAATTATAAATGCATCAAAACAGTTAAATGTTGATGGAGCAAAGCTTACGGTTAATTTAGTTAAAGAAGGTAAAAAGTTTTTATTTGGCATATTTAAAGATTTGTCGGAATATGAAGTTAGCTATGATGTGATTGAAGATAAAAAAGAGTATGATATATTTTCTTTAGAGAGTAAATCAGATTCGAATTATTATGATAAGTCTGATTATAGTTCTGATATTGAATATAACAGAATTGAGGACATTCCTGATGAAGATATGAGAACAAAAGCAACCATAGCTTGTGAATATTTGGACTCGATTTTGTCACTTTTGAATGTGGGCGAGATTAGCAAAGAATTAAAGTTTGATGGAAACAACAATCTTACAATTAATTTGAGCGGTGAAAATGTTGCTGTTGTTGTTGGTAGATTCGGCGAAGTTTTGGATGCTATTCAGTATTTGGTTGTTCTTTCTGCTAACCGTGATGGTGGTAGATATATGAAAGTTATGCTGGATAGTGGAAACTTTAGAAAAAACAGAAAAAAAACACTGCAGCAGCTTAGTAGAAGAATAGCTAGAGAAGCTATTAACAATAAGAAAACGGTGTCTTTAGAGCCTATGAACCCTTATGAGAGACGAATTATTCACTCTTATATTTCTAACATGGATGGAGTGTATTCTAAGTCTGTTGGTGTTGATCCACATCGCAGAGTTGTTGTATGTCCAAAAGGATGGTCTGGAGAAAATTTAGATTATAAAAAGCCGACTAAAATGAAACCTAATAATAGAAAAAGAACTATTAATGCCGATCGAAATGATAATAATGATAGTAATGTTAAAAGTAAAAATTATAAACTTTCCACTTATGATTTTGAAAAGCAATTTTTGAAATCTGTTGAAAATGAGCGATCTGAGTATGGAAAAATAAACTTAAAAGAGAAAATATAATTAAATGAAGGAGGGGCGGGGAAATGTCTCTCCTTATTGTTATGAGAGGTGAGATTTGTTGGAAGAGTGTATAGCAGCTGTTGCTACGCCTATTGCTCAATCTGGAATATGCGTTATAAGATTGTCGGGGGAAGGAGCCATTGAAATTGCTTCTAAGGTTTTTGTTCCTGTAAAAAACCAATCTTTATTGGAGATGGAAGGATATAGAGCTGCTTATGGTCATATTGTTGACGGAGATGAAGTTATTGATGATGGAGTTGCTTTGGTTTTTCGTGCTCCTAACAGCTATACGGGTGAAGATGTTGTTGAAGTGTCTTGCCATGGGGGATTAGCAATTATAGAACGCTCGCTGGAACTTTTTTATAGAAGTGGAGCGAGGCCTGCTCAGGCAGGAGAATTTACCAAAAGAGCTTTTCTTAACGATAAAATGACGTTAACTCAGGCTGAAGCAGTTATGGACGTAATAAATGCGCAGTCTTTTTTGTCTTTAAAGGCCGCTAATGCTGCTAAAAGAGGGGCGTTATACCGCAAGATAAATGAAATTTGCGAGGATATTACTAAAATTGATGGACATATACAAGCTTGGTTAGACTACCCTGACGAAGACTTAGATTTGGTTGATTCTGATGATGTTAAGAAAAATCTTTACAAGGTTAAAGATGATCTTGAAAATCTTTTGAGTAATTATAAGCTTGGAAATTTAATTAAAAATGGTGTGAAAACAGTAATTGTTGGGCGGCCAAATGTTGGTAAATCTACTATAATGAATTTCTTGTCTGGTGAGGAAAAAAGCATTGTTACAAATATTTCTGGGACAACTAGAGATATTGTTGAAAATGTTATTACAATTGATGGCTTAATGTTTGTTTTGTTTGACACTGCTGGTATTAGACTGGCTGAAGATGTTGTTGAAAAAATTGGGGTTGAAAGGGCAAAAGCTAAAATTAAAGAAGCTGATTTGATTTTGTTTGTTATTGATGGATCTGAAAAGATTAGTAAAGACGAATTTGAAGTTTTAAAATATTGTGAGCATGTTCCTAAAATATGCGTTTTGAATAAAGTGGATTTAGGACTCGTTGAAAATTCTATTAATTTTGATCAGTTTGATTGCGTTGTTGAAACTTCCAGTAAAAATCCACAAACTATGGAAAGTTTGAAACAAAATATGATATCACTGACGCAGTTAAATTCTTTGGATTCTGACGCGCCGTTGCTTTTTAATGAACGGCAAAAATTGGCTGTTCAAAAAGCTTTGGATGAACTTAAAAACGCAATTAGTGCTATAGAATCGGGCTTCACTTGGGATGCAGTTGTTATATCTATTGACGCTGCTATAGATAGTTTGCTTGAACTGACTGGTGAAAACTTATCTGAGCATATTGTGAATGAAGTGTTCTCAAAATTTTGTGTTGGTAAGTGATTCTTGGTAGTTTTCAACAGGTTGTTAAATTAATGTTGAAAACTTTTTGTCGAATATTAGAAAATTGGAGAAATTTGTCATGGAATATATATTGGAGAGTATGGAAGTAGCTGTTTTAGGAGCTGGTCATGCGGGAGTTGAGGCTGCGCTTGCATCGGCAAGACTGGGATGTAAGACTATTTTGCTTACCATGTCTTTAGATCAAATAGCAAATATGCCTTGTAATCCATCCATTGGAGGAACGGCTAAAGGACATCTGGTTAGAGAAATAGATGCTTTAGGGGGAGAAATGGGCAAAGCGGCTGATGCCAATATGCTACAGAGCAGAATTTTAAATCGTGGAAAAGGGCCAGCTGTTCATAGTCTGCGTGCCCAAATCGATAGAAGCAGCTATCATACATATATGAAAAATGTTTTGGAAAAGCAAGATAATTTATATGTTAAGCAGGATGAAATTGTTGAAATAAGAGTTAGCGGTGGCTGTGTTGATAGTGTTGTTACTAAGTTGGGAGCTGTTATAAAGACTAAGGCGGTTATAATTTGCTGTGGAACCTATTTGGAGGGCAAAATATTTGTTGGACAGTCTTCATATTATGGTGGACCTGATGGTTCGCCGAGTGCTAGAGGATTATCTGACTGTTTAAAAAAATTGGAGTTGCCACTACGTCGCTTTAAAACAGGAACTCCGGCTAGAGTAAATAGGCGCAGCATAGATTTTGATAAATTAGAAGTGCAAAATGGTGATGAAGTTATTACGCCCTTTTCTTTTTCAAATAAGCTGCAGCTGGAAAATAAAATACAGTGTTTTGTTGCATACACAAACTCCAAAACTCACGAAGTTATAAGAAATAATTTGTTTAGATCGCCGCTGTATAGTGGTGTTATTGAAGGGGTTGGGCCGCGTTACTGTCCGTCTATTGAGGATAAAATTGTAAGATTTGCGGATAAGCCTCGCCATCAGTTGTTTATTGAACCGGTTGGATTAGAAACACAAGAAATATATTTGCAAGGGATGTCTTCATCACTTCCTGAAGATGTTCAAATTGCTTTCTTACGGACAATTGAAGGCTTGGAAAATGTTGAAATAATGAGAAATGCGTATGCAATAGAATATGATTGCTGTGATCCTGTTTTCCTTTATCCTACCTTAGAATATAAAAAAATTAGTGGCTTATATGGAGCTGGACAGTTTAATGGAACTTCGGGATATGAGGAAGCTGCTGCTCAGGGCTTGATTGCGGGAATAAATGCTGCAAGAAAAATATGTGGTAAATCTGAGTTCATTTTAGATAGGGCCTCTTCTTATATTGGCACGTTGATTGATGATTTGGTTACTAAAGGGTGCACTGATCCTTACAGGATGATGACGGCAAGAAGTGAATATAGACTGCTGCTAAGGCAAGATAATGCTGACGAAAGGCTGACCCCTTTGGGATATGAGGTAGGGCTTATTAGCAAGGAACAATATGATATGTTTTTGGAAAAGCAGAAAAAAATAAAACAAGAAAAAGGCAGAATTTTTAATGTTACAATTAGGCCTTCGAAGGAATTAAATGAAGAATTTATTGTTAGAGGAACCTCTGAATTAAAACAAGCTCAAAAGATGGGTGAGTTAATTAAACGTCCTCAGCTTAGTTATAGTGTTTTGGAAAAATATGATGAGAGTATGCCGGCGGATTTACCTTTGGAAGTAAAAGAACAGGTTGAAATTAGTTTAAAATATGAAGGATATATAAAAAAACAACAGCAAAAAGTGGATGCTATGAGAAAATTGGAAATTAAGAAATTGCCAATAGATGTAGACTATAGCTGTGTTGATGGATTGAGACTGGAAGCAAGAGAAAAATTAAATAAAGTAAAGCCTTTAAATTTAGGACAAGCTTCTCGAATATCTGGAGTTAATCCGGCTGATATCGCGGTTTTAAATATTTGGTTAAAACAACGAGGTGCTTTATAGATGATAGATAAAAATTTGTTGAAGAAGCAATGTTTAAAATATGATGTTCAACTAACAAATGATCAAATTGACTGTTTAGATAAATTTGCTGATATGTTAGTTGAATGGAACAAAAAATTTAATTTGACCGCAATAACAGAGCCAACTCAGATAGTATATAAACATTTTATTGATAGCTTGTTGGTTTTAAAGGCTGTTGAACTAAAAAACAATGCGAGCTTAGCCGACATTGGAACGGGTGCGGGGTTTCCTTCTACGCCGATTTCCATTGTCAGAAGAGATGTTGAAGTAACGCAAATTGATAGTTTAAGAAAAAGAGTTGGTTTTTTACAACATGTTTCTGATAATTTTCATCTTAAAATAAGAACTATTCATGGTCGGGCGGAAGAACTTGGCAAAAAAGATGAATATAGAGAACAATTTGATTATGTTACTGCCAGAGCTGTTGCACCTTTACAAAAATTGTCTGAGTATTGTTTGCCACTTGTTAAAATTGGTGGCTTTTTTATAGCTATGAAAGGCTCGGAATATGAAGTTGAAGTAGATGATTCTAAAAAAGCTATTGATGTTTTGGGTGGACAAATTGAAAAAATAAAAAATTTTGAATTGCCTGACTCTAGTGCTAGAAATATTATTTTGATAAAAAAAATATCGCGTACTCCGACAAAATATCCTAGAAATTCTGGCAAAATATCAAAAAAGCCTATTTGAATTGTCTTATATTTTCAACTGTAGTCGAAAATTGCGATGAAAAATTCTGGATATATTATATTTCTTTTGATATACTTTAAGCATACGGATAACTGTGTTTGTGTTAAAAATCTGGTTGCTATATCATAAAGAAAGGATAATATGAATATGAAACTTTTTACAAGAGAAAAAGCTATAAATCATGTTGTTTTATTGTCAATAAGTGATATATTTTCAAACCCGGCACAACCTAGAACGGTCTTTGAAACAGAGGATTTACAAAATTTAGCAGAAAGTATTAAATACAATGGAATATTGCAGCCGCTTACTGTTAGGGTTAATTCTAACAATAAGTATGAATTGGTTTCTGGCGAGCGCAGATTAAAAGCGGCGAAGATGGCGGGGAAAAAAGAAGTTCCGTGCATTATTTTAAAAACAGACTCAACTCAGTCGGCAATTTTTGCTTTAATTGAGAATATACAGCGCAAAGATTTAAACTATTTTGAAGAAGCTGTTGCAATTAGCAGGCTTATAGACAAGTGGAATATAACCCAAGAACAGGCTGCAACAAAACTTGGCAAAGCGCAGTCAACAATTGCAAACAAGATAAGATTGCTAAAATTTAATGAGGATCAACAATTAAAAATGCTAACTAATGGATTAACTGAGCGTCATGCTAGGGCATTATTAAAATTGCCAGATGATCAATCTGTGGACAAGGCTATTCACTATATAACAAGCAAGCGGTTGAATGTTAAGCAAACTGAGGAATATATAAATGACTTTTTACAGCAAGAAACCAAGAAAACAACTCCTAAATTTATTCCGGTTATTAAAGATGTGAGGATTTTTTTTAACACGATTGATAAAGCAGTTAAAGTTATGCACAAAGCTGGGATTATGGCAAAAATAAAAAGAGAAGATAGTGATGAATATATACAATATATAGTTAAAATTCCAAACGCGTTTACCAAATGATAGGGCTGTTTTAAATATATGACTATTAATATTTTGGTTTTTTAAGTAATGTTTCACGTGAAACATTACTTTTTTGTTGAAAATAATGTTTTGGTTTTTAGTGTTTCACGTGAAACATTTTGTCTGGTTTTGAAAAAAGACATTTTTTTGCTTAAAATCATATTAAAAATATTGAATAAAAACTGATATGTGGTATAATTAAACTTAATTGAGGAAATAGGTAGTAATTTTTTTGATTTTACTGGAAGGTGATTTTTTGGGAAGAGTTATTTCTATAGTCAATCAAAAAGGAGGAGTTGGAAAAACCACAACGGCTGTTAATTTAACTGCTGCTGTTGGTATGAGAAAGAAAAAAACCTTGCTTGTTGATTTAGATCCGCAAGGTAATTCGACTAGTGGAATGGGAATATTAAAAAAGCAAGTTAAAGGATCTGTATATGATGTGCTTATTGATCGCAAAGCTATTGACTCGTTGATTATTAATACTAAATTTAAAAATGTGGATGTTTTGCCTTCTGGAATTGAATTAGCTGGTGCAGAAATTGAGATGGTTGAGCTAAAGGAACGAACTTTTTTATTAAAATATGCGATTTCATCTATAAAAGAAAAATATGATTATATATTTATAGATTGTCCGCCATCTTTAGGGATATTAACACTCAATGCTTTAACTGCTAGTGACACAATTTTGATTCCAATACAATGTGAATATTATGCTTTGGAAGGGTTGTCTCAGCTTGTGTCGACAGTGAGACAAGTTAAAAAGCTTTATAATCCGTTGCTTGATGTTGAAGGGATTTTGTTTACAATGTATGACAGTAGATTAAAGTTAACAATGCAGGTTGTAAATGAAGTGAAGAAGCATTTTGAAAAGAAGGTATATAAATCAGTTATACCAAAAAATGTTAGATTATCAGAGGCTCCTAGTTTTGGTGAACCAGTTGCATATTATGATAAAAACTCTAAAGGAGCAAAAGCATACAAAAATTTAGCAGGGGAAATGTTGAAAAAACATAAAGAACAGAAAGGAATGATTTAAGTTTGGCAAGAAAAAGTGGACTGGGAAAGGGTTTGAGTGCTTTGTTTCAAGATAATATTGAAGAAACAAGCAGCACAATAGTTGTTAATATATTAGATGTTGAGCCCAACAAAGAACAGCCAAGGCGTAAATTTGATGAAGAAGCAATGGCTTCGCTAGCAGATTCGATAAGAGAGCATGGAATTATACAGCCTATTGTTGTTAGGCCATTGCTTGAAGGAAGATATCAGATAATTGCAGGAGAGCGTCGATGGAGAGCTTCAAGAATGGCGGGGCTAAAAGAAGTTCCAATAATAATAAAAGATGTTGATGATAAGCAAACGATGGAAATTGCGCTGATTGAAAATTTACAAAGAGAAGATTTGAATCCCATAGAAGAAGCCAAGGGATATTTGATGCTGATGGATGACTATAAATTAACCCAAGATGAAGTTTCAAAACGAGTTGGTAAATCTAGAAGTGCGGTTGCGAATGCCATACGACTTTTGAGTTTGCCCGAAGAAGTTATTGAAGAGCTGGAACAAGGTAATTTATCTGGTGGACAGGGTAGGGCACTTTTATCTTTGGGGGATGAAGAAACAATAAAAAATGTTGCTTTAAAGGCAATGTCTAAGGGTATGAGTGTTAGAGAGCTAGAAAAATTGGGCAATGCTAATAGGAAAAAAGCGAAAAGTGAAAGAAAAAAACATGCTCGAGATCATATTTATAAAGAATTAGAGATTTCCATGCAAGAAGAATTAGGAAGAAATGTAAAGATAGATGTTACTTCTGAGGGCAAGGGTAGACTGATTTTAGATTTCTATAGCAAAGAAGAATTAATTGATATGGCATATGCTTTGTCAAATCAGAAAAGATAAAAAGGGGAATTTGTAATGTTAGATATAAAATTTGTTAGAGAAAATCCACAGTTGGTTAAGGATAATATAGAAAAAAAATTTCAACATCAAAAATTAGAGTTGGTTGATGAAGTTTTGTCTTTAGATAAGAGATATCGTGAAGTAAAGACTATATGTGATCAAATTCGTGGAAATCGAAATAAGATGAGCAAGCAAATAGGTGCGCTAATTGGGCGTGGGGAAAAAGAAGAGGCCGAAAAAACAAAGCTTAAAGTTAAAGAAATGAATTCGGAGCTCGAAAATTTGGAAAAAGAAGAAGCTGAACTTGCTCAAAAAGTAAGAAAAATAATGTTAGTAATTCCTAACATCATCGATGAAAGTGTTCCTATTGGAAAAGATGATAGTGAGAATGTTGAAATTGAGAAATTTGGAGATCCAGCAGTTCCAGACTATGATATTCCATATCATGTTGATATAATGGAAAAATTTTGTGGAATAGATCTAGACAGTGCCAGAAAAACTAGCGGAAATGGGTTTTATTATCTTTGTGGTGATATTGCTAGGCTACATTCGGCAATTTTATCATATGCTAGAGATTTTATGATAGACAGAGGCTTTACTTATTGCATACCTCCATATATGATTAGAAGTGAAGTTGTTACTGGTGTTATGAGCTTTGATGAAATGGAAAATATGATGTATAAAATTGAAGGAGAAGATCTTTATTTAATTGGAACCAGTGAACATTCTATGATTGGAAAGTTTATTAATACTTTTAATGATGAAGAAAAATTGCCGTTTAAATATACGAGTTATTCTCCTTGCTTTAGAAAAGAAGTTGGTGCTCATGGCATTGAAGAGAGAGGCGTATATAGAATACATCAGTTTGAAAAGCAAGAGATGGTTGTAATATGTAAGCCAGATGAAAGCAAAAAATATTTTGTTGATATGCTAAATAATACAGTTGATTTTTTTCGCTCATTAGATGTTCCTGTTAGAACTTTAGAGTGTTGTTCTGGCGATTTGGCCGATTTGAAAGTTAAAAGTATTGATGTTGAAGCGTGGTCACCAAGACAAAAGAAATATTTTGAAGTTGGTAGTTGTTCTAATTTAGGCGATGCACAGGCAAGAAGATTGGGAATTAGAGTTAGAACAAAAGAAGGAAACTATTTTGCACACACACTTAACAACACGGTTGTTGCTCCTCCAAGAATGTTAATTGCATTTTTAGAAAACAATTATAACGAAGATGGAACGGTTAATATTCCTAAAGCTTTACAGCCTTATATGGGAGGAAAAACCGAAATCAAATAAATAAAAAAAGATCGCAATGCTTAAAAACTGCGATCTTTTTTTGTTTATTTCTTTCTTGTAAACACGGCAAATGAGTAAGAATTAAGAAAAATATTATTGTTTTTATAATTTCCGTGAATACATTTATATATATTTAAATTCAAATCTAGATTTACAGTTGCTTCGTGGTTGTTAGGATTTAATACAAAAATAGTTGAATGATTTTTGTTTTGTCTTTTGAAAGCAATTGTATCTTTTGATGATGGAATAAATTCAATTGATCCATTAGATAAAGCTGGTAGATTTTTTCTTAATTTTCCTAAAAAACGTGAAAATTGCAATATGTTTTTATCTTCATTTCCCCAGGGGTAGCATTTCCGGTTAAATGGATCTCTATAACCTTGAACTCCAACCTCGTCTCCATAATATATACAGGGAGAACCGGGCAGGAAATATTGCAGCGCCATAGCGCATTTTAACATATTTATTCCTAATTCATATTGATAGATTGACAGAACATTTTCAAATCGCCATTGTATATCGTTTTGTTCAGGCTCACCAGCTAATGCTGTAATTGCTCGTGCTATATCGTGAGTTGATAGCAAATTCATACAAACATTTAATATTTCAGGCGGATAATTTTCTACTATTGTCATAATAGAGTTTTCAAACCGATTTTTATCTTTGTTTTTAATATAAGAAATTATAGAATTTCTGAAAGGATAGTTCATAACACTATCTAATTGATCTCCTAAAAAATATTTTTTAGCTTTTCCATATGCTATTTTATTTGAAGCGTCTTCCCAAACTTCACCTATTAATAGTTTGTCTTCACCTTCAGACTTTACTGCATTTCTTATTTTTTTAACAAAGTGGCTTGGAAGCTCATCAACAACATCTAGCCTAAAACCTGATGCGCCAAGCCTCAGCCATTTTTTAATTACTCCGTTATCACCACATAAAAAGTTTAAAAATTCGTCATTATATTTATTTATGGCTGGAAGTGTGGGAAAATTCCACCAAGAAGCATAATGATTGGGAAATTCGGCAAAATTATACCAAGAGTAATATTTGCTGCTTTTTGAATTATACGCTCCAATAGAAGAATATCTATTTTTTTTGTTAAAATATATGCTGTCATCTCCTGTGTGATTAAAAACGCCGTCTAAAATTATATGGATATCTTTTTCTTTGGCGGCTAAGCACAAATTAGAAAAATCTTTTTCGGTTCCCAGTAAAGGATCAATTTTCATGTAGTTCGCTGTGCCATATCTATGATTAGAGTGAGATTCAAATATAGGGTTTAGATATATTATGTTAACGCCTAACGACTTTAAATATGGAAGTTTTTGTTGAATTCCCTTTAAATCACCACAAAAATAGTCTTTATTTAATATTTTCCCCTGTTTGTTTGGTAAAAAATATGGGATATTTCCCCAATCAGAACGCAGAATACGGTCGCTTGGGACATTTTTCTTTTTTTCTTTACTGTAAAAAAATCTGTCAGGAAAAATTTGATAATATATGCCTCCTTTTACAAAATCTGGAGTTTTTAAATTTTGTTGAAAAACCGTTAATTGAAAGTCGGGTCCATAATTATCAGATAAATATCCTGTTCCATCTGCATTTTTGTGTATATATGTGACTGAGGAGTTGCTGTATATTTTAAAATAATAAAACAATACATTGGCATCACTCGGGGTAAAATAGCATGTATATTTTATTGTGTTATTTGCTGATTCATTTTTTGATAATTCTATATCCTTAGAAAAGCTATCATTATCATAAAAGCATATATATACTTGCGAACAAGAAAATTCTAATGGCAATTCAATAGTGAATCTTATTTTCGTATTAATTTCAACAGCACCAAAAGGGTCTTTATATTTTAAATTTCGACTATTATATATGCAGTTCATTATTGTCTCACCCAATCTTTACATATGATTATATAATCAAAATTTTCAGCTATCTAATTCCCATATGTTTTCTGAATATTCCCTAACAGCTCTATCTGCCGAAAAATATCCGGCATTTGCTATGTTAATGGCACTCATTTTATACCATTTTGAAGGTTGATTATATAGCACGCTAGCTTTTTCTTGAGCTTTATAATATGAAACAAAATCTGCTAAAACCATGTATGGGTCATTATGCTTCAGAGAATTTGCTATGTCTGAAAATGTATTGCCATATATTCCATGCTCCATAAAATCAAGTGCATGTTTTATTTGTGGAATTTTATTATATAATTCAATTGGGGAATAGCCCGTTTCTTTTTTACGTTTTACTTCTTGTGCGTTCATTCCAAATAGTAAAATATTATCATCGCCTACATTTTCGTGGATTTCTACGTTGGCGCCATCCTCTGTTCCTAGGGTAATAGCTCCATTTAGCATAAATTTCATATTTCCAGTTCCCGATGCTTCAGTTCCTGCTAAAGAAATTTGCTCCGATATATCACTAGCAGGAATTATAATTTCTGCTAAAGATACATTGTAATTTTCCATATATATTACATTTAATTTTTCACTTATTTTCGGATCACGTTGAATGTGATAGGAAAGGGAGCAGATTAATTTAATAATTTGTTTTGCAATGTAATATCCAGGAGCAGATTTCGCAGAAAAAATATATGTTTTGGGCAAAAAATCGGCGTTTGGGTTTTCACGTAAATATAAATATTCTGTTATAATATTTAATACATTCAGGTGTTGCCTTTTATATTCATGCATTCTCTTTATTTGAGAATCAAAAATAGAATTTATATCTATTTTAATATTTTCATGCTTTGAGAAATATGATAAAAAGCGCTTTTTGTTTTCATATTTTATTTTTTTCAGTTGTTTATGAATTTCAGAATTTGATGCATATTTTTCGAAATTCTTTAGTTCATTTGCGTCTTTTTCAAATTTGTCACCAATGGTTTCTTTCAATAAATTGCACAAACCTGGATTAGACTGATTTAACCATCTTCTGTATGCAATTCCATTGGTTACATTTGTGAATTTATCGGGAGTTTCTTTGTAAAAATCGTAAAACAAATCTTTTTTGAGAATATTGCTATGAAGCTTAGAAACGCCATTTACCTTCTTAGAGGAATATACGCACAAATTTGCCATCTTGATCAGGTTGTTTTCAATTATGGACATTCTATTAATTCTACATTTGTCCCATTCAAATTTGTTTTTCATTTCCTCAACAAATCTGCGGTTTATTTCTACTATTATCTGCCAAATTCGAGGAATGAGGTCTTTAAGCAAGCCTTCGTTCCAAACTTCTAAAGCTTCTGTCATAACTGTATGGTTTGTATATGTGAAAGTGTTTTGAGTAATGTCCCATGCCTTTTCCCAAGTGTATCCACATTCATCTAATAAAATTCTCATTAATTCTGGAATGGCTAGAGTGGGATGAGTATCATTTATATGGATTGAATTTTTTTCTGCAAAATTATCCATTTCTCCATACTCTCGAATGTGTCTGTTAGTTATATCTCCCAAAGAGGCTGCACAAAGAAAATATTGTTGGCGCAGACGCAGTAATTTTCCTTGTAGATGATTATCATTAGGATATAAAATTTTAGATATAGCTTCTGCTGTTATGCTTTGACCCATAGCACCGGTGTAATCTCCTTTATTAAAAGAGTCCATATCAAAAGAAGGAGATTCGGCATCCCAAAGCCGCAAAACAGCAATGCTGGAATTTCTATAGCCTGGAACATATAAATCATAAGGGACTGCTCTAACAACAGAATAATTTTTTTGGCGAATATAATGGAAGCCTGATTCATCCCAATATTCTTCAATATCTCCACCAAATTTAACGTCAATTGCTAGTTCGTGTTGAGGGGTTAGCCAAAATTTTCCTTTTGGTAGCCATTGATCGGGAAGCTCAGTTTGCCATCCATCTACGATCTTTTGCTTGAATATTCCAAATTCATATAATATTGAATATCCGTATGAATTTAAATCTAAATTTGCCATTGCGTCTAAATAGCATGCCGCTAGCCTACCTAGCCCACCATTTCCGAGACCTGCGTCCGGCTCACAATTATAAACATCTTCTATATCTACATCAAATTCTGATAATATAGACTGGATGGTTTTGGTTAAATTGAGATTAAACAAATTATTTTTTAATGATCGACCCATTAAAAATTCTATGCTTAAATAGCTAATTTGTTTTTTGCCTGTAGATACATTTTTGGCTTTATAGTGGTGAGACTGTGCGGTTAAAATTTTGTTGATTGTCATTGCAGTGGCTTTATAAATATGTTCTATTGAGGCGTTTTGTGGAGTAGTCCTAAGCTGGTGTAGAGAGCTAATAATTTCGTTTTTTAAATATTCTTTTGAATATGTTTTCATAAAAACCTCCCCGATATTTACGTCATAAAATGGTCATGTGTTTTTACTATTATTCAAAATTTACGTCTATGTTACTAATTATATATCAATATTTTTTTGTTATCAACATTAAATAAAAGCAAACACAAAAACATTTATAAAATTGGATAAATATTTGATTTTATTAAAATAATACTTTAATTTTTAATGGGTTTACGCTATAATTTTATTGTGAATTATATAAATTATATCAGAAATTGGAGGACTTATATGTCTAAGAATAGAACAGATGTTTATATATGTAATAAAAAATATACTTTGGAATCGGAAGAATCTTCGGAATTTATAATGGGAGTTTCTAGGGTGGTGGATAAAAAATTTGAAGAAATATTTGAGCGTGATGAGAATGTTTCTTTGGTTGACGCCGCTATTTTGGTTTCGTTGGAATTGGTTAGTGAAAATGTAAAAATGGCCAGAAAGTTAGATGAAATGAAAAAACAAATAAAGTCTAATTCTGAAGAAAGCAATCAAATTAAAGAAAAAATTATTTCTATGTCTAAAAAAATGGAAGAATTATATGAAAAAAACAAAAAGCTACAGGCTGAAGTGGATTTAAATAGATTGAAAAATACAATAAATACTATGAATAATAAGTAAAAAATGAGGTTTAATTTAATATGTCTGAGTTGCTTGCCCCTGTTGGGAGTTTTGAAAAATTAAAGGCGGCAATATATTCTGGAGCGGATGCTGTTTATTTTGGTTTTAAAAAGTTTAGCGCGAGAAAAAATGCGCAAAATTTTGACTTGTCCGAAATTGTAGAAGTTGTTAGATTTTGCCATGACTTTGGTGTTAAAGCCTATGTTACTTTAAATACTATTGTTAGTGACGATGAACTTAAAGAAGTTAAACATATTATATGTCAGTTAAAAGAAATAGGTGTGGATGCATTAATTATACAGGATCTTGGTGTTTTAAAGGTTGCAAAGCAGGTTGCTCCTGACTTTAAAATACATGCTTCAACTCAGATGAGTGTTCATAGTGTATCTGGAGTTAGGTTTTTGCGTGAAATGGGCGTTTCTAGAGTGGTTGTTGCTAGGGAGATGACTCTTAGTGAAATTGAGGAAGTTTGTCGTGAACAAATTGAAATAGAAGTTTTTGTCCACGGAGCTCTTTGCTATTGTGTATCTGGTCAGTGTTTGATGAGCGCAATGCTGGGAGGGAGAAGTGCTAATCGTGGAGAATGCGCTCAACCTTGTCGTTTGCCGTTCTCTGTCTCTAATCCTCCTATGCCAGATTTGTCATTAAAAGATTTGTGTGCTATTGATGATTTAAATAAGTTAAAAAAAGCTGGGGTCTGCTCCTTTAAAATTGAAGGAAGAATGAAAAGACCAGAATATGTTGCTGCGGCAACTTTGGCATATAGAAATATGATAGATGGACATAGTGTTGATAAAAACAATTTACTTAAAGTATTTTCTCGTGGTGGGTTTACAAATGGTTATATAAACGATTGTAGAAACAGAGACATGTTTGGGGTTAGATCTAAAGAAGATGCAGCAACAAAAGATTTATATTCTAAAATAAAAGAAGGTTATCGCAGACCTTTGCAAAGATTTTATGTTGATTTTAAGGTTGTTGTTAAAAAAGAACAGCCTATTTGTTTAGTGGCGTCTGATGGGCTTAGAACAATTAAAGTTCTTGGAGATGTTCCGGAAAAAGCTAAGACTATTGATCTTAGTGAAAACAAGTTAAAAAAGTGCTTTGGAAAACTTGGTGGAACTATATATAAGTTGAGACAAATAAAAGTTGATGTTGATTGTGGCGTATTTGTTTCTAATTCGCATTTGAATGATTTAAAAAAGTCGGCTTTGCTAAAGTTAAGCAGGCAGCGCGTAAAAAATAATTTTCATGTTAATATCGATAATTATAATAAAGTGCAGGATCATTTTAAAAAAGAAAATGTAAGTAAAAATTATAATAATGGGGAAGATAGGCTGCGTGCTGAGTGTGATAAATTTGATCAAGTTGTATGTTGTGATGAATTTGAATTGATATGTGTAGATATAGATGAGCTTTTTGATAATGCTGATAAAATAGGAAATTTAGTTAAAAAAATTGGGATTTTAATGCCACAAACTATGTTTGGAAGAGAATCGGAGCTGGCTTATAAGATCGATTTTTTGAAAAAATTAGGAGTTAGGCATGCAACAGTTCAAAATTTGGGGCAAATTGATTTGCTAAGTGATTTTATATTGCACGGAGGGTTTTCTTTAAATATTGCTAATAGTGAAAGTGTCGACTTTTTGAGTTCTGCTGGATTTAATGATTTTATAGTTTCTACTGAATGTAGATTAGAAACTATTGCTACAATTTGTAAAAAAATTTCGCTTGGAATTATAGTTTCAGGAAGATTGCCTTTGATGGTTTCTAGAAATTGTCCAGTTAATGTTAGATGTGATATATGTAAAAATTCATCAAATCTATTAGACAGAAAAGGAAAATTGTTTCCGGTTAGATGTGGAAATGATTGCTATAAAATATTTAATTCTAATGTTTTATGGATGGGTGATAGACAGAGTGAATTAAAAAATGTGGATTTTAAAGTGTTAAAATTTACAATTGAAAACAAAAATGAAGCTGAGAAAACAGTTGAAAAATTTATACATAAAGAAAAATTAAGCAAAAACTATACTCGTGGTCTTTATTATAAAGGTATATGAAAAAAGATTAATTTTAAAATAATATTAATTAAATGTTAATATGTGTTTGAGTGTTTTGTGAAATATGTCAACAAATTAAAGCATATATTTTTGTATTATGAGCAAAATATAAAATGTTGATAAATATATTGAGAAAAAATTGTAAATGTAATATAATATTTAGTGGTGTGTTTTAATTTAAATATTGCTTTAGATGTTTTAGTGAACTTCTATGTTGATATAGATAAAAATTTGCAGGGAGGCAGGATTTTTTTAATGAGTTTTTCAAGAGATTTAGGAATAGATTTGGGAACAGCAAATACTTTGATTTTTATGAAGGGAAAAGGAATAATAATTCGTGAACCATCAGTTGTTGCTGTGGATACTAGAACAGATGTTGTTAAAAGTGTTGGGCAGGAAGCAAAAGATGTTATTGGAAGAACGCCGGGTTCTATAACTGCTGTTAGGCCTTTAAAAGATGGTGTTATTGCTGATTTCGATATTACAACCGCAATGTTGCAACAATTTATTAAAAAAGCATTAAACAGAAGAGTTATTCTCAAACCTAGAATTATTATATGTATTCCATCCGGGGTTACTGCTGTTGAAAAGCGTGCAGTTAAAGAAGCAACAGAAAGAGCTGGAGCAAAAAGAGTTTATATAATTGAAGAACCTATGGCTGCTGCTATAGGGGCGGGTTTGCCTGTCGCTGAGCCAACCGGTAGTATGGTTGTCGATATTGGGGGCGGGACTTCTGAGGTTGCTGTTATTTCTTTAGGTGGAATCGTTGCTGCTAAGTCTGTTAGAGTTGGTGGTGACGAATTCGATAACGCAATAATAGCATATATAAAGAGAAAATATAATTTATTGATTGGTGAGAGAACTGCTGAGAGCATAAAATTGCAACTTGGTTCTGCTTTTCCTTTTGAAGTTGAGGAAAGCATGAACATTAAAGGAAGAAATTTGTTGAATGGCTTGCCAGAAAATATTGAAATTTCTTCGGATGAAATTAGAGAAGCTTTAAAAGAATCAATCGATAGTGTTTTGGATGCTGTGCATGTTACATTGGAAAGAACTCCGCCAGAACTTGCTGCCGATATTATAGAACAAGGCATAACATTGACTGGGGGAGGAGCCTTGCTTAGAGGGTTAGACCAATTAATTAATCAGGAAACGGGTATGCCTGTTTATGTCGCAGAAAGGCCTTTGGATTGCGTTGTTGATGGAACCGGCATGGTTTTGGAAAATATAGACAAATTGAGAGATGTTTTGTCTGAGTAGTTATTTGTTTTTTGAAGATGATGGTTTTAAATTTAAATAAGGGAAATATTTAAAAAACCCTTTTTATTGGCTGATGATTTGAGATTAAAATATATTTGTGTTATGATACGAGTCTACATATTGAATTAGGAGGCCTAAATTTTGCAGGACTTTTTTAAGAGCGGGTTATTTAAAATATTGGTTGCTGTGGCGGCTTCGTTGGTTGGCTTGTTGATTTTTGAAGCATCTATTGGAAATTTAGTTGCGCCTGAACAAATTATTGGAATGATTATTAAACCATTTTCTGAAGCAACAACTGCTGCAAATGATTCGGTTTCTGGCTTTTTTGATCAAATTTTTCAAAGTGGTAAATATAAAGAAGAAAATGAATTGCTGAAAGATGAATTGGCTAATTTACAGAAAAAAATTGTTGACTATGAGCAAATTAAAGGAGAAAATGATAGGCTAAAGGAAGCTGCGGAAATTAAGTCTATGAATCCTGCGGTTGAAGTTGAAACTGCTAGTGTTATTGCTAGAGATCCTGATGATTTATATACATTTACGATTAGTGTTGGGTCTTTGCAGGGAATTAAGAACGATTCGCCTGTTATTACAAAAAGAGGCCTCGTGGGAATAGTGACAAAAGTTGCAGAAACATATAGCAAAGTTACAACTGTTTTGGGGTTAGATATTCAGGTTTCTTCTATAAATACTGCTAAAAACGAAGTGGGAGTTGTTTCGGGCAGGGCAGATTTGATTCAAGATGGCTTGTGTGTTATGCTGCATTTGGCTAAGGATACGCGTTTGGAACCCGAGGACATTATTGCCACTGCTGGAGGCGGAGGGCTATATCCTTCAGGCATTGTTATTGGAAAAGTTAAAGAAATTCGTGTGAATGATAATGGTGTGTCTTCATATGCTGTTATAGAACCAGCTGAGGATATAAATGCTGTTAAAAATGTTACTGTTATTAAAAGTTTTTCAGGACAAAAAGCTAAACAAAGTGATTAAGTTTATAGGAGAATATTGTTTTGAGAAATAGTAAATTTATTTTGTTAAAAAAATGGAGCATTTTTACTTTGTGTATATTCATTTTTTCCATTGCTCAGTGTACTGTTGGCTTTTTATCAGTTTTGGGAATTAAGCCGGTTTATTTGCTTCCTTTGGCTGTTGGTTTTTCTATGTTTTTAAATCAAAAAGATTCAGCTATATTTGGGTTGGTTTCTGGATTCTTTTGGGATTGCTTTTCGGGAAGATTATTTGGATACTCGTCTCTTATTTTAATGATTGTTTGTGTTTTTGCTTCCTTAATATGCTTTTATATCGCGCATGCAAGTTTGGGAAATTATATGATTTTGGTTTTTTTGGGAATTGTGATTTATAATTTTGTTGACTTTGTTTTTAGATATATGATTTGGAATTTTGAAAATTCTTGGAATATTTGGATATATCATATTATGCCTACAATTTTATATACGGTTTTGATTTCGCCTATTATTTATGTGCTATGCAAGTTTGTTTTTGAAAAATTTGTTAGCAGTGAAAATACAAATTATGTACAATAATATTTGTTCCTTATCAATAGGGAGATGAAAAAT
Source organism: Oscillospiraceae bacterium (assembly GCA_902790675.1). Classification (GTDB taxonomy): domain Bacteria; phylum Bacillota; class Clostridia; order Oscillospirales; family Ruminococcaceae; genus RUG12519. Next base: position 18,280 of record CADASU010000006.1, on the reverse strand, counting down.
AAAAATGAACAACAATAATGGCAAAAAATCGCTTTCTCAAATATTAAGACTATATTTTTTTGTTGTGTGTTTAGTGACTTGCTTTTCGATTGCGGTTATAACCTTAATTAATTATCAGATAGTTGATGTAGATAAATATGTTAAATTGGCTGATTTTGGGAATCAAATAAAACAAATTGTTCCGGCAGGTCGAGGAGAAATTGTAGACAGACATGGTAAAAAACTGGCTACAAGTTCTCTTGAATTGAGTCTGGTTATAAATAAAGAATTTCCTGTTCCAACTTCTGACGATGATGAAAATACTATTCGTCAAAAATATGCAGAAGGAAATGATATTATTTTAAAAATGATTGATGTTTTAGATAAAAATGGCATTAATTGGAACGAAGGTATGTGTATTAAAAGGTCTATGCCTTGTGAGTTTAAAAGTGAAAAAACTAATGAAGTTAATAAGTTGAAAAATATTTTATCTCAACAAAAATACGCTACTGCTGAAGATTCAATATCTCTTTTGATTGAAAAGTTTAATATTTATGGATATAATGAACAGCAAACTAGAGATATAGCAATAATTAGAGGAATGATGTTAGTAAAGGATTTTTCATATAATGGGATTTTTACTTTGGCTGAAAAAATTGATCCCTCTTTTGCTGGTAAAATTACTGAAATGAAAAATTTAGTTAAGGGCATTACTATATCTGAAACGTGTACTCGCAAATATCCGTGTGAAGATGTGGGTGCGCATATTGTTGGTAATGTTGGCCCCATATATGCTGAAGAAGCTGAAAAATATAAAAGTAAAAATTATGTTTTGAGTGACTTTGTCGGCAAAAGTGGAGTAGAAAGCAAATTTGAAGATGAACTTCGTGGAAAAAATGGTGTTTTGACTATAGAAAAAGATAAGGAAGGGAATACTGTTAACCATTATTATATGGAAGGTGATGAACCTCAGCCGGGAAATAATATAAGACTATCGATAGACTATGAGTTGCAAAAAAGGCTTCAAGAGGCCCTGGGAGCATACACAAGGTCTCATAGTAACGGTCGAGCGTCTTCGAAAGGCGCTGGTTTGGTTGTTTTAGACGTTAAAACTGGGGAAGTTTTGGCTGCTGTAACATATCCTTACTATAATATCAATGACTTCAATACTAAATATAATGAATTGAAATCACAAGCTATTAATCCGCTTAAAAACAGAGCTTTTGTTGAGTTATATAGACCTGGATCCACATGGAAAACTTTTATGTCGGCTGTTGGCCTATATACAAACGCTATAAATCCATCAACAAGATTTAATTGTTCTAATCCTTTCTTAGATACGCAGATGGAATGCTTACAAATAAAACACTCGGGGTCTGTTGGTCTACACACCGCTTTGCAGTGGTCTTGTAACAATTATTTTTACAACGTTGCTAAAATTTTGACTATCGATAAAATAGATGAATTTGCGCCTTATTTTGGGTTTGCTACTGACACTGGGTTGGAACTTTATAATTCTGATGGAAGAGTTACGAACCCAACTTTTTATAGAGAACATGGCCTGCCTTACTATGTTGGTTATACTTATCAGGCTGGAATTGGTCAGGCAGAAAATTATGTAACGCCGCTACAAATGGCTATTTCTCAGTTAACAATAGCAAATAAGGGAACAAGATATGCTGCCCATATTTTAAAATCTATTGATAAATATGATGGAAGTGAGAGCATTAGAGAAACTCAGCCAGAAGTTCTTAGCGAATTGTCTAAGGACAGCGTTGCTTGGAGCACTACTATTGATGGTATGAAACAAATGGCTAGCACGGTTTCTTCGCTTTCTACTTTGGATATTGCAACTAAGTCGGGTTCACCTCAATATTCTGATGCAAACAAGGGCCTCTTTAATTCGGCTGCAGTTGGAATATATCCTGCCTCTAATCCAGAAATTGCTTTTGGGCTTATAATTGAAGATGGAGATTCTGCGCCTGCCTTCTTTTCTCAGCTGGTTGCTATTTATCATGAGCTTAACCACTGTAGACAACAATAGAAATTAATGTTATTTTTATTATGAAAAGGTGGTTGATATGGCTAAAATATTTTCTGTTGTTTCTGGAAATGGTGGTGCTGGCAAATCTACAGTATGTTGTCATTTGGCAAGAGCTATGGCTTTGCATGGTGAAAAAACGCTCGTTGTTGAAATGAACTCTGGATTTAGAACGCTCGATGTCTTTTTTAATATAGATCAAATTGTTTATGACTTTGGAGATGTTGTTGAAAAAAGATGCGATGTCTTTGAAGCAATCCAAAATGTCAAGAATTGTGAGTTTTTAGATCTGCTGCCGGCGTCTGTGGATATCGAAAAATCGTTTGAAAATTTAGATTATAAACGCTTATTTGACATTTTGCAAGAAAAATATGACAACATAATTTTGGATTTGCCTTCGTATGGTAGAATCATATATGATATTAAAAATATTATTGATGTTTTTTTAGTTGTTGCAGCGCCAGATCCAGTGTGTATAAGAAATGCGTCGATATTGGTTAGCTATATGCGCAATGAATCACAGGAAAATATTGATATGAAATTGATAGTTAATAAAATATCAAAAAAGGCTTTTAAACGAGGTTTAATTGATAATATTGATAGTATTATTGATGATACACAGTTACAATTTTTGGGCGGTTTGCCTATTAGTGAAAATGTCATGCTTGCAAATTGCAATGGAATTTCATTAAAAAAATGTAGTTTGGAATATAAAATTTTTGAGGCTATATATGAAAGACTCAATGGCAATTGTGTTGATATATTAATATAAAAGAAAGGATTATTTTTTGGGAGGTAAATAATAATATGAATATTGCTTTAGTGGCTCATGATTCAAAAAAAGAATTGATGATTCAATTTTGTACAGCTTATTGTGGGGTGTTATCAATGAATAAATTGTGTGCAACGGGAACAACAGGCAGACTGGTTTCTATTGCTACAGGATTAAAAGTTACGAGATATTTAAGTGGAAGTCAAGGCGGAGGGCAACAAATTTCGGCTAGAATAGCATATAATGAAATAGATTTGCTATTGCTTTTTAGAGATCCATTGGCTGACAGAAGCAAAGAAGTTGATGATATTGAAATGCTCAGATTATGTGATATGCATAATATTCCGGTTGCAACAAATATTGCAACAGCTGAGGTTCTAATTCATGGCTTGGAACGCGGGGACTTAGACTGGAGAAATATTGTTAATGAAAAACAAAGTTTTTAATTTTATATATTATTTCATTTGATAGATAGGGGATATGTATGACCTTATCTTTTGCTTTTTATATATGATTTTATGATTATTTTAATCTTTTATTATATACATAATTAAGCCTTATTTTACAGTGATTTTAGTGGTTTTATTAGATTGGTTTTTCTTGACTTGTGGGTGTATAAGTAGTATCATTATAACGTATTATGTTGTTTTTTCTTTGCAGAATTATTCAAACAAGAAGGGTTTGTTTTTATGAAATATAAATTTAAGGCTCCGCGAGGAACACAAGATATTTTGCCAAATAAAAGTGAAGTTTTGCAGAAAATTGAAAGAAAAATTTTTGAAGTTGCAAAATGTTTTGGTTTTCTTGAACTTAGAGTTCCAACTTTTGAACATACTGAATTGTTTATGCGCTCGGTTGGGGATTCTACGGATATTGTTCAAAAAGAAATGTTTACTTTTGAAGACAGAGGTGGGAGGTCTTTATCTTTGAGGCCGGAAGGAACGGCTGGAGCTGTTAGAGCAGTTGTTGAGTCGGGCTTAATTAATGAAGCTTTGCCTTTAAAAGTTTGCTATTTGCTTAGCTGCTTTAGAAATGAGCGTCCACAAGCTGGCAGATTAAAAGAATTTCATCAGTTTGGGTTTGAATTGTTTGGGGCTAGCAGTCCGGTTGCTGATGCTGAAATAATTTCTTTGATTAATCACTTATTTGAAGAATTGGGAGTTTTAAATCTTAAATTAGAATTAAATTCTATTGGTTGCTCAAATTGTCGTGGTGAATATATTAATGCATTAGTTGATTATTACAGTAAGTATAAAAACGATCTTTGTGAAACCTGTTTAGAGCGACTAGAAAAAAATCCAATGAGGATTATTGACTGTAAAAATACAAATTGTAAAGAAATTTCAAAAAATGCTCCTAAAATTTTAGACTATCTTTGTGATGAATGCTTAGATCATTTTGAAGCTGTTAAAGGATTTTTGACTGAGCAGGGAGTGAAATTTGAGATAAATCCTTATATTGTCCGGGGATTGGATTATTATACTAGAACAGTTTTTGAATTTACTTCTACTGATCTTGGAGCTCAGAGTACTGTTTGTGGTGGCGGAAGATATGATGGATTAACTCAAATTATTGGTGGAAAAGCTGTTCCGGCGCTTGGATGTGGAATAGGAATTGAACGATTAGTTTTAATAATGGAAGCTCAAAAAAATTCGATGATGAATTTTGAAAAGCAATGTGATATATATATTGGTAATATAGGGAATTCTTCTGTTGGATTATGTAATTTGTTGGCTTTGAAATTGAGAAAAGCTGGGCTTTGCGTATACACTGATTTGATTGGCAGGAGTGTTAAAGCTCAAATGAAATATGCTGATAAAATTGGAGCAAAATATGCTTGTATTATTGGTGACTTGGAAATAGAGCAGGGGAAAGTTTTAGTTAAAAATATGAAAGATGGAGACAATTTTGAAGTTTTGATTGAAAATTTTGTGGACAAGGTTACTTTGCAACTGGAAGTGTAGCATTTTTAGATGTAACTTGTGATTGGAGGATTAATTAAGTGAATTATATAGGAATTGATGGGCTAAAAAGAACCAAATATTGTGGGCTTTTTTCTAATGATGATATTGGAAAAGAAGTTGTTGCTATGGGCTGGGTTGCCAAGCAGCGTGATTTGGGCAACTTAATTTTTATTGATTTGCGTGATAGAACTGGAATTGTTCAATTGGCTTTTGATGATGAAACAGATAGAACAATTTTTGAAGAAGCTTCTATTTGCAGATCTGAATTTGTTCTTGCAGCTAAAGGAATTGTTCGTGAAAGGTCTAACAAAAATCCTGAGCTAAAAACAGGCTCAATTGAAATTTTTGTTAGTGAATTGAGAATATTATCTAAATCGGATGTTCCGCCTTTTGAAATATCTGATCATACTAATACTAATATTGATTTGCGCCTTAGATACAGATATTTAGATCTTAGACGCGGAGAAATGCAAAAAACGCTTTGGCTTCGCCATAAAATTGTTAAGGCGGCTAGAGACTATTTTGATGATAATGGCTTTATTGAAATAGAAACTCCGATGTTGGTGAAATCTACTCCAGAAGGAGCTAGAGATTATTTAGTTCCATCTAGAATTCACGAAGGCAAGTTTTATGCACTGCCGCAGTCACCTCAGCTATATAAACAACTTCTTATGCTTTCAGGCTATGACAGATATTTTCAAGTCACTCGTTGTTTTAGAGACGAAGATTTGAGGGCCGATCGTCAGCCTGAATTTACTCAAATTGACCTTGAAATGAGTTTTGTCGATCAAAATGATGTTATGAATGTTAATGAAGGTTTTATAAAGACTGTGTTTAAAAATATACTGAATATTGATTTGAAAACTCCTTTTTTAAAAATGCCATATGATGAAGCAATGAATAGGTTTGGCTCCGATAAGCCAGATATTCGTTTTGGTTTGGAACTCGTTGATTTGACTTCGGGCCTTCTATCTACACAGTTTAAAGTTTTTGCAAATGCTGCTAAATATGGCAGTGTTAGGGCTATAAATTTTAAGGGTGGAGCAGAAAAGGTCTCTAGAAAAGAAATAGATAAATTGACTGATTTTGTTAAGACTTATAAGGCAAAAGGGCTTGCATATACTAAAATTTTAGATGACAAGCGGAGTTCTAGTTATGAGAAATTTTTATCAGATGAAGAAATAGCTTTTATAGACAAGGCTACTTGTGCACAAAATGGTGATTTGATTTTAATTGTTGCTGATTCTGACAATCGAGTCGTGTTTGATAGTTTGGGTGCTTTGCGAGTTCATTTGGCCAACAAGTATGATCTTCTTAATAAAGATGAATTTGCCTTCTTATGGGTTACAGATTTTCCTTTGCTTGAATATAATGATGAACAGGAAAGATATGTTGCCAAACATCATCCATTTACTTCGGTTTTGGATTCTGATCTTGAATTACTTGAAACATCTCCAGAAAAATGTCGCGCTAAGGCATATGACTTGGTTTTAAATGGATGTGAACTGGGTGGCGGTTCTATAAGAATAAATAATAGAAATATACAGGATTTGATGTTTAGAGCTCTTGGGTTTAGTGAACGTGAGGCTCAGGAAAAATTTGGATTCTTATTAGATGCGTTTAAATATGGTGCGCCTCCTCACGGGGGAATGGCGTATGGGTTAGATAGGCTTGTTATGCTTATGCTTAAAAAAGACAGTATTAGAGATGTTATTGCTTTCCCGAAAGTCCAAAATGCTGGTGAACTTATGACAAAGTGTCCGGCTGAGGTTGAAAAAGAGCAGTTGAATGAATTGCATATTAAAATAGTTGAAGATTAATAATTAAAAAATAGCAGAACACTTAGCTCTGCTATTTTTTTCTTTCAAGTTTAACAAAAATAATTCATAATTCATATAATATAAATAGTTTATTATTATTTGGGAGTGAATTTTATGAGTTGCGGATGTATGCATTCTACAAATAGAAGTGTTTTTTCGGGTGTTGACCTTTGCCGCGAGGGAATATCTGATTGTTGCAATGGTTTAAGATCTATTCAGGAAAATAATATAAGAAATGGAACGGACAGAATTCGTAATGGAATTTATAAATGTTCTCAGGGACTATCAATTATACGTCGTGCCACTAGTAGACCAAATAGTTGCAACGGTTGGATTAGCAGACTACTTAGAAAGTGCTGCCAGGAATTAAATAATATTAGATGTGGTAGGCGTGATATTATTAGAAACAATGTTGAAAATGGAACTTCAGATGTTAACTTAGCTGTTTGTGCACTCGGACAACTAATTGAACAAATTAATAGCGATTTTGAAAACACAAATAATGATTGCTGCAATTGTCGATAACATAAAAAAATATGGCTAGTATATTATAAAAATATACCACCCAACTTTAATTCAATATTTAGTTTTATCTATAATTACAATATATACTTTCACACATGTTTCCTGTGGCAAAATATGATAATTGTTTGCATCCGCCACGGCATAAATTTCCCTTATCACAGTCTTTACATTTTCCTTTTAAATCTGATAGTTTAAACTTTCTGTTATAACTAAAAGTGTTTGGGTTCATCCAAATTTCTTTTAAAGATTCATTTTGTAAGTTACCTTCAATAAATTTGTTGTCGTATAAAGACAAACATCCCTTTACATTTCCAATACTATCATTCCAACTACATACAATCCGGCTAAGCATCCTTCAAATTCTGCGCCTGGAACGCCGCGTATATATTTTTCGTTTTTATCATAATAACCAATATTATCTCCGCCTACCAGTAGCATTTTCTGATCTTTATTTTTTTCCGTATAAAATTGGTAATATATGTAACCTCATTTTTTGATATTAGAAAATCTTCTTGGTTTTTTGCATTGCCCATTGGTGAACATAGTTGCAGTTGCCACACGTCTACATGCAGGGCGGTTAGTAGATTATACATTTCTTCAAGATCGTTTATGTTTAATTTTGATATTGTTGTTATGGCTTCTGTGGAATATCCCATAGATTTTAGCTTTTTGAAAGTTTTTATAATCTCTTTGAAACCATCTTGCTTTCCACGGATTTTATTATGCGCCTCTTCCATTCCGTCCATTGAAATCCCTACTTGACTTATGCCGGATTCTTTAATTTGCTCATATTGATTATCACTTATATGATATCCATTGGTTATTATGTTTGTATGCATTTTTGCGTCTATAAACATTTTGGCAATTTTTTCCCAGCCTTTTTTGAAAAAAAGTTCTCCACCTATTAATGCTATCATTTTTAAATTCATAGATATTAATTGATTGGCAATATCTATACACTTGTCGAATGATAGTTCATGTTTTTGTTTTGCTCCTGCTTTAGACCCACAGTGCATGCAGTTCATATTACGTTTCAGGGTCATTTCCCACACGGCTTGTCTTGGATAATATTCCATTAAAATATCTCCTCCTAAAAAAATAAGGAAACATATGTTTTGTGTAAACAAATATTTCCTTATAAATTAAAATATTTAAATTTTATTGCACTATTTTAAATTGGAAGAACATAATGCATGTGGTCTGATGTTGATTGATATACCGATACTTGAACATTATCATCAAATTTTACATCGTATTCTGACTCTATTGCTTTTTTGGGGTCGTTGAATAGATTTTTCTTAAATGATTTATCTTTTTTTGATCTTTCTACTATTTTATCGTATAATTCACTCATCGTCATTATTGATCACCTCTCAAAATGATATTTTTTTAAATTAAAACAATCGAGCTGAGGGATCATAACACATGTAACTACAAACTGCAGATGGCTTAGAGGGAAAAGCTCGGCCTCTAGCTACATTGTCTAAACTATTGTCATCGATAGCTCCATCTTCTGGTGGTAGAGTGAATACAATATGAGTTTTGTCAGAAATATGGTAGGTTATTTTATATGGCGGTTCATAGCCAAATTCTTCTTTAATTGCTTTGTTAGCATCTTTCAAAACTTTGGCTCTAAAATGAGGATCATCTACCGCTTTTTGGGTATATTTATTTAACTCTGCCATGTTAACCTACACTCCTTTCGCTGAATCAAAATGAAATCAATGCGATTAATACTATCTGACGTAATTGTATCATATTGTACATTTTTTTACTACGGCATATTTTTTTATCATACTGATTTTAAAATTGTATTCTTTTTTCTATAAATTCTTTTAGTTTATTTATTGAAACTCTGGAGTCTTCTTGCTTCATTGAGTCTCTGTGGCGAATTGTTACGCAATTGTCTTGCTCAGAGTCAAAATCATATGTTATGCAAAATGGAGTTCCTATTTCATCCTGCCTACGATATCTTTTTCCTATTGAACCAGTTTCGTCATAGTCGACCATGAAATATTTCGAAAGGTCTTCATATACTTTAGATGCGTTTTCACTTAGTTTTTTAGATAACGGTAAAATACATGCTTTGAATGGGGCTAAAACAGGGCTGAGCCTCAAAACAACTCTACTATCTTCCTTCTCTTGGTCAATAATTTCTTCGTCGTAAGCTTCGCACAAAAATGCTAGCGCTACTCTATCTGCACCCAAAGAAGGCTCTATACAATATGGCAGATATTTTTCGTTTGTTTGTGAGTCGAAATATTCTAGAGACTTTGTGCTATGAGTTTGATGTTGTTTGAGATCGAAGTCTGTTCTATCGGCAATTCCCCAAAGCTCACCCCATCCAAATGGAAAATTAAATTCTATGTCTGTTGTTGCGTTTGAATAATGTGATAGCTCTTCCTTTGAATGATCTCGCAGTTTTATTGACGTCTCTTTTATTCCCAAGGACAGCAGAAAGTTTTTGCATTTTTCTTTCCAGTAATTAAACCATTCTAAGTCAGAGCCGGGTTTACAGAAAAATTCGAGTTCCATTTGTTCAAATTCTCTCATGCGAAAAGTGAAATTTCCGGGAGTTATTTCGTTTCGGAAAGATTTACCTATTTGGCCTATTCCAAACGGGATTTTTTTCCTTGTTGTTCTTTGAACATTGGCGTAATTTACAAAAATTCCTTGCGCAGTTTCTGGCCTTAAATATAGCTCGCTTTTGGAGTCTTCCGTTACTCCTTGGAAGGTTTTGAACATCAAGTTGAATGATCGAATATCTGTGAAATCTTGGCTGCCACAATTTGGACATTTAATATTTCTCTCTTTTATAAATTTAAGCATATCTTCATTGCTCCAGCCAGACGGATTGACATCGGTTTGATCTTCAATAAGATGATCGGCGCGATGTCTTGTCTTACAACTTCTACAATCCATAAGAGGATCGGAAAAACCACCAACATGGCCAGACGCCACCCAAACTTGCGGATTCATAAGCAGGGCGGAATCTAGGCCCACATTGTATTTGCACTCTTGTATAAACTTTTTCCACCATGCTTTTTTAATATTATTTTTAAGTTCAACTCCTAGTGGACCATAATCCCATGTGTTGGCTAAGCCGCCATAAATTTCACTGCCGGGGTATATATAGCCTCTGCCTTTGCAAAGAGCCACTATTTTTTCCATATCTTTTTCGCTATTTTTCATATTAAAAACACACCTTTTTGAAGAAATTCTTTAAATAATTTTAACTAATTTTCTTCTCCCAGTCAAGATAATATGTGTGTTTTTACGGGTGTTTACTATTTGCCACGGTCCTAGTCGCCCAAGAGCAAGTCGTCCAAGGAGTATATCTCGCTGTTGCCATCGTCCTTGTCGTTGTCGTCCTCGCCCTCGCCATCGCCATCGCCATTGCTCTCATTATTATTCTGTTCTTTATTATTCTCCTCTTCGTTGATGTTCTTCTCTTCTTGGTTTTGTTCTGGGTTTTGTTCTTGGCTTGGTTCTTGCTTTTCTAAATCCTCGTTCTCGTTTTGATCGTTGTCTTTGTTTTTAATGTTAAGATAATTGGCCATTTTACTAAAAAAATACTCGACGTTTTTATCGCTTTGAATATAATTAAGTGCATCGGCTGCCAAAGTAAGTTTGTTTTTAATTGTACTTGGATCGTATGAGTTTATATTTTCCTGTGATGATGGGTTTTTACATTCTTCTATTTCTTCATTTAGTACATCTATGTCGTTTAAAAGTCCATCATATAAGCCTTGAAGTTTAAATAAAAGATTATTACGTATTGCTTCTTTTTTTTCTATTTGAGAATTAATGCCTTTATTTGGGATCTTTAATTGTGATGTTGTATCGTCTGAGGATGCTTTGTCATCTGGAATTTGGTCACTTTCTTTCTGCAATTCGGCAATTTCATTATTGAGTATATAAAGTTCGTCTATCTGCTTGTGGATAGGCTGGAATATTTTGTTAGAAATAGCATTCAGATTATTTATGTTATAATCATTCTTCCCTGGTGTAAAAAACTCAGTAACACTACTAAAATAATTGTAGGCGAGATTCCATCCCTCAGAATGTTCCGTATCTTTATCCTTGATCTCGTTATTGTCCTCGTTGTCTTCGTCTTTAATGTCGATATCGTCTTCTTTGATTTCTTCTTTAAGTTCTTCTTCTTGTTGTTCTTGGTTTTCTTTTTCTTCTGTTTCTTCTTTTTTATTGATTATTTCTATATTTCCTTTAATATTTTCTATATCATCATTTTCATTTTCTTGGTTTTGTTCTTGGTTTTCTTTTTCTTCTGTTTCTTCTTTTTTATTGATTATTTCTATATTTCCTTTAATATTTTCTATATCATCATTTTCATTTTCTTCGTTTTGTTCTGGGTTTTGTTCTTGGCTTGGTTCTTGGCTTGGTTCTTGCTTTTCTAAATCCTCGTTCTCGTTCTCGTTTTGATCGTTGTCTTCGTCTTGGTCTTGTTCTTCATTGTTGTTCTCGTTCTCATCATTTTCATTTTCTAGGTTTTCTTCTGTGATTTCTTCTAGGTTTTCTTCAATGTCGTTCTCGTCTCCATCTTCAAACAAATCGACCATTTCATTTAAAACAGAATTGGCGTTTTGATCTTTGTTGTATATATAATCAATTGCAGCTGATACCAAATAATATTCTTTTTCAGTGTCATCTAAACCGGATTTGTTTGTGTTTTGATCGCTTAATTTGTTGCTTAATTTGTTGCTCAATTCGTTTTGTTTGATTATTAGGTCACCATATAACTTGTCAAATTTATTATAGAAGGCTTGAAGTTCTAATAAAATATTATTCTGCGCTTTGTTTTTTTCTTCTATTTGAGAACTAATGTTTTCAACGTTGTTCTGTAAGTCTGATGTGTTTTCATCGCTTGAGGGTGCTTGTTTAAGGTTTTGCTGCAATTCGTTAAGTTGTTCCTCGATTGTATAAAATTCGTTTACCTTATCGGAGAGATGATTGAATATTTCTTTAGAATGATCATTCAGCGCAGTAAAATTAATATTCTTATCCATGTTTGAAATTATTGAATAAACCCCATTAAAATAATCTTCGGCGAGTTTTGCTCCATAATAATTCGGATCGTTAAACCAAGGGTCCGTTTGCTCTGCAAAAGACTGGAGGTCTGGACTGTTGAATATATAATTAAGTGTATAAGTTGATATCAAATCACATTGTTTTTTATATTCATTTAAATCGGATTGGTCGTTCTCACTATTGGCGATCAATTCGTTTGGGTCGGCTTGTAGTCCATCAATTAATTCTTTAAGTTTATCACGGAAGCCTTTAATTTCTGCTTTGATATTATACTGCTTTTCTTCTTTTTGTGCCATAACTTTTTCAACTTCTTCAACGTCGTTCTGTAATTTTGATATGTTTTCATCGCTTGAGAGTGCTTGTTTAAGGTTTTGCTGCAATTGGTTAAGGTTTTGCTGCAATTGGTTAAGTTGTTCCTCGATTGTATTAAAATCGTTTATCTTATTGGAGAGATAATTGAATATTCCGTCAGAAAATGCCTTCAGATTAGCTGTGTCATCTTGTTCAAAAGAATCAAGAACAGCATAAACATAATTTTCGGCGAGGTCTGCTCCATTAAAATATTCCTGAGGAATATTTTCTATATTTTCTTCATTGTTGTTATCGTTCTCGTTCTCGTCATTGTTTTCATTATTTTTTTCAATATTTTCTTCATTAAATTCGTCTTGGTTTTCTATGTTTTCTTCTTCTTTACTGATTATTTCTATATTTTCTTCAGTGTCGTTATCGTTATCGTTATCGTTCTCGTCATCGCTCTCCCTCTCATTATTATTATTATTATCATTTTCTTGGTTTTCTATGTTTTCTTCAATATTTTCTTGGCTTTTGATCTCGATTTGGTTTTCTTCATTAAATTCTTCTTGATTTTCTTGATTCAAAATTTCTTGGTTTGTTTCTTGATTTTGTTCTATGATTTGTTCTTGGATTTCTTCAGTGTTTTGTTCTAGGTTTGCGAAATTCTCATTATTCTTCTCGCTGTTGACGTTCTCTTCTTCTTGGTTTTGTTCATCGTTGGTGTTTGAATTAGACAAAGTGTACGCGAGCCGTTGAAAAGACACGACGTTTTTATCTTGTTTTATATAATCATATGCTTTTGATACCGAATTATGTTCTTTTGAATCGTATGGTTTTTGTTTTGTCATTTTTAAATTGGTGCTCAATTCGACGCTTTGGACTAGTAGTTTGTCACTTAATACTGTAAGTTTACTATCGAAGCCGATCATTTTGAATAAGATATTATTCAGCGCTTCTTGGCTTTTTTCTATTTGTGAATTAATTCCTTTAGCGCTGCTTGAGCCTGCATTTTTAAGGCCTTTCCGCAATTTGTTAATTTCTTTATCGATTTTATTAGCATTCCTTATCTCCTTTAAGAAATTACCGAGTATTTCGCTAGAAACTTTATCCAGCTTCTTAGGATTATACTTATCACCCATGCCTGATATTTTTGACCGAATCTCATTAACATATTTTTCGGCGAGGTTTTCTCCATCTATCATATTATAATTTTTCACGTTTTTTTTAAAATCCAAGTAGTTTGAATCTTTTTTAATATAATCAAGTGCCCTGTCTATCGAATCAATTGTGCTTTGATCGTATTCGGATAAGTCTTTATTTTTCATGTTTATTTCTTCTAACAATTCTGATTTTCGTTCCGATAGTTGATTCATGGAGACTGAAAGTTGCTTATTAAAGCTCACAATTTTTTCGGTAAGATTACTTATATTTGCTTTATATGATTCTATTGATAAATTACATTCTCTAAATCTGTTATTTAATTCTGTTATGCCATCGCTTGAGTTTTTTTCTTCAAGTCGTTTTATTTGTTCTTGAATTTTGTCCTTTTCTTCCTCCGATTTGGTAATTTCATTACTGAAGGTATCAAGTTCTTTTTCATCATTGAAGATCTCATTGAATACTTTGCTAGAAATATTATCCCGCTTATCTGTGTCATTTTGTTTAAAAGAATCAAAAACAGTATAAACATAGCTTCTGGCGAGGCTTGCTCCCTTAGATATATAATCCGGATTTTCTTCTTCATAGTCGTCATAGTCGTCATCGAATATATTTTTATCCTCATTTGGTTCTTTTAGTTCTATATTTTCCTTAATATTTTCTTCTTCATCGCCGCTATCATAAATATCACTATCAATTTGTATTATATTTTTATCCTCATTTGGTTTTTTTTGTCCTTCAGAGTCTTTGCTAAGTTGAATAATATTGCTTTCGTTTTTATCATTTAACTCAAGGTAATCAAAATCGTCGTCTTCATTCAAATTTTCATTGTTGCTATCGGATATATTTTTTTCACTCATTATCCTATTCTTCGTCAAAGTCACTTTTTTTTTGATTATTATCTTCCATGATCATTTCATTTTGGAACACATCTATATCCTCATTATTCTGTTCTTTATTATCATATGATTTTTGTTTATTACGCATTTCGTTAAGTTGCTTGATGAGTTCTTCCGTGTTATCCTCATCTATGTCAAGGTCATTGATTATATTCTTTTTAAAATTATAATTACTCTTTTTAATGATGGATGAGGATCTACCCTGAAAATAATCATCATCATTTTGAATCATGTTAATGTTTTTGACTGAGATGGGTCTATTCTCATCATAATTAATATTACTACGCACCAATTTAATGTTGTAATTTTGGTTTTCACCACGCTCGTCTATTTGGGAGGAGATGGGAATATTCTGTTCCTCCTCATTTTCATTTTGTTCTTCTTGTAATTGATCAGGGAAGTTGATGTGTAAATAAATATTGAAGGCTTTAAATTTTGACGTAAGAAAATCTATCTCTTGCCTAATTCTATTCTTTTGTATGTTAATTTCATTTATTTCTTTTTTAATTACTCTTATTTCGTCATCATTGGGCTTATTATTACTATCCGTGGAAGATATTGACGCTTGCAGCTCTGCCAATTTACCATCCAAATGTGTATCTTCATTTGCTAGATCTTGAATTTTGGTGATGAGTTCTTGCTTTTTCGCTTTTATTTGATTGGCGTTAAAGTTATTATAGTCGTTGTCTCGTTGGTTTACAAAATTATAGAAGGCTTTAAATTTTATATCATAAAAATCTATTTTTTGTTTAGTTGATTCTATTTTTTGTTTAGTTGATTCTATTTTTTGTTTATTTGATTCTATGTCTTTCTTATTGAGCTTATTCTTATCACCCGTGGAAGAAGATATTGGCTCCGCTTGCAGCTTTGCCAAATCATCATTCAACTCTGCATATTTATTTTTTAGATTGTAAATATCTTCTTGTAATTTTTTCACTTTATTGTTTATATTAGATTTTTTGGATTCTTCGTTTTTTATGTTCTTTTCCATTTTTTTAGCAGTGATCTTCTGACCATTAGCACGAGCAAAATCAAATTGTTGCTTATAGTCAATTATATTATAGTCTGCCATAAGAAACCTTTTGGCTAATTCTTCTCCCTCTTGTCTGTAACGCTCTCCTTGGCTTCCTTGCAAGAGTGTTTTTTGTCTTTTCAAACGTTGTTGTTGTTCCTTTACGGACACATTCTCAACAAAATTCACTGTATCCGTAAGCTCTTTTTTGCTTTGCTCGGCTTTTTGCTTATTTGCTGCAGCTTGCGCCTGGTTTTGGTAATAATTTTTGCTTGCTTCTTCTTTTAGTGTTTGTATTCTATCTTCTATTTCTTGTTTTTCTTTTTGTCTTTTTTCTTTTGTTTTTTGCATTTCTTCTTTGTGTATTTCTTCTTTGACCTTTGACGCTTCCTTTAATTCTTTGTTTATTTTTTCTACTTCTTTTTCCATTTCACTAGCAAATTTCTCGTAGTAAGAATTTATTTTTTCCAGATTACTATTTTCATTCAAAAGTTTCCTATACTTAGTTGGGTCAGCTTTGGACTCTATTTGGGAATTTGCTTGCTCGATTACTCTTTCAATGGGTCTAATCTGTTCCTTATTTAAGTCTTTTAGTTGCTCACGATAGTCATACAATTGATTGGTATAGTCAGCCAATTGTTTTTTCATCTCTTCAATACTGGTTGTTTCATTTTCGGAGTTTGCTGTAAGACGTTGTAACCTAGCCAGTTCTTCTTTCAAGCTTTTAAGCTCTTCCTCATTAGACGCTTGTTTAATTTCGGATGGGTTATTGTTTCGGTTTTCTAATTCTTTTTCAAGAAACTTAATTTCATTTTCTAATTTATTTTTTTCTTCCTCTATTTCTTGGGAGTTGTTGCTAGAGATCAAATACTGCTGATATTTTAATTTTTCTATTTGTGTGTTCAAATTCCTAATATTTAGCTCCAACACATTTGGCTTAGTTGTATTTTGAGTATCATAGTAATTATTGAGATATTTAAGAGCTTGCTCATGTTTTATCTCTAACGGTTTGTACTTTTCATTAATTTTTTCTCTTTCATTTTTTAATTTATTAATCTCTTTTTCAAAGTTTCCTATTTTAATTTTTATTTGCTCAATGTTTTCTTTCATCATATTTTTTTGATTATTAAACTGATTTGATTTGTAAGACAATTCTTCTTTCTCATTTTTTTCTTCATCATTAAGCTTAGTTAATTTTAGATTAATTTCTTGTTGCTGACCTTCTACTTGCTTATTAAATTGCAATAATTTTTCCTTAAGTTCTTTTTCCTTATTTTTTATTTGATTATCAAATTGCAATAATGTTGCATTAAGTTCTTTTTCCTTATTTTTTATTTGACTAGGATCATTTTGCTTCTTAAGCGTAGATAATTCTTTCTCAAGTTCTTTTTTCTTATTTTCTTTTTGATTCTTAAGCGTAGATAATTCTTTATCAAATTCTTTTTTCTTATTTTCTTTTTGATTCTCAAGCGTAGATAATTCTTTCTTAAATCCTTGTTTCTTATTTTCCATTGTATTAAGGTTTTTATTAAATTCTTGTTCAACAAGGCTTTGTTGCTTATCAATGTTGATTATATCGTTGTTGAGGTCTGTTATACGTCCTTGAAGGGCTACCCTTTCATCGGATAATTCTCCTATATGCTCATTGATATTAAGCGACATGTTGGTAAGATCTGTCAATTCGTTTTCATAATCAGCGACACGATTTGAATATATATTCTCGAAATTGTTCAATTCGTACTGTTTTCTTTCAAGTTCTTCTTGCAGCTTGTCTATCTTTTTTTGCCACATTATTGATGTGGCCTCGTTCTTTGTACCCAAGTTACGAAGTAGCTGTTTCTTTTCCACAAGATCGCTTCTAACCTGTGAATAATAGGATTCAAAGGTATAGTTGTCAGATGCGGGTATGTTTGAATTTTGTTCCCCTACTTCAAGTTGGGCAATACGCTCTTCTATGAATTTTATTTTTCTTCCCTCATAATTATTATCCTTTGCAAATAATTTCAGATTTAATGCAAGACGTTTGTTTGAAAGGTCATTTATCTTGTCAATTAATGATTTTTGTTGAACTTTAAGTCCCTGCAATTTTTGATTAAGTTTTTCAGGATTGTTTTTTAAAAGAAGGGCGTTTTGATATTTCACTAAGGTCATAATACCTATGTGTTCTTTGCTTATGATATTGTTAAGCAAATCACTTAAGCCCAAAGGTAAGCCTTCTCGTAAAGATATAAAATTCTTAAAATTTGCTTCATGAATAGATATTACTTGAGCGATATTGTCCTCTGAAATTCTGCCGTGAAAGCGGTTATATTTTACTACTTGATTACTAACATCAATCGAAGCAGGACCGCCAGCAGGACCACCGCCAGGATTACCGGGATGGGCACTGAAACTAGCAGGACCGCCAGCAGGACCGCCGCCAGGATTACCGGAATTAGCAGTAGCGCCAGAACCTTGTCTAGCATGACGTGTTCCACCAGGGCCACCTTTTCTACGCATATTACCAAATTTACTAATACGTTTTCTATTTTTCATGCTGGGCCCATTAGGGTCTTTTTCCTTATTGTTTTCATTTGTTGCTTGGCCACTACCATTATTATCGTTAGAGCCTGAATCCCCTTGAGCTGAATAAGAAATTGAAGGAGAGCTGTCTGAGGGAGCTTTTTGGCTTTGGTTGAATACTTGACTTCCAATTGCTGCAATAGAGACGGCTGCTAGAGCGCCAGCAGTAAGACCCGTTAAACGTTGCTTGAATTTAGAATCATCC
>CADASU010000005.1 GCA_902790675.1 Oscillospiraceae bacterium | reverse complement strand
ATTTCTTTACTCTTTTTAAACGGTGTCTATGGCAATGAGGTCACACCTGTTCCCTTTCCGAACACAGTAGTTAAGCTCATTCGCGCCTAAAATACTTGGCTGGAGACGGCCTGGGAAGATTGGTCGATGCCGTTATAAATAGTTAATCATTTGATGTTTTGTCTTTGTGATTTAGTTATTTGCTGTTAGATTGTTTAGTGTATTTTTAACTTGTGGCAAAGTGTTGAGTGTTTAATTATTTAAATATTCCTTCTTAGCTCAGTTGGTAGAGCATGCGGCTGTTAACCGCAGGGTCGTTGGTTCGAGTCCAACAGGAGGAGCCACATAATTTTATTTATATAGCGAAAAAATCTAGATGTTGGGTTTTTTCGCTATTTGTGTCTATAGTGCTATTTTTTATTGCTTTTTAAAATATTGTAAATGGCATTGTTTGTGATAGTAAGTTTATTTTTTTGAAGGTGTTGTTAATATGCTTGAAAAAATGGGAGAATTTTTTGACTCTCGATTGGATGATTATGATAAACATCAATTGACATGCATTGACTCCGCTATAGAATTCTATCCTTTTACGGCAAGTTGTTTGCCTCAGATTTCTGGCTCTAGGATTCTTGACTTGGGTTGTGGCACAGGTTTGGAAATTGGTTATTATTTTGAGATCGTACCTACAGCCAAAATAACGGGTATTGATCTTGCACCAGGTATGCTTAATGTGCTAAAAAATAAATTTCCGGGTAAATCACTTAATTTAATTTTGGGTTCATATTTTGACATACCGTTTGGTTTGAATAAATTTGATGCTGCTGTATCTGTTGAATCGCTTCATCATTTTACCAAGGAGCAAAAGATCCCTCTTTATCTAAAAGTAAGAAAAGCTTTGAAATCTAGTGGATACTTTATTTTGACAGATTATTTTGCGTTATCTGATATGGAGGAACAGTTTCATCGCACAGAATTATTTAAATTGAAAAAAGAGCAGAATATTTTAGATGATGAATTCTATCATTATGATACGCCAATAACTGTTGAGCATGAAAAAGAAGCTTTGTTGGCTGGTGGTTTTTCTTCTGTTGTGGTTTTGAAAAATTGGGGTGCTACTTATGCTTTGAAAGCCTTAAAATAATATTGATGGGTTATTATGATTAAATACTGTGTTATATAAGATTCATTAAAAATGTTTCTGTAGGGGACATATTAATATATTTAGCTGAGCGCAGGATTAGTAAATATGAAATTTCTTTTTAAAAATAGTTTAATATACATGAGTGATTAAGTTATTTTATATGAGTATTATAATCTACATTGTGTAAAAACCAATATTAAAGCTTATTTTTGCTCATAATTGACGAGAAAATTGTAGTTTTTGAACAAGTTAATTTAAACAAGACAAACTTTTAAAATAAGAGTTTGTCTTGTTTTTTATTTTGCGACAAAACATAATGTGTAAATTTTGGAATAATTGTGGGACAACCTGAATAGTAATTTGGTAAGTTCTAATTAAAAGGAGGTAGAAATAAGTGTATGTGTGATGCTGAATTTAGAAGTGTAGTAAAAGAATTACCAGCTAATATACAGGACATATTGCTGCAAGTCCCAATAAATGTGCGATCAAACGCTAATGAAATTAGATTGAGAGCTGGTAGAAAAATTTGTATATGTTATGAGAATAAATTATATTTTTTAAATAAGATATTAAAAATTGAAGAAATTAGAGAATGTTTTCGATCAATTTGTAATTATTCTATACATTCTCATACTCAAGAAATAAAGCAAGGATTTATAACCATGCGTGGTGGACATAGAGCAGGAATAAGCGGCACAGCAGTTTATGATGAAAATAATAATATAACTAATTTGAGAGAAATTAGTTCAATAAATTTAAGAATAGCAAAACAGATTCATGGTGTATCAAATATTTTAATTGATAAACTAAATGGTAACGTTGGAAAACTTTTAATAATTGGTTCTCCTTCAAGTGGAAAAACAACTTTAGTAAAAGATATCATTAGAAATTTAAACGACAAAGTAATTTCTATAATAGACACAAGAGGGGAGATAGCAGCTTGTGTAAATGGAGTGCCGCAAAATGATATTGGAAATGCAGACGTTTTTGATAGTTGGAATAGAGAAGATGGCATAATATCGGCTATTAAAGCTATGAGCCCAGAGATTATTGTTTGCGATGAAATAGGAAGCAATTTTGATTTGCAAGCGATTAATGCGTGCGTAGGGGCAGGAGTTGAATTAATAGCCACAGCTCATGGAGGAAGTTTAGAGGAGATTGTGAAAAGAGACATAATCAGAAAAATTCTTATGACTGGTGCATTTGATAATATAGTGCTTTTAAAGGGAAAATCGGAGCCATGTAAAATAGAATTTATAATAAAAGTGAGTGATTTGTTTGCGAGAATTAGGAGTAATAATTTTAGCAATATGTCCTTTGCTGATAGGGTTGATTTATTCGGTAGCTTTAAAACGAAATCAGGTGCAAATTAATGAATTAATACAGTTTATTACTTGGCTAAAGATAGATCTTAGATATAATAAGTCACAATTATGTGATATGTTTGATAGAGTGTGTTCTAGTAGTAAGTTTAATAATCTTAATTTTTTAAATAGCCTTAAGGGTAATATGGCGAACATGACTTTTCCAGATGCTTGGGAAAAATCAATTATTGATTGGAATAGTAGCATATCCTCAGATGATAAAGCATTATTAAAATCAATGTCTGGAATATTGGGAGCTTCAGATTCAAATGGGCAAATTATGGCATTAGAACACATAGAGCATAGATTTAAAATTAGCTTGCAATCAGCGATAGAAGTTTATAATAAAAAGGGAAAATTATTTAGATCGTTGGGAATTTTAATAGGTCTTGCAGTTTTGGTAATATTTATGTAAATAATCAAAATAGTTGAAAAAAGGAAATTAAGGTTATGGATGTAGATTTAATTTTTAAAATTGCTGCAATAGGAATAATTGTTGCGGTTCTTAATCAAGTTTTAATTAGATCTGGGAGGGAAGAGCAAGCTATGCTAACTTCCTTGGCAGGACTAATTGTTGTTCTATTTATAATAGTTGCACAAATAAGTAGACTTTTTGAAACAATCAAAAATTTGTTCAGTTTATATTGAGGACAAAGATATGTTATTTTCAATAGTTGGTTTAGCTTTAATTACCGTTGCAGTTTGCTTAATATTAAAACAAACAAATCCTGAAATATCTATGGTAGTTGGTGTTGTGGCAGTAATAATAATGTTTGCAATTATTATAGGAAGTTTAAGCCCAATATTTGATGTTATAAACAATTGGACATCTACTTTTAATTTAAACAACATATACATATCAACTGTTATGAAATCGCTAGGAATATGTTACTTAACGCAACTAGCATCTGAAACTTGTAGAGATTCAGGATATTCTGCCATAGCCACAAAAATTGAATTAACTGGAAAAGTAACGATAATTTTAATGGCATTACCCATGTTTTTAGATTTAATGCAAATTATACAGCGAATGGTTTATTTAAATTAAAAGGAAGATTAAAATGAAAAAATCTTTTATTTTTGTTTTTGTTATATTATTATTTTATTGTTTTAATGTTAGTGTTTTGGCTAATGATAATAGGCAAGAATATTCTGAATTAATAGAAGAGCAATGTGAACTTTTAAAAGTAGACACACTAAATAACAGTTTGCCCAGTGGCGTAAAGGATGATTTACAAAAAGTAGGAATTACTTCTTCAAAGCCGTCTGATTTGCAAGGATTTTCCATAAATACATTTTTTGAATATTTATTTAGTAAAGTTGCTGATATAATAAAAAAACCATTTTTTTCTTTTGCGGGTTGTTTTGTCATAATTTTAATTTGTGCATTATTCGATGGAATGAAAACCACAATTCCAAACACAAGCTTTAATGGATTGCTTAGTGTAATTACATCAATATGCATTTGTGGGATAATTATTATGCCAATAATTGAATGCATGACAAATATTTCTAAAGTGATAAAGGCATTTGGTAATTTTATGCTTTGCTTTATTCCAATATTTAGTGGAGTTATTGCAGTTTCAGGTGGCTCGGCAAGTTCTTTAGGATATAGCACAACGATTTTTATGGTGGCACAAATTTTATCTTTTTTTATTGTGGATATTTTATTACCTGCCATAGGAATATTTTTAGCACTATCTGTTGTTGGAAGCTTTAATGAATCAATTAACATTTCTGGGATAATATCTTCGATAAAAAAGACTGTAATTTTTATATTATCATTGCTTGTTACTATATTTATAGGCCTTTTTACATTACAAAATTCTATTGCTGTTTCTACTGATAGCATAGGTTTAAAGACAGCCAAATTTTTGTCTAGTAGCTTTATTCCAATTGTTGGTGGAGCTCTTGGAGATGCTCTATCATCGATTTTAAGCTGTTTATTATTAATCAAATCTGCAGTTGGCGGATTTGGAATAATAGTTTGTATTGTAACATTGCTGCCACCCATTTTGATGGTCATTTTTTTTATTTTCACAATTTCTTTAATTGTGGGATTTGCTAAAGTTTTAAACATGTCATTTATTGCTAATATGATGATTGCAGTTAAAGACTGTTTTTCAATTTTGTTTGCATTTTTAATTTGTTACGGAATTTTAATAATATCCACAACATCAATAATGATTAATATGTCTGCAGGTTAAGGGGAGAAAAACATTGCATGAATGGATTTTGTGTATATGCGTGTCCATGATTTGTGGAACGATTTTTTATATGTTAATTCCTAGTGGAAGCATGAAAAAAATTATGAAACTAATTTTAAATTTATTTTTAGTTAGCTCTTTAGCTATGCCGCTTATGAAAAATTTCAATTGTTTAAATTCAGTAAATTGTTTTGATAAAATAAATAAAAAGCTTCAATCACCAGAATATTATAATGATAATTTTAATAAGATAGATGAGCAAAAATTAAAAAACGCTTTAAAAATTGTTTTAATGAAAAATGGTTATAATTGTGTGGACATAAGCATAGATATTAATAAAAATAACTCGTTGGATACAGACATATATTTAAAAATTCCTAAATCTAAAAATTATGATGTTAATAATATAAAACAACTAGTTGAGAAAGAAACGGGATTAAACCCAAAAATACTTTATTATCAGTAAAAAAGGTGATAATACATGGAATTAAAAAAGTATATAGATAAATTAATGGCTTCTAAGGATAAGACAAAATATATAATTATTATAGGAATGGTTGGAATATTGCTTATTGCCACATCAACATTAATTCCAAAAAATTCAGATGGAAAAAATGAAAACGGTAGTTCAAAAAATATAAATGTTACAGCAGAAGCATATGTATCACAATTAGAAAAAAAGATAAACTCTATGATATCTCAAATTGATGGGGTGGGGAGTTCGGAAGTTGTAATTACTCTGGAGAATGGCATAGAAAATGTGTATGCTAATTCGGAAAGAAAGACATCAGATAGCAATGAAAATCTTTCAGGTAAATCTACAAACAGGAATGACACTCAGCATGATGTAGTGATTATAGATGGGTCAAGTGGAAAGCAAGCGCTAATAGTAACGCAGAAAGAACCAACAGTTAAGGGGGTGGTTGTAGTTTGTGAGGGGGCGGATAATAGTGTTATAGTAAAAAGAGTCACTGATGCAGTTACTAAGTCTTTAAATATAAAAACCAGCAGGGTGTCTGTGGTAAAGAAACAAACAGCTAAAAATAAATAGGGGGAGAGTTTTGTGAAAAAAATTAATTTAATAATCGGAAAAAGACAAATTATATTATCATCTTTAGTTCTTATTTTGGGAATAGCAGTTTATTTAAATTGGCAATTTTCAGTTGGAGATGATGGGGCAATAAGTGTTATGGATGTTTTGGGAACTGGAAAAACTCAGACGAGTTCCGCTCAAAATTATGGAGAAGCAGAACTTGTGTCCACCCCTAAAATTAATGATTATTTCACCCAAGCTCGTTTAGATAAGAAAAATTCTCATGACGAAGCAGCAGAAGACATTAATAAATTATTATCATCTTCTGAAATATCTAGTGATCAAAGAGCGAATGCTACAGCACAAGTATTAAAAATTACAGAAATGAACGAGCAAGAAACTTCAATTGAAAATCAAGTCAAGGCCAAAGGATTTGAAGACTGTGTTGCATATGTTGAAGCTGATAGAGTTAATGTTACGGTTAAGGTTAAAGATATGAATGCACAGCAAGCTTCTCAGATAAAGGATATCATAGTAAGCACTACCGGAGTAAGCGCGTCAAATATAGTAATAACACCCATACAGTAAAAAGCAGCCATTAAAAGGCTGCTTTTATGCTTTAATTAGTCGAAAATTTATCAATCATAATTATCTTCACCATCTGTGTTTAACTCTTCTATGGCGTGCATAGCACTATAGAAGCGAAAAACATTCCAGTTAACATATGGACTATCGGAATATTTCTTACTCAGTTCATTAATACATTTTGTAAATTTTTCCTTTTCTTCTTTTGTTTTAAAATTGCTAATAATTTCATCTACAAAGTGGATAGCAAAAGCGTCTACTTCACTATCAAGATTCAAAACGCCAAAAAATGAAATAGCGGCATCTACATCAGAAGACAAAGCTTTAATAAACTCATCATGCATATTACTATATGCAGCCTGCCATCTTGGAGTAATTCCTTCATTTTGAAAACTCCATAACTGGTACAAATTTCCTTTTAGTTGATCATTGCAACTACAATAAGACACATTTGAATACATTAACCAAACCTCCACGCTATCGCATATTGTACCATAGTTAGTTTAATATGTCAATATTGTTAATTTAAGATTTTTTGTGATTTTTAGGCTTAATATTTTTGTTACCTAAAGCTGCTTTTTTATTATTGTCAAAGCCATCTTTAGATAATGGATAAGCTGTAACAAGTGATTTATCAGTTAAATTAACAAAAACTACGATGGGAACTTCTTCATATGTTCCATAAAAGCATGCATATCTATATACGTTATTTTTTTCATCTATCTTTTCTTTGGTGTATTCAAGATTATTTGATGTTAGAATATTACTAATGGCGTCACTAATTTTTGTCCATGTCCACTTCTCGGGAAATATTCCTTTATTTGTTCCCCAAAACCTGCCCAAACAGGCATATGAGTATTTTTTACTTAAATTATCTTTATTTAAGGGAGTGTTAATGCCTTCTACTTTTTCAGTGTTCAATTTACTAGCATCAAGTCCTGTAGATAACATAAAAATCTTAGATAAGGAGTTATTATTAGAAAATTTTTGCATTTTTTCATAATTTTTATTTGCAATATCATTTAAAGCAGGTATAGAATAGTTAGTATGGCCGGTTGATAGGGTGGCGGTGGATTGTTCCAAAATGTCATCTCCAACAAAAATGTGTTGTAAGACATCTTTTGAAGCAGTAATTTTATCATCTAACTCGATATGTTCTTTACTATCGTCACTATCGTCGATAGATGTGCTATCTACTTTAGATTTTATTTTGATGTCGGCGTTTAAACCATCTATGTTATCATCATGATTTTTTATTAGTTCGGAGTCAACGCAAGCATCTCTAAAGTGTTTATTTAATATATCATTATATTCTTTATTTGAAATAGTGTAGTCATACAAATCGATTCTACCATTTGACTTTAATATATTAAGACAATCGGTTAAAAATTGTATTGCTACGGAATAATTAACAATATATTCTTTTTCATCTATATAACCGTCTTTGACCATTTTTTTGGTTTTTAGTCTTTTAATTGTTTTATTAATCGTTTTTTTATCGGTTTCATCATTTATTGCATTTTTAATCTGCTCAGGTAAATTGCCCCTTTCTTTAAAGTAATAAATTATTGTTTCTGCAGTATCATCTTTATTTGATTGGGTGGAATTTGTTAAATTCTTTACCGGGGCTACAACTTTTTTTATTTCTTCAGTGTCATCTTCATTTAATGGGATGGATTTCTTTGACTGGGCTACAAAGTTTTTCATGTATGCAATGACATTTTCATCTAACTTGTTTTTAAGTTTTTCTTTATTAAATATTTTTTTTAATTTTTTTTCATCAAAAGATATCTCGTCTTTGCGAACTTGGCGTTTTATTGTAATTTCTTTTCTATATTGGCTTTTATTAATAAAACATGATGCAGCATCAAATATTTGTTTAATAAATTGTTTGAAAGTGTTTTTAAAATTATCGGATATAATATTTGTATCGTCAGTAATCTTTTGTTGTAGAAGTTGGATTAATTCATTCTTCGAACATTCTTTTTTAATGTCGTTAAATTTTTTCTTAGCATCTATATCGTCTGTACAATAATCACTTGCATCATTGTAATTTTTAACCATGTTATCCATCACATCTTTAAATTCTTTTATTAATGAATCATCAATCCGGTTTGTGGTGAGACCGCTTTTTGGATTCTTCTCCGAAAAACTATTATTAATATCATCCATGTAGCTAGAAAAAATCAGTCTAAACGTTGCATCGTTTGCGCTAGCTGGTAAAGTTAAGCTAGTAGAAAAAATAGATGTTGCTACTAGTGTGGTTGATAAAAATTTTGTTATTATTTTTCTTTTCATTTTAAATTTTCTCCTTTAAATATATAAAATTACATTTATTATATTAAAATGTTATCACAAATGCTATGTTATTATCTTACATTATTTTGTGTTTTCTTACAATTTTGTAAGAAATAAAAACTTGCGTAAGCTGAACAATTTTAAAATAATACCAGTATAATAGCATAAAACAATTTATATAATAAACATAGGTATATTATCATGCAATTGTAAACAAATTATGAATTTTTTGAAAAAATTATGTTAACATTTAATTGCAAAAAATTAATTTCTAAGACGCTACTATTGAAGATGCTTATGAACAGACTGATTTTTATGTAAAAACAACTAACATATTTTTTAATAAAGTTATTATTTTATCTACAAAAAAGTAGGGGGGAGATATTTTTAAATGATTAAAGAGCTACTTAATTATGAACATGTTATGTTAAATTCGGCACAGCAGCACATTGCCAAATTAAGATGCTCTGTTTAAATTATCGCGGAAAAAGGGAAGCTTTAGCATTTACTAATTTTTTATTTTTCTATAATTATTGTAACAGGTCCATCGTTTACTAAATTTATTTCCATGTTACTGCCAAAAATTCCTTCTTTAACAACAGGAAGTATATTTTTGCACTGCTCTACAAAATAGTCATATATATCTTTTGCATAAGATGCTTTGGCAGCTTCTTTGAAAGATGGTCTATTTCCATGTGAGCAGTCAGCATAGAGTGTAAATTGTGAAACTAAAAGTAATTCACCATTTATATCTTTTAGTGATAAATTTAGTTTTTCATTCTCATCTTCAAAAAGTCTTAATTTTATGAGTTTATTAATTAAATAGTCAGCATTGGACTTTGTATCTGTATTATTTACTCCAATTAACACTAAATATCCTTTTCCTATTTTTGATATTTCTTTATCATTTACTTTTACACTAGCTTTGCTTACACGCTGAATAACTAATTTCATATTAAAACTCCTTCAATTGTTAAACTATTAGTTATTATTTCATACTAATAAACATGGATATGAAATAATAACTAATGATTTAATAATAGGCTTTTTAAGTAATGTATGCAAGAAAAGTTTAATTTTTTAGTTTTATTGTACATATAGATATATTTTTTGTGTTTAATAATGTTTATATTTACAAACGCCAGATAATTCGTCAAATAATAATTTTATTAAAAAATTTAGATTATAATGAATTGATATATATTTATTTTAAAACAATACATAAAGATAAATCATGTTTTTGCAGTTTGTAAATACATTCTCAAAATTTTTTATGTGCAGTTATAACAACTGATCTTATTATATCAGACTAAAAAACATTAAGAACTTTGTTTTGTTGGCAACTTATGAAAAAAATTAGTTGTTGACAAAATAGTCAACAACTAATTTTTTTCAAAGAAACAAATGCAACGTAGAGTTTCTTTGTTTGTCTTTATTTTTAAAATTATTATACTTTTTTACCTGAATCTAAAGTTATGGTTTCGCCGGTGTCTTTATTGTGAAACGCGCTTCCTTTTCTATGAAGTCTAGCGCCACCTGCAACATTATTTAAGTCATCGTCTGACAACTGGTTTTGGCTATTTTTAATCAAATCATATGCTTGTTGTAATTCAGAATCTCCTTTATAAGAAATTCCAAAGCCATCTACCATTTTTTTGAACTCATCTAGATTTTTGCATGCTTTTGCTTTTTTTACGTCCTCTGGGCGTTTTTCTAAAAACTCTTTAAACGTCATAAAGAATTCCTCCTTTTCTTTACGTTTTTTATTTTTCATACAGCAACAGCATGAAGAATAACTCCATTTATTGGATTTGTAAAAAGATAAAGGTGTTTAAAATTGGGTTGAAAATATACTGGTTGTTTTTTTGCACATAAGCCAGCTGTTGATTTCGCAGTCAGCAGCTGGCTTATGTTTTCCGTGAGACCAAATGCAATCTAATGTTTCTTATTAGTTTCAATTTTTAAATTTATTATATTTTTTTACCTGTACCCTCAGTGATTACATCGCTGTTGAATTTGTTGTAATACACATGATCTCCTCTATGCTTGTAAGAAGCGCCACCTGCAACATTATCTAAATCTTCATTTGATAATTTGTTTTTAACAATATCAAATGCTTCGTGCAGCTCGGCATCTCCTTTATAAGAAATTCCAAAGCCATCTACCATTTTTTTAAATTCCTCTATAGTTTTGCATGCTTTTGCTTTTTTAACGTCTTCTGGGCGTTTTTCTAAAAATTCCTTAAATGTCATAGATAATCTCCCCTTTTCACGTTCATTAATTGTTGATAAAAAACACTAGTTGCATACACATTGATGAGTAAACCCATCAATATATATTATATACTAAATAAACAATATAAGTCAATATAATTTTAATAATTTCATAAAATTATTAAAATTATATTAACAAATATTATTGATTTTTTAAATTGATCTATAGTTTTACATGTTTTTGCTTTTTTATGTTATAGATAGTATTCCGTATTCACTAATGACTTATAAAAACATTATATGCACAAAACATGAACAAATAACTTACTAATATATATATATAATATATTGTGGACAAAAAGCAATATGAGTTGATAGTTTTTGTTGAAATGATTTTATAAATTTTTGGTAAAATTAAATTCGTAATTTATATCTTTATTTATTCCCTTAGAATATATTGAAAAGAATTTTAAAGCACGATCATTCCTTATAGATATACCCAGAAGTACAGACCTATCGAGATATTTTGTCATATGATTCTTTAAGCACATGTTTTGCAAAATTAATCCTAAATATAAATGTCTATATTTTTCTTTTACAAAGAGCGTTTTATAATAAATAGATTCTCCAAATGCGTCTAAGCCCACCATCCAGCCTACTATTTCATTGGAATTGTAAACTGCAAAAAGCGTATTAATGTGCTTTAATTTAAATTTATCATTTTCTGGAAAAGGATCGTATATTTTTAAATAATCTATATCGCTTTTTGCTTTTAAAGAATCAAGTAAACTTTTATCTATTTCATCTGATGGATATATCTTTATATTTGGGGGAATTATTATTTTTCTATTGGCAAATTCTTCAATTTTACCACTCTCATGAAAATATTGGGGTGTAATAGTATAAATATTTGCTTCAATTTCTACAGGATCAAATCCGTAATTTTTAAAAAAAGGACTTATTTCATTTATTGTTTTCATATCTTTTACAGATTTAATAATAACTTTTTTACACTTTAATTTTTTTGCTTCTTCAATAAATGTATTTAAAAGTTTTGTAGCTACACCCATACGTCTTGTTATAGGATGTACAAATAAAAATTGTATATCCCCAATTTTAGAATCTTCACTTATAATATCTGCAAATAAGACTCCACATGGAATTCCGTTAATAGTGGCGCCAAGCCATAAACTGTCATCAGAAAAAGGTATATATTCATTTATAAAGCGTTTAAACAAAGCAATATCGTCTTTTGTGCAAATTTTAGATATTTTAATCAAGTATATTCCCCCTTTAAGTTAATAAATATTAAAAATTAAGAGTTGAATTTTTATAAAATTAATCCACCATCAACTTTTATAATTGAACCTGTTATATATTTAGCTTCATCTGAAGCAAGAAATAAAGCAGCATCAGCAACATCTTCAGCTGATCCAAATCTATTTAAGGGTATGTTACGTAGAATATTGTCTGGATTTTTTAAACTACTTGTCATTTCGGTTTCTATAAAACCTGGTGCTACTACATTACATGTTACATTTTTGCGACCAAGTTCTTTTGCTATAGATTTAGTTAAACCAATTATTCCGGCTTTAGAGGCTGCATAGTTAGATTGTCCTATATTTCCATTTAGGCCAACCACGGATGATATATTTATTATTCTTCCGCCATTATTTTTTATAAAATTCATATAGCAGTGGTGTATCATATTAAAAGTGCCTAATAAATTAGTTTGAATAACTTTGTTAAAACAATTATAGTCCATATTGAAAGCTAACTTATCATCTGTAATGCCCGCATTATTTACTAGTATATCTATTTTTCCGTATTTGCCTATTATTTTGTTTACTAGGTCTTTTACTGCTAAATCGTCAGCCACATCGCATTTGTAAGCTGAACCATCATTATTAAAATTAGACAATTCTTTAATAGTAGAATCAGCTTTTTCTTTATTGTTGGCATAAACAAAAGAAACATTGGCTCCATGTTCAGCTAATTTTAAGCAAATAGCTTTTCCAATACCTCTAGATCCACCAGTAACAACAGCTATTTTACCATCTAATCTTGACATACTTTTCTACAACCTCCTATTTATATTTTAGTAAATTATAACACTATAATAATTTATTTTCAATTAGTACATAATTATCGAAATATATTGTTTTTACTTGACTTATATAAAAATAATGCTTAAAATGTTTACAGTAGCTTTAAAAATGGAGGATTTACATAAATTATGAAAAAAGAGGGTGAATAGTTTGAATCGAGTTGTAGTAACTGGTATTGAAGTCATGGCGCCGGGAAGCATTGGAAAGGATGCCTTTTGGGAAAATATATCAAATGGTAAAGTTTTTACTGGGCCAACTTCTTTCGATTCTTTTAATGACTTAAGGGTTAAAATATCTGGAGAAATCAAAGACTTTAACAAATCGCATTATTTAGCAGATCGAAATGGCATAAAATTTGCGGAAATAGATAGATCGGAAAAGATGACAATAAAGTCGATTAATATGGCGTTAGAAGATAGTAAACTAAACCTAGATGATATAAGCAATAAAATGGTAATTTCTTTAGGAAGTACCATGGGTAAGAGCTCACAAAAAGCAGATTATCAAATAAATTATAATTTGTTTCAAAATTTATTGCAAAGTAAAGATCAGAATTTATGTAATAATGCTATTAAAAATTTATATCCTGGAGATATTCTATCTACAGTTTGTAAATATTTTAATTTTAAAAATATGGAATCACGTCTTTTTTTGAATGCTTGTGCAGCAGGAAACTATTCGATAGGCTGGGGATATGATAGGATAAAACATGGTGATGCCCAAGTAGCCATAGTGGGTGGAGTGGATTCTTTTTCACTAACTGCTTTAATTGGGTTTAATAGATTACTTTCTCTTACTAGTGACGTGTGTAGACCTTTTGATAAAAATCGAAAAGGTTTGGTTGTAAGTGAAGGCTGTGGAATTTTAATCTTGGAAGATTTGGAATCAGCCTTAAGGAGAAAAGCACATATATATGGAGAAATTAAAGGATATGGTTTAAGCATAGATGCCTACCACATTACAGCACCAAGACCAGACTCATCAGGACCAATTTCTTCAATGAAAGAAGCTTTACAAAAATCACAAATTTCTCCTGAAGATATAGATTATATTTCTGCGCACGGCACGGGTACAAAATTGAATGACAAAATAGAGTCCAAAGCAATATGCTCTGTATTTGGAGATAAGATTCCTCCGGTTAGTTCTATAAAGTCTATGATAGGGCATTCATTAGGAGCGTCAGCAGCTATTGAGGCAGTTGCTTGTGTTTTAATGATTCAAAATAATATGATTACTCCAACAGCTAACTTCGAAGAACCAGATGAAGATTGTCCAGTAGATTGTGTTCCTAATGTTAGCCGAGAAATGAAAATAGATAATATACTTTCAAACTCTTTTGCGTTTGGTGGAAATAATTCAAGCTTAGTTATTTCTAGATACAAGGAGGTATGATAAAATGGAGAAAATTGCAATTTATTCAGCTTTTTATTATATCGAAGACTTTGGATTTAATTACATGCAGACACATGATTTTGTAAGAAAAGTAAATGAAAAATCTGGAAATATAAACTTTTGCTCAATAGAGAAATTGACGCAGTCATTGGGAAATTTAAACACGCGACTTGTGGACAGGCAATCGCTAACCTTAGAAGCAGCAGCGAAATTGGCTGAGGATAAGGGAATGTTTGATGACATAGATCGACATAATTTGTCAGTAATAGCAGGAAGCTATTCTTCTGCTATTTATCCTTCTGCTGAATTTAATTTGTCAATTGAAGAAAAGGGTGCTAATTTTGTAAATCCTACGTCTTTTACAAATACTGTTGGAAATGCTGTTGTAAGTAGATTGTGCATTTGGAATCAATTTAGAGGTAAAGTTTATGCGCTATCTGAAGGGGTTCATTCTGGCTTGAATGCGATTATAGATGCTTACTATAATATAAAATATAAAAATTCAACTCAGATATTGGCTTGTGCTACAGAAGAAATAGGTTCTTCTATTGTTTTTATAAATAGTTATGAAAAAGAAAAATCAGAGCAGCAGCCTATTTGTTATATTAAAAATTGTTATTCAAGATATTTAGGTCATGTTAGTGCAAAAGAGTGTATTTGTTCATTGGAGAAAGCTTTTGACGCTGACTTGAAAGCAGTTGATATTTATTTGTCTGGAGATTTTGACATAGCAAACGATATATTAAATCAGCTGGAAAAGGACGATATAGAAGTTCAGCCATTAATTAACAAAAATATGTTTTCAATAACTCCTATTATTGATCTTGGAAGATGCTTGTCAAATTATAAAAATAAGTTGACTAAAGATAGTTTAATCATTTGTGGGGATGCTGGAGGTTTTGTTTCTGCGATACAATTGACAGGAGGCGCTAATTAATTATGAAGGAGTTTGATTTAAAAAAATTAATTCCTCATAGAAATAGTATGTTATTGTTGGATGAAATTGTTAGTATAGATGGAACTTGTGCTGAGGGTATATATAAAGTTAAAGGAAATGAGTTTTTTTTGGATGGGCATTATCCTTATAAAAAAATTGTACCAGGATCTATTCTCTGTGAGATTATGGCTCAACTTACCGCAGCTTTTGTTGGGTATACTAGAAAAATAGACGGAATTCCTGTTGTTGCAGAAATGCAAAACGTAAAATTCAAAAAATTAGTGTTGCCTTGTGATTTAATATCGGTTAAAATGGAAGTTATAAAGGACTCTTTTAGAGTTTTAAGAGCAGATTGTTCTACGTATGTTGATAATGTCATGGCAGCTGAAGCAGAGCTAACTATAGTAATAAAATAAATAATAATTATTTTAAAATTAAGGAGGCTTTTGTGATGAATGATACTGAAAAAATGGTTAGGGAAGAGTTAAGCAAGATTACTGGGAAGGATACCGATGATATTCCAAGAGATGCAAATCTTCTGGAGGAAGTAGGCTTGGATTCTTTAAACATACTTGAAGTATTTGGAATGGTTGAAGGAAAATTTAATGTTGTTGTTGAGCCTGAAAAAATTTCTGAGCTTAGAACAATTGAAGACATAGTTAATATAATTGAGAGTAACAAGAAATAATAATCTTTAATAAATAATATTAAGCAAATATAAGTTTGGGTGTTTTTTTACAATAGATGTATGTGGTTTTAAATTACCCTTCATTAAAGCAATTGTTGATGAAGGGTAATTTTTTGATGTGCTTTATTAGGAAATATATAAGTACACGTTTTTGACCAATTTTTGATTATAGATGTGAAGTAATTTTACATCAAACAAAATAACTTTAAAAGTAATTAATTTTATCGTTATATTTATAAATTAATATGAAATATTGTAAATATGTTGACAAAAATAGATAAAACCTTTATATTATTTGGCAAAAATAGACATAAGATATATATTATTTATAGTACATATAATTTAATATGTTGAGTAATGGAGGGCTGTTATGAAATTATTATTAAATAGGTAATTAGGTCTTAGAGGCTGGTTGAGAATTCCAAGAGTTTTATTTAATATTAACAAAAATGCATCAGTAAGAACTTTAGATTTAGAAGAGTTTGACATATTAAAGAAATGTGATGGAAACCATGATTTGGAAAATAATGATGTTATTAAACAATTATTAAACGCAAATATTATTCATTTGAACGAAGAAGGTAAGAAATTAGAAACAAATCAACAATATAAATTTTTTAATAATAGGTATTTTCATCAAGTTAGGTGGGGACTTACAGAAAGATGTAACTACAAATGTCGACATTGTTTTATGGCATCTGATGGTGAAAACAGGAACGATGAACTACCACTTGAAGACTGTTTGGATATAGCTAATCAAATAGCAGACTGTGGAATAGAAAGAGTTATTTTTACAGGTGGAGAGCCACTTCTTAGAAATGACTTTTTTGACATTGTGGATGAATTATTAAAAAGAAATGTTAAAATTGCTTCCATAAACACAAATGGTTCACTTATAACCAAAGAATTTATTGATGAAATAATAAAAAGAAACATAAAGCCATCATTTAGTGTTAGTTTTGATGGCATAGGATATCATAATTGGATGAGAGGAGTAGATGGTGCAGAAAAAGATGCGTTAAATGCAATAAAGATGTTAGTGGAAAATGATTTTTATGTTATAGCTGTATGTTGTATACACCAAGGTAATATTCATGTTCTTAACGACACAGTTGAACTTATGAATAATATGGGCGTTACTCAAGTTGAAGTATATAGAACTGCTGAGACATTACGATGGAGTCTACTTCCGGAGGAAAATAAAGCTTTATCATATGAAGATTGCTATGATGCTTACATAGATTTACTTTATGCACACAAGAAAAAAATTGGAACGTAGCATTTTATTTAAAAGACTTTTGCTTTGCCGATAATCAAGCAAATATTTTGTCCATTGTTCCACTAAAGTGTAATGAAACTTCAGATTTTTCTAAACAGGTAGCTTGCTGGCGCACGAGAGATGAAATTTTCATTGCTCCTGATGGACAAGTTTTGCCATGTAACGGTTGGAATGGATATGCAAAAAAATATAACATGAATTTTGAAAATTTAAAAAATATGAAGTTAAAAGATATATTGACAAAATCTAATTATTTAAGCACAGTATTGACAACCGTTCAAGATTTGTTTGACAGAAATAAAGAATGTAGAAATTGCGAATATAGGGAAAAATGTGGAGGTGGACATTGTAGAGTTATTGCTTTTGCGGGTACTGGAGATTTCTACGGAAAAGATGAGTCAACATGTGCATTTTTTAAAGGAGGATATGAAGATAAAATTAAAAAATTTATGAATAGTTAATACAACATATTTAAAATAAAAATTATATGTTTTTGTATGATTATCATAAGCTGAATTGTAATAAAAATTGATAAATTTAATTATTTAATTTGGATAAATAGCAGAAAAAGGCTTCCTGAAAAATATGAACTCAGGAAGCCTTAAAATTTTTACATGTTCTAGTGGTGGAGGCGAGGGGAGTTGAACCCCTGTCCGAAAAGTGAGTATGTATAACTTTCTACGAGTGTAGCTTATTGTTAGAAATTCCTCATATTATATAGACAAAAAGCAAACCGATAAAATAGAGTATCTCATTAATTCACTGTTCAAAGAACTGAGATATTCCATGAACTGTTTACTGCTAAAATCAAATGAAGTTGAATTCAGTTCGCAGCAAAACTAGAATACAACCTTGGCAAAATTAATTAAGCTGCCAAAAGAGCTTTGCTGTTAACAAAGCCTATACTTGCATTATTTTTTGCATTTAAAATTTAAATATGCCTTTTATAGAGGTGGCATCTCCTCTACTCGCTTATCATACACTTTCATTCCCGTCGAATCCCTTACGCCCCCTTTAATAATAATTTGATTTTTGCTTTAATTCTCGTTCAATTTGCCTATTAGCATCTCTGGCGGCAATTGAAGCTCTTTTATCATACAGTTTTTTACCTCTACAAAGGCCTATTTCAATTTTAACTTTAGATTTGGCAAAATAAGCAGATAAAGGAATTATAGAATATCCTTGACGTTTAACAACATTGTGTAAATTTAAAATTTCTTTTTTGTGCAACAATAATTTTCTTTTACGAACAGGATCTCTGTTAAATATATTGCCATGTTCATAAGGCTTGATATGCATATTAAACAAATAAATTTGGCCATTATCTATCATACAATATGCATCTTTTAACGTGATATTTCCTTGTCTTATAGACTTAACTTCAGTACCAAAAAGTTCAATACCAGCTTCATAAGATTTTTCAATTATATAGTCATGTTTGGCTTTTCTATTTAAAGAAATTATTTTTCTTGATTTGTTTTGCATAATAACAGCCTTTAGCTCTTTCTG
The DNA here is from genome assembly GCA_902790675.1 of Oscillospiraceae bacterium. Classification (GTDB taxonomy): domain Bacteria; phylum Bacillota; class Clostridia; order Oscillospirales; family Ruminococcaceae; genus RUG12519. The sequence goes on along the minus strand of CADASU010000005.1, from coordinate 69,276 downwards.
TAATTATAATCTGTTTCGATTTTCTATAGCTTTAGAAATTGTTATTTCGTCCACATATTTTAATTCTCCGCCAACTGGCATACCATAGGCAATGCGAGAAACTGTTACTCCCATAGGCTTTATTAATTTAGATATATACATCGCAGTAGCTTCACCTTCTATTGTTGGACTTGTAGCTAATATAACTTCTTTAACTTTGGTAGTATTTACTCTGTGTATTAAGCTTTTAATTGTTAAATTATCTGGACCAATACCATCTAAAGGAGATATTAACCCATGTAAAACATGATATAATCCACTAAAACTGTTAGACTTTTCTAAGATGATCACATCTCTAGGCTCCTCTACAACACAAATAATATCAGAAGCTCTGGATTTATCTAAGCATATTTCACATGTTGTTAAGTCAGTCAAATTTTGACATACTGAGCATTTGTGTATATTCTTGTGAGCATCTAACAAAACATCAGTAAAATTTTCAATTTGATGTTTATCCAATGTAAGCATGTGAAATGCAAGTCGCCAGGCTGATTTACGGCCAATTCCTGGCAGAGAAGCAAATTGCTCTGCTAATTTCTTTAGAGTAATTGATTCTCCATTCATAATTTAAAATAACCCAGGAACAGATAAGCCCTTCGTTATCTTATTTATCTCTTCATCAGTATATTTGTCAACTTTATTTAAAGCTTCGTTAATGGCACTAATGATTAAATCTTGAAGCATTTCGATGTCATCAGCTGACACAACATCCGGATTAATATTTAATGAGTGCACACTTTTGTCACCCATAACAACTGCTTCAACAGCTCCACCACCAGATTGAGCAGGGAAAGTCATCTTTTCAATTTCAGATGTTTTCTCTTGCATTTTTGCTTGTATATTTTGCAATTTTTCTGTCATATCATTTTGTTTATTATTGTAATTATTGGGTAATCTTGATTTCATAATAATCATCTCCTATTTCAATTTTAATATAAATTTTATTCTTCGTCAATTGTTATTCCAGCATTTTCAGCTGATATTAAAAAATCTTGAAGTTTATTTTTAGCATCTTCAACAGTCGCTGCCTTTTTTAAAAATATGCGATAGTTTTTTCCTGTTCTAGATTTTATTATATCACTTATAAACGATTTTTTTTCTAATATTTTTTCAGCAACGATAGAATTTTTAGAATTTATATACAATTTATCTTCAACAGCAAAAGCTTGAGATCCAACCAAAAATCCAAATAACATGCCATTTGTGTCTTTATCACGAATATCATTTAAAATATCCTGCCAGCTATTTAATGGAACAAAGTTTTTAGATGACTTTAATTCTTGATTATCATGTTTTATAGGTTTTTCTCTGTTTATATTATCAATATCACTAAGCAGAGCAGTGGTATTATAAGAACTTTGGCAGTTTTTACTATCCGAAATTTTGTTACTAACGCTATTGGCCACATTAAGTTTAGAAAACACATCATTCGAAGAATGTAAACACAATTTTAAAATGCAAACTTCAAATCGCAAACGTTTGTTAGACGAACTTTTAAGATCTTCAGAGCAATTTTGAAGTAGATCTAAATATCTTAAGAGACTCGATAAATTCAAATCACCTGATGCAGCTTGCTTAGTTATGTTGGAAAATTCACTAGAGCTTATAGACTGATATGAATTTGAGTCTAAAACTAAAGAAAGCATTATTTCGCGGTAAAACCTAATCAACTCGGAGCAAAGATATTGAATATCAACTGAATTTTGATATAATGAATCAACAACTTTAATAGCTCCTGACGCATCTTTATTTAGAATGCTATCGTGTAATTTTAAAATGTATGCTTTATCTATTAAGCCTAAAATACCATTAACGGTTTCTATGGTTACATCATTGGTAATAGATGTACACTGATCTAAAACAGAAATTGCATCACGCATAGAGCCATCTGACAATCTAGCAATTGCATGCGCAGCCTCTTGAGATAATTTAAAATTTTCTGTGGTAGAGATATGAACTAGTCTATCTTGAATGTCCCTGGTATCAATTCTCTTGAAGTCAAAGCGCTGACATCTAGAAAGTATAGTCAGAGGTATTTTGTGAATCTCAGTTGTTGCCAGAATAAACACCACATATCTGGGAGGCTCTTCCATTATTTTTAAAAGAGCATTAAAAGCGCTAGCAGACAGCATATGAGCTTCGTCTATGATATATACACGATAGCGGCAAGAATTTGGAACGAAATTTGCCTCATCTCTGAGCAGCCTAACATCACTCACGCTATTATTACTAGCACCATCTATCTCTATAACATCTAAAATATTGCCACTATCTAGCCCCTTGCACACTGAACATTCACAACAAGGCTCACCGCTTTTATTGTTTAAACAATTTATAGCCTTAGAAAATATTTTAGCACAAGTTGTTTTTCCAGTGCCTCTAGAGCCCGTAAAAAGATATGCATGAGCTATCCTTTGGTTTTTTATTTCATTTTTTAGAGTAGATGTAATATGCGTCTGAGACACAACATCATCAAACATTTTTGGTCGCCATTTTCTGTAAAGAGCAACATACATGTAAAATGATACCTCCAAAACATCTGCTATATGCTGTAAAAAGACTAATTTTATAATCTCACATGTGAACACTCAGGTAATTCTATGACGCAGTGAAGTCATCTACTTAATGCTGCTCAGTTCCCTGCCTGACATGGTTCATAGAGCTCGCTCGCACAGAGCCTAAATGCCCACATCTCAAAATACAAAATTATAACCAACATGAAGTTAGTATAACATATATTATTTTTATTTGCAAGTATTATGTTTTATTTTTTTATAATTTGTATTTTGATTATTATTAATTATGATTTTAAATATGCTTTTTTATAGTATCCTTTATGATTGATGGATTTCCTTTTCCTTTTGTAGCTTTCATACATTGTCCAACTAAATATCCAAATGCGTTTGTTTTTCCATTTTTATAATCATTTATAGACTTTTCATTTTCTTTTAAAACTTTAATTACTATATTTTCTAGCTCATCAGCATTAGAAATTTGTTCTAGCCCCAAGTCTTTAATTAATTGATCAATGGACTTAGAATTGTCTGACACGATTTGTTTAAATATTTTTTTGCCTGATGAAGTTGAAATATGGCCATTTTGTATATATGATATTATTTTGCTTAAATTTTCTGGAGTAATTACTTCTAAATAGTTTTTAGATGTTTTATTAACCTGTTCAGAAATTGTGGTTAAAATCCAATTTGCAATCATTTTTACATCTAAATTTTTATTTAGTTCATATGTCTTCTCAAATAAAGTTGCTCTTTGAATATGATTAGCGATTAATTTTGCATCAGCTTGAGGAAGTTTAAAGTTATTTATATACCTAATGGCTTTATGGTTTGGCATTTCTGGAATTTCGCTAAATATTTTTTGAATAGTTTTGTCATCTACTGATATGTTTCTCAAATCAGGTTCAGGAAAATATCTATAATCTTGGGCATTTTCTTTAGAGCGTATAGCAATTGTTTTGGACGATTTTTCATCCCATTTTCTGGTTTCTTGCTTAATGGTTCCGCCAGACTCTAGTATGTCTATTTGTCTTTGATATTCATATTCTATAGCTTTAAGTGCTCCACTAAAAGTATTTACATTTTTCATTTCACATCTTGTTCCAAGATTTTTTTCTGACTTTGGTTTAACAGAAACATTAACGTCGCATCTTATGGAACCTTCCTGCATTTTTGCATCGGATATGTTTAAATACGTTAAATAGGATTTAATTGTTTCTAAATATGCTTTTGCTTCTTCAATTGATCTTATGTCTGGCTCGGAAACAATTTCTATTAAGGGAACACCACATCTGTTAAAATCTATTAACGTGACATCAAATTTATCGGTTTTAAGCAACTTTCCTGCATCTTCTTCAATATGTATTCGGGTTATTCCTATGCGCTTTGTTTTGCTGTTTTCAAGTAATATATCCAAATAACCGTTTTCGCATAGTGGGATATCTGATTGAGAAATTTGATAGGCTTTGGGTAAATCGGGATAAAAGTAATTTTTTCTGTCTTGCTTAGATATTTGATTTATTTTGCAATTTGTTGCTAAACCCATTTTAATTGCATATTCTACAACTTTTTTGTTTAATGTTGGCAGTGTTCCAGGCATACCTGTGCAAACGGGGCAGCAAACTGAGTTTACTTCAAGGCCGAATTCGTTTTTACATGAACAATATATTTTAGAATTTGTAGACAGTTCAGCGTGTATTTCTAGTCCTACAACTAGGTCATATTTATTTGACATTTAATATCTACCTCCGATTTTAAATATTTGGTAATTTTATATTGCCAATTAATAATTCACAACATTTTGCAATTTTAAATAGTTTCTCTTCTTCAAAATGATTACACATTAATTGAAATCCTATTGGAAGAGCGTCTTTGTTAAGACAGCATGGCAAACTTATTGCAGGTATACCAGATATGTTAGATGCAACAGTGTTCATATCATTCGAATGCATTTTAGTAGCGTCGTTTATTTCAGCGCCAATAGGAAATGGGGGAGTTGGAACGGTTGGAGTTAAAATAACATCATATTCTTTAAATGTTTCTTGAAATTCAGAAATTATTTTGCTTTGCAGTAACTTCGCACGTTTATAATATGTGTCATAATATCCTGACGATAAAATGTACGTTCCAAGCATTATTCTTGCTTTAACTTCATTTCCAAAGCCCTCTGTTCTGGTGTTTTCATACATTTCAGTTAACGTGGAGTAATTTTCGGATCGATAACCATAATGTACACCATCATATCTAGCTAAATTAGATGATGCTTCTGCAGAAGAAATTATGTAATAGGCACTTAAGGCATGAGGGGTGCTTGGGAGAGATATTTTTGAAATTTTGGCTCCATTTTTTTCTAGCATTTTTATTACATTGAAAACAGCTTCTTTTATATCATCATCTATCTGATCGCTAAAATACTCTTCGGGAACGGCAATTTTCAGACCTTTTATCATTGAAATATCTGAAAAATTATAGTCCCAATCTATATGATTAACTTTTCGGCTAGTTGCATCTAGGGGGTCTTGTCCGCTGATTATTGAATACAAAAGAGCGGAGTCGTCAACAGATTTAGTAATTGGGCCAATTTGATCCAATGAAGAAGCGAATGCTATCAGGCCATATCTGGATATAGATCCATATGTTGGTTTTAGGCCAACAACGCCGCAGTAGGAAGCTGGTTGACGGATAGACCCTCCTGTGTCTGACCCTAAAGACATAATAGCTTCTCCTGCAGCAACTGAAGCTGCGCTTCCGCCAGAGCTTCCCCCCGGAACGCAGTTGGTATTATATGGATTTGTTGTTGTTTTAAAGTATGATGTTTCGGTTGAAGAGCCCATTGCAAATTCGTCCATGTTTAATTTTCCTGTTATTACGGCGTTTGCATTTTTTAATTTTTTAATAACTGTTGCGTCATATGGAGGAATAAAGTTGTGAAGCATTTTAGAAGAACAAGTAGTTAATATGTTTTTAGTACAAATATTGTCTTTAATTCCTATTGGAATTCCAGCTAACGGGGAAGTTTTCTCACCTTTAGATATTTTTTCGTCGACTAATTTAGCTGTTTTAATAGCATCTTCCTCGCATAATGTTACATATGATTGTATTTTTGGCTCAACAGAATTAATTCTTGAAAAGATACTGTTTGTTAATTCCAATGCTGAAATTTCTTTTGATTTAATCATTTTAGATAGTTTGGTTGCAGACATTTCATAAAGATTCATATTAGTATTTCCTTTCTAGTCAATTTCTTTAGGAACAACAGCACACCCTGCTTTTACTTTAGGTGCATTTTTTAAAATATCATCTCGGGTAAATTCTTGCTTTGCTACATCATCGCGTAAAGTCATGATATTATTTGGGTCAAAAAAACTTTCATTTTTATCAAAGTTTGGTAGGTCTTCCACGCTTTTTAATATTTTGCTAATGTCGTTTTTTATTTTTTCAGAGAGCTTGTTGTCTATTTTAATTTTACATAATTTTGCTAGATGAATCATATCTATATTCATATTATTCCTCCTTGAATATATATTAAGATTTTGAAATCATATTTATTGCTTCATTTTCACTTATAATTTTTATATTTAATTTTTTGGCCTTTTCTAATTTCTGACCTGCATTTTCGCCGGTTATTAGGTAGTTAGTTTTTGATGATACGCTAGATGAAACTTTGCCTCCAGAATCTTCGATTAATTGTTTCATTTCATTTCTAGTTTTAGAAATTAGTTTTCCCGTTATAACAAAAGTAATATTTTTTAAAGCGCTGTTTTGTCCTTCTTTGGCATCTGATTGCATGTTTAAACCAAGCATTTTTAACTTGTTTATTAAATTTTTGGTTTCATTTAATGAAAAGAACTTTTCTATATTTGATGTGAGTATTGGGCCTATACCTTCAATTTTAGAAAGATTATCCGTGTTTGAATCCATAAGCTGAAAAATATCTTTATAGTTTTCACATAAAAGTTTTGCGATATTTGCTCCAACGCCTCGAATTCCTAAACCAAAAATTAATCGCCAAAGTGGATTCTTTTTAGAATTTTCAATTGAATTTATTAAATTTTCTGATGATTTATCTGCAAATCTATCTAATTTTAAAATTTGTTCTTTGGTTAAACTATATATGTCAGAAATATCGCTTACTAATTTAGATTCTACTAAACATTTTATATTTGCTTCTCCGAGGCCCCCAATATTCATAGCTTCTCTTGAGGCAAAGTGAATCAAATGCTGTATTATTGTTGCTGGGCATGAAGGATTTTCACATCTAATTGCAGCTTCATCTTTGTTTTTTACTGCTTCACTTCCACATATAGGGCAATGCTTTGGTAATTTATAGGGAACACTATTTTGTTCATGCTTAATTGATTTTACCACTTCTGGAATAATTTCGCCCGCTTTTCTTACAACAATAGTGTCTCCAATTCTAATTTCTTTTTTATCTATAAAATCTTGATTGTGTAAGGAAGCTCTGCTAACAGTTGTTCCAGCGAGTAATATAGGGTCAAATAATGCTGTTGGAGTTAAAGCGCCTGTTCTGCCAACACTTATTTCTATTTTTCTTAATATAGTTTCTTTTTGCTCTGGTGGATATTTAAAAGCAATAGCCCAACGAGGATTTTTTGCAGTTGAGCCTAATTTTTCACGGCTAGCGAAAGAATTTACTTTTATAACAGCTCCATCTATGTCAAATGGGTAGGTTGATTTTATTTTGCCAATATCTTCTATTTTATTTATGCAGTCGTTTATATTGTGAAAAATGTTAGATTCGGGTATAACGAGAAATCCTAGTTTTCCAAGTAGTTTTATTGAATCGGAATGTGTTGATATTTCTAAACCTTTGAGTTGCTGAATGTTAAATACTATGGCTTGTAAACCTCTTGATGCAACAATTGATGGCTTTTTTTGCCTTAAAGATCCTGCAGCAGCATTTCTAGGGTTCTTAAATGGGGTTTCATTTAAATTTTTTTGTTTTGAAGTTAGCTCATTAAACTTATCTAACGGCATATATACTTCTGCTCTAACTTCAATAAAGGGTATGTTTTCAGTTAATTTTTTAGGGACTGATGATATCATTTTTAAATTTTCAGTTACATCTTCGCCGATAAATCCGTTACCTCGTGTTGAGCCTCTAATGAAGTCACCATTTTCATATTCTAATGATACAGATAGACCATCTACTTTGGGTTCTACAACATATGAAATATCATTTGTTTTTTCCCGAACACGTTTATCAAACTGTAATAATTCCTCAAAATCAAATGCATCTTGTAAGCTGCCCATTTGAATTTTATGGGTTACTTTTTTAAATGATGATGATGCAACACCTCCAACTGTTGAGACAGGTGACGATGATAGTTTATATTCTGGATATTCTTTTTCCAGAGTTGCTAGTTGTCTGAGCAGCATATCATATTCATAATCTGTAATTTCCGGATTATCTTTATTATAATATAAGTCGTTATGATATTGAATTTGCTTTATGAGATCATTAATTTCTTCTTTTGCGTATTTGTTTTTCACGTATAACCTCCATAATGATCATATTTAAAATTGTGCTTTTATAAAACATACCTAAATATTTTAACATATTTATATTGTAAAAAAAACCATATATTTTTAAATATAGTTGAGATTTTATTAATATAATGATAAAATTAGCATTAATCATAATATTAATTTAGAATGTTTAAGGCGGGTGTGGATATGAAACTTCACGAGTCGGGTGAAAATTATCTTGAAGTTATGCTTATTTTAAGTAAAGAAAGAGGCTATATTAGGTCGGTAGATATAGCTAATAAGTTGTCATTTTCTAAACCTAGTGTTTCTAGAGCTGTTTCAATATTAAAAAAAGCGGGATATATAGTTGTGGATGATGATGGACTTATAACATTAACTGAATCGGGAAAATTAATTGCTGAAAAGATATATGATAAGCATTGTTTTTTAATAAAATGTTTTAAATTTTTAGGTGTGCCTGATAAAATTGCGGAAGAAGATGCGTGTAGAATAGAACATGTTATTAGTCAAGAAACATATGAAAAATTGAGAAAACATTTTGAACAATTATGTTAAAATAAAAGCAAAAAAACTATTGACAAATATGTGTTTAGTTGATATAATAATATCTGTCGTCAGGTGAATGTTTGAGCCACTAGCTCAGTTGGCAGAGCATTTGACTTTTAATCAAAGGGTCCGGAGTTCGAATCTCCGGTGGCTCACCAAGTTAAGGAGTTTCGTTGAAGCTCCTTTTTTGTTGTGAAATAAATTTATTTAAAACATTAATGTGTATGATAGCGTAAACATTATCGTTTCTTAAAAACAAAAAATAGTCGACATGTGTATTCATGTCAACTATTTTTTGTTTTTATTTGTTATTGAACATCACATATTATTTCAGGATCTTCTCTTATAATTTCATTACTTCCTATATATTTTCCTATGCTTCTTCTATTTTGTCTGCAAAAATTATCATATATTAATTTTCTTCGCCCTCTTTTAAATCCTTTTACAAAATTTTGTGCACATTCGGACCCAAAGTCAGCCACATCTTTATAGACATATACATTATTTAGTTGATCTTTCCAATGCCAATTATTGTAGCCAGCTTTTTTGCCCAATTCTTTCATTTGTTGTGCTGTTGTATTTGCATTGTATATGGTTAAATTTGAAAATCTTTGAATAATGTCTTGTTTTTGAAGTTGCTGGTCACTTGCGTTTGATATAGCTTCTAAGTCTTTTTCTAAACTATTAATTGAATCATGCGACTGATTAATTTCTTGGTGAAAATTAGCTAAATTATCTAATTTATTAGCGCTAGAATGTATGTTGTTTAAAATTGAATTAAACATTTCACTAATATCATCAATTTTATGATTTAAGCCATCTAGCATATTTGAACTTAGTCTACGTTTTACATTTTGTAGATGAAATAAACAATAATCTATGCGAAATTTTAATTGAGATATTCTGGCTTTAAATTGGCGTAGCTCAGCTTTTTTGTGACGATTGCTAACGCTGCTTTTATAATTGTCTATATCTGAATTTACTACATTAAGCAGTTGTGTATTTATTTTATTGTTTTGAACATTAAAATTTAGTACATATTTTTCGTCTAAGCTATTGTTTATTTCATCGATGTCTGTATGAAACTCCAATAATTTTGTATAGAATTCATCTGATTCTAGCGAAAACAATTTTGATTGCGCGTTATTGAATTCGTCTTTTGTGTTGTTAAATGTAGATTTAATGGAATTTAAATCATTTGCATTGTAAGGATATTCATTTAGACGATTTTCAAATAGTTGTATTCGATTTTTAACCACATTTATAGAATTTTGACATTCTGCAGTGTTTGGCTGGACAGCACAAACGGAGGTGCTAATAAAGGCTGTGGAAACCATTAATGCACAAAATGATGAGAAAATTTTTGAAATTTTGTTCATGTTTATTAATCCTTTCTAAAATTAAAATAATGATAGAAGACATTGAGAATATGTCTTCTATACAATTATAATTAAGTGCTGAGTTTTTATGTTAACATAAAATTAACAAAAAGTAAACATTTTGTTAACAAACTAAACTTTATGTGTGTTTGTAATATATTGATAGCTTTTTAATTGTGTTGTGTTTTCTGTTATCAGTTCCTTTAAATGACAAAGTATTTAATGTAGAAAATATTCGAGACACTATCCTTTCACCGTACTTTTTTTCTAAATCACGGGGAGATAGATTAGTGTTTATTATTGTGGGACGATTTAGCGGAATTCTGCTATTAATTATGTCGAATATTGCTGATTTGCTAAATGTCGAATCGAATTCAGTTCCTAAATCATCTAATATAAACAAATCAGTCTCAACTATTAATTTTAAATAATCTATTTCATTATTAGATTTATTGTGAAAGTAACGATCCGACATTTTTCTTGTAATTTCAGAAGCAGTTGAATATATGACGGCAAATCCTTTTGACATTACCTCTGATGCAATTGCCAAAGATAAATGAGTTTTTCCAAGACCAGTTAATCCACACATAACAAATCCTTCTGAACAATTTGGAAAATCATCTGCAAATTTATTACAGATTTTAAAAATGTTGGACATATGTTCGTATGGAGATATCCCATATTTTTTATCATGCTCTTTAGGATAATATTCCAAATTAAAGTCCTTAAAACTTGTTACATAAAAATTGGAACTTTTTTGTAGGTCCTTTGTGAGTATAGATTTAACTAATTTAATTAAACACGAGCATTTTTTGTTATCAACGAATCCAAAATCTTCACATTTTGAGCAAATAGGTGGAGGAGATAGAAAGTTTGGCGGCAAGTTATTTTTTATTAATAGCTTGTTTATTTTGCTTTGTGCTTTTATATTTTCTTCATGAATTTTTCTTATAGCTTCCGACTGATTTGCTGAATTAGATAAAATAGACTTAGATAGTTTAATTGCCGTTTTGCTAAGGTTAAGAGATAGCGCTTTAATTTCAGGACAAATAGACGAAGCCAATTTTAAGTTATTATTTCTTTTGAGTTGTCTTTGTAATCTTCTGTGTTCAAGTTCTTTATACGCTTGTTTATATATTTCTTTTTTACTTAACATATTTTAATTCCTCACAATATTTATTCTGGAATAAATAATCCACTTTTTGTTAGTAATTCGTCTAAATTATATGAGGTGTTTTTTGATACTGATTTTGAGACTTTGTTTTTTCCGTTTTCAAATTTTTCTATGTCTTCTGGTGTTTTAATATTTTCTTTTTTCCAATTTAACAGTATTTTATTTATATATTGAAATGACAGTTTTCCGATTGAGTCAATACACCTATTAAAGGCTAATCGTATCATGTTTATTTTAAAATTGTAATCCACAAACCATTTATTTATAAGATTTTTTTCATTCATAGACAGTTTTCTATCATATATACCAAAACAGTGGCGAACTTGGCTTTCAATGTTATATTTTTCTGTTAACAATTGAATTTCTTTTTCCGCTTGTTCGTGGGTTGTTATGTTGTTATCTGACATTTTTTCACATATGGATAGAATTTGCCTAGGAGGTTTATTATATCTTATACAAAAATCAACAACCATTAAAATAACGTCTATTGGTAGATTATAAAATTCATATATGTATAGAAGAGTTCTTCTCTCCATTGGTTTTAGAGGCCGAGAATATAATTGTTCAGATTGCTTAAAAAGCATATTAACATATTTATCTTCTTTTTTAGCTTCTTTTAATTCTTCAGAAGATATTTGAGATGCTGATGGCTTTTTAGCGGATAAAGAGGAATTATTTTTTTCAGAAATATTAATTATTTCTTTTGACTTCCAAAATCTAAATGCATCTTCTACTTGAGAAATATTTAAATCTAATTTAGTTGCAATTTCATATGGACTAAGATTATTTTCTTCACTAAAAATCATTAGTAAAACTTTTAAAGACTCACCACTTACTTCATTGATATATTTTTTTATTTCTGAAGGCAGAACTGTAAGTTTGCAGATTTTTTTAGGATTTATTTCATATTCCATTTAAATTCTCCTTAAGCTTAATAAGCTTAAATTTGTTACTTAAATTGTAAAATCATCTTTTTTAAATTTAGTTGAATAATTACAAACTTTAGGAATTCTTTTTAGCGGATTATATCTAAATTTATTGCAGTAATAAGATGACTCAACAACTCCATGCTTTAAACACAATATTGTATTGTTATTTAAACATTTTTTGCCCCTATGGCAATATTCGCATGATGGAGCAATTTTTTTATTAAAAAAATTTTTCATTTATTAACGCCCTTTCATTTTATGCGTTTAAAACCTTTTTTAATTATATCAATTTTTTTATCGCAGCACAATAGCGCAACAGATAAAATTATTAAACTAAAAGAGGAGATGGGACTGTTTGTTGATATATTATTACTAGATATATTATTTGAAAAAACGTCTATTGGCAATTTGATTTTGGTGAATAGATAGCATGATATATTGGTACTAATTAGGCAATATATTATTCTCCACAAGTAGAATTTGTTAAATGGGATATTTGCTCTAGAGGCGATTGACTTAATTTGAAAATGAACACAAATGCCGCCGAAAGATGTAATAAATGATAGTATTAAAAACATACCTAATCCACTTATTTGCTTACAACATATTACACCGTTTGTTACTTCGATAAAACCAGTAAAAAATGACATAAAATATTTATTGGCTTTGATATTAAATATATTTAGTTCAGTTAAAACACCGATAATACCGGAAAAGAACAGAGTAAAACTACATATTATAATCATTGAGTGGACAGCATTTTTTACAGATGATATGAAAGTATTTATTTTTTGAGACTCTGATTTTATTAAATTCACTGTTTTTTGTTTTGATCCAATGGAACAAAGTGTTCCTACTATGAAAAAAGAAGCAATTTGTGAAACGAAAAGGATTATTCCAGGAAGTATGTTGTTAAATATTGGAATTGATATACCACCAATTAAGAATGCTGGTCCTGAATTAACACAAAAATATAACATTCGTGTTGCTGTTTTTTTGTCAATTTTATTTTTTAAAACAAGATCTGATATTAAATGAATGCCTGCTGGATATCCGCATATTAAACTAAAAAGTAATGTTGGACCTAGTGAATAGTCTAATTTAAATAATTTTCCACAAACATAACTAAATGGTTTTAATATTAAATCTAAAACACCTGTTTTTTGGCAAAAATCTGATATAACAAGAAATATAAACATTGATGGGATTAATATATCCAAGCAGATAATTAATCCTTCTTTTATGTGATTAGATATCATTTTTGAATACACTAGAACTATAACAATTATTGATATGGATATAATTCCTTCTACAAATTTTAATGTTGATTTCATAATAAATATTCCTCCGATAAAATATGTATATGCTTTGTGTTTTTGTAATATAAATTAATTAAAAACAGCATTATCTCGTTTAGGGAGGTAAAAAAGTGTCAGATATTATCAATAACATTGGTAGGAGTGTTTCGAAATTTTTAAATTTTTCGCCAGATATTTTAACTAATGATTTGAATTTTACTGTATATGGAGGACGACAGGCAATTATTGATGGATATAGTAAAATATTGGAATATGATGATAATATAGTGAGAATATCTAATGGAAAAAATAAATTGAGTATAGTGGGAACTAATTTAGTTATATGTGAGATGTCAGAAGATGCTTTGATAATAGAAGGGAAAATATGTTCAACAGAATTTGAAAATTGCAGGGGGTAAAATTTGTGATATTCTTTTTAAGATGGATATTGGGGTGGTGTGAATTTTCCATCGAAGGAAATACGGGGTCTTTTTTTTATGCGGCTAAAAAAGAAATATGGAAAATAAGCAAAAAAGATGGGGTTTTAATTGCAAGATGTTTAACTAAAGACTATAAATACATATGTAAATTGGCTGAACTAAAGGGCTGCTTTGTAAATAAGCGTAGAGAAGGTGGCTTTATATCTATATTAAAAAGATATAGATTTAGGCTCGGAATAATATTGGGAGTATTTATATTTATATTCATAATGGGAGTTTCAAATTTTTTTGTTTGGGAAGTTGAAGTTAGTGGTAATGTTCAGTTGTCAGATGAGCAAATATTTAGAGTTTGTGATAAATTTGGTTTGCACTCAGGCAGCATAGTTTTTAACATTGATGTAAGTCAGATTGAATTCGAATTAAAAAGAGAATTTCCTCAAATAGCATGGATTTCTATAAATAGAGTAGCGTCTAAGTATTTTATAGAAGTAAGTGAAACAAAGGATAAGCCAGATATTGTAGATCAGTCTACGCCGTGTAATATAGTAGCTGCGTTTGATGGAGAAATTTTATCTGTTGAACCATATGGGGGATTAACTTTAGTTAAAGCGGGAGATATTGTTACAAAAAATCAACTTTTAGTTAGCGGCGTACATGAGATCGAGAATAGCAATGAGGTTATATATTCTCATGCAAATGCTAAAATAATTGCTAAAGTGGAAAGAAACAACGAATTTAAACGTTCAAAATGTGTTGCAAGATCTCAAAAAACAGGTGAAAAGCAAGACAAAAAAACTTTGTTAATATTTTGCTTTAAGATTCCAATCACTTTTGAAAAAACAGATGAATCTGCTGTAAAATCGTGTGAATATGTTGAGCCAATTGAACTATTTGGCATAAGATTGCCAATTTTTGTGCAGCATGATATTTATGATATATATGATGAAGTAAAAATTCAAAATGATATAGGGCAATTAAAAAGAATGCTAATGAATGATCAAAAAAATTGGGAGATAAAAGAACTAATTGGTGGTAAAATTCTATGTCGTGATTATATTTATGAGGAAACAGAAAACGATGTAATTTTAAAATCTAAGCTTATGGTTGAACAGCAAATAGGTGAAAAACATAATATTGACATAAAATAATATTTAAAAAACTTTGGTTTATTTATATTTTGTGTTATAATATAACGAGTTGGTTTTTTCAGAGATGTTTTCATAATGTTTCTGAATTATCTTAAAATTATGTAAAAATGGGGGAAGATTAGTTTATATGTTAGAGCAATCTATCAATACAGATGATTTGCAGGATGTTGCTGATTTGTTTGGTAGTTTCGATGAAAACATGAAGTTGCTTCAAAAAGAGTTTAATGTTGACATCATTAGCAGGGGAGGTAATATAAAAATATTTGGAGAGGTTAATAATGTGTCAAATGTGAAAAAAATAATTGAAATTATGATACACTCTCTAAAAAATAATCAAACTTTAGACGACAAGAAAATTAGATATATAATAACTCATGTAAAAAATGGTAACATTAATATCTTAAAAGATTCGTTTGAAGAATGTGTTTTTGTTACCAGTAAAGGCAGAGCTATTGTGACAAAAACATTCTCTCAAAAGCAATATGTTAAATGTATTCGTGAAAATACTGTAACATTTGGAGTAGGGCCAGCTGGAACAGGAAAAACATATTTGGCAGTTGCGTTGGCCGCTAAAGCGTTTAGGGAGCGCAGAGTGGAAAGAATTATTTTAACTAGGCCAGCTATTGAAGCAGGAGAAAATTTAGGTTTTTTGCCAGGAGATTTGCAGAGCAAAGTCGATCCATATCTCAGGCCGCTATATGATGCGTTGTTTGATATAATTGGAACAGATAGCTTTAATAAAAATATAGATAGAGGAAATATAGAAATTGCTCCGCTGGCTTATATGAGAGGAAGAACATTGGACAGTAGTTTCATAATTTTAGATGAAGCTCAAAATACAACTTCTGAACAGATGAAAATGTTTTTGACAAGGTTAGGATTTGGATCTAAAATTGTTGTTACTGGCGATATAACTCAAATTGATTTGCCTAAAAATAAAAAATCTGGATTAGTTGAAGTAAAGAAGATTTTAAAGGGAATCGATGGAATAAAATTTGTTGAATTTAAGAAAGAAGATGTTGTTCGCCATAGATTAGTTCAAGATATTGTTAATGCTTATGATAAGCACAATGTAAATCGTCAAAATATTGTAAATATAGATTCTGTAGGCGAAGAGTGGAAAGGTGAGAATTAAGCGTTGGGTAAACTTAAGGTTTTAATTAATGATAATCAAAATATTTGTAAAGTTCCTACTGGCATGAGACTTTTAATAAAACGTTGTTGTAAAGCTGTTTTGCAAATGGAACAAGTTAATGATGATGTTGAGGTTAGTGTGTCTTTTGTAGATAATAATCAAATAAAAAAATTAAATGCAGAGTATAGAAATAAAGATATGGAAACAGATGTTTTGTCATTTCAAATGTTTGAAGGCAATAAATATAAAAAAAATGCTGATGGCGTTGTTGTTTTGGGTGATATTGTTATTTCTTTGGAAAAAGCAATCAAACAAGCTTATGAATATAATCACTCGATTTTTAGAGAAATATCATATTTGACGGTTCATTCTATGTTGCATTTATTAAATTATGATCATGAAAATGGCGGCCTTGAGGCTGTTCGTATGCGTGAAAAGGAGGAAACGGTTTTGAGTAAAATAGGTTTAACTCGTGATGCTACATATGTGATTTTAGACGATGAAGATTAGTTGGAGTGATTTTCGTAGCTTGAAAAAAAGCTTTTCTTATGCAATCAGAGGTGTGGTATATTGTATAGGAAATGAACGAAACATGAGAATACACCTTGCTGTAGCGGTGAATATATTATTGTTTGCATTAATATATGGGCTTAGCAGAACCGAATATATTTTGTTGTTTATTACTATTGGGTTTGTTTTGCTTTGTGAAATGATTAATACATCTATTGAAACTTTGGTTAATTTGGGCTCTCCAGCATATCATAATTTGGCTAGAATAGCTAAAGATGTTGCAGCGGGAGCTGTGTTTGTGGTTGCAATTATTGCAATCATAGTAGGCACTATTTTGTTTGGTGAGCCAGATCGATTATTAGAGGCTTTTTCGAAAATATGGAGCAATCCGTTTCTTATTAGTTTGTTTTTGATGTCATTAATTGGTGGCTTTTTATTTGTTTTTAAAGGGGTTAAGCTTAAAATTCCTAAGAAATCAACTAAAATTGACAAGGTTAAGATTTATACTCCAAAAAATAAAAATAAATTTTAATA
Organism: Oscillospiraceae bacterium; assembly: GCA_902790675.1. Taxonomy (GTDB): domain Bacteria; phylum Bacillota; class Clostridia; order Oscillospirales; family Ruminococcaceae; genus RUG12519. Next base: position 52,120 of record CADASU010000005.1, on the reverse strand, counting down.
TTTTTTAGTAAAGTGTGATATATTATGAATAAAACAACGGCATTTGTTGCTATAGTTGGAAAACCAAATGTTGGAAAATCATCGCTTATTAATAGTTTAGTAGGCGAAAAAATAGCTATTGTGTCTAATAGACCTCAAACAACTAGGAATAGAATAGTTGGTGTTGTTACAAATGGTCTTGAACAATATGTTTTTTTAGACACGCCGGGGCTATTTAAATCTAAGGATATGCTTGGACAAAACATGACGAAAATAGTAAAAAACAGTGTTAATGATGTTGATTTAGTATTAATGGTTGTTGAGCCAACAATTAAAATAGCTAAGGCAGAAGAAGAATTTATTAATCGCTTTAAACTGCTAAATATGCCTGTGATTTTGGCTATAAATAAAATAGATCTGGTTGCTGATAAAACAGATATAATGAGAGTGATTGATGTATATAATAATGCTTATAATTTTAGTGCAATAGTTCCTATATCAGCGATGTTTAATGAGGGTATATCAGATTTGATGCTGGAAATAAAAAAATATCAAATTGAAAGTGAGCATTTTTTTCCTGATGATATGATTACAGATAAATCGGAGCGATTTTTAGCTGCTGAAATTTTAAGAGAAAAGTTATTGTTGAACATTCGTGATGAAATACCTCATGGTGTAGCAGTTTTTACAGAAAAAATGAAAGAGAGAAAGAACTGCTTAGATATAGATTGTTTGATATATTGCTATAGATTTAATCACAAAGGAATAATCATTGGAAAAAATGGAAGTATGTTAAAAAAGATTGCTACTCAAGCTAGGGTAGATATGGAAAAATTTTTTAAGTGCAAAGTAAATTTGAAGTGTTGGGTTAAGGTTAAAGATAATTGGAAAAATCAAAGCAGTATTTTAAAAATGTTGGGCTTATCTGTTGACGATTAGTTTTGATGTCGATACTTTCTAGTTGTATAAAACATTCATCTTTTACTAATAATAATTTGTAGAGGTGATTAATTATGGACAAAAAGGAGCAGAAGTGGGAGATTTTTGAACAAACAGGACTTGTAAAAGACTATTTAAAGTATTGTAAAATTGAACAGGAGAATAAAAATGCATTTCAAGACAACAGGAATAGTGCTAAAACAGAGGAGTTGTCTCAATGAGCAAAAATATATAACTTTGTTGACGCCCGAAAGAGGTCTTTTAAATTCTAGAGTGCGTGTTTTTGGGCAGGTAAATAAAAGTGTTTTTAGAAATATTAATGTTTTGGGATATTATCATTTTAATGTATTTGATGGAAGATATGGCTGTGTTATAGATTCTGCCGAGGCGATAGAACAATTTTTTGACTTACGTTACGATCCAGAGAAGTTGGCGCTTGCTCAATATTTTTGCGAACTTACATATTTATTAGTGCCATCTAAGCAGCGGGCATCTAGGCATTTGAATTTACTTTTGAACTCTTTGTGGCTTCTACAAAAAAATGTATATGAAAATAAATTTATAAAGTGTGTTTTTGAATTAAGGCTATTATCACTTTCTGGATATATGCCAAATTTAGTGTGTTGTAAAGTTTGCTGTAACTATGAAAAGAAACATATGTTTTATGTTCCCGCTCAGGGAATTTTGGTTTGTGGTGATTGTCTAAAAGAGAGTAGCTATGGCGGTGAAATTAAACTTACTAAGCCAGTTCTTCATGCTATGAGATATATAATATATAAGGACGATAAGGATATTTTTAAATTTAAACTTGAAGCAAGTCAGTTAGATTTTCTTTCAAAATTAGTTGAAAAAATTATTTTGATTTATGTTGAGAAAGAACTCGTTACGTTAAAAATATATCATCAATTTACTGGTGAGTTTGGGTGATAAAAATGTATAGTCTAAAAAAAAGTTGCGATATGTTAGAACTAAACAAAGTTTTAGAGATGCTTTTGGAATTTACAAGCTGTGATGACACTAAAAATCTTGTATTAAATTTGTTTCCATCTTATGAAGAACATGTTGTGAAGAAGCTTGTCAGTGAAACAGACGAAGCTTTTGTCATGACTTGTCGTTTTGGGGATCCTGAAATTTCTAATATATCATCTCCTGAAATAGAGCTAAAACGTGCTTTTTCTGGAATATCTATGAATCAACGTGAAATTTTAAATATAGGTTTAATTTTTCGCCAAGCTAGAATTTTAAGAAAATTTTATGAAAACGGGCAGGAAAATAGTAAATGTTTAAAGTCTTATTTTGAAAATTTGATTGAGAACACTGAATTAGAAAAGTTAATATTTAAAAGTATTTTATCTGACGACAATGTTTCAGATGATGCTAGTTATGAGTTAAAAAGAGTAAGAACTTCAATAAGAAAACAACAACAAAAAATTAGAAATATTTTAGAACATTTAACAAAAGGCTCCAGCCAAAAATATCTTCAAGATAATATAATTACAGTGCGAGATGGCAGGTATGTTATACCATTGAAAGCTGAATATAAAGGCAGAATATCTGGGCTTGTTCACGATATGTCTGCCAGTGGATCAACTATTTTTATTGAGCCTAATGTTGTTGTAAACGCCAATAATGACTTAAGGCTTATGTTGGCCATGGAAGCTGAAGAAATAAAGACAATTTTACAAAAACTTACTGAAAAATGTATGGAATTTTCGGACGTTATAAAAAGTAATTATAAAAACATTTTAAATTTAGACTTGATATTTGCTAAAGCTAGACTTGCTATAAAAATGAATGCAACATTACCTCGAATAGTCAATAATGGTGAAATATGTTTAAATAAGGCAAGACATCCACTTATAGATAGTAAAAAAGTTGTCCCTATAGATATTGAAGTTGGAGATAAATTTAGAGGGTTAATTATTACAGGGCCTAATACTGGGGGCAAGACTGCTGCACTAAAAACTGTGGGACTGTTGACTTTGATGGTTATGTGTGGGCTTTTAATTCCTGTTGCTGAAAACAGTAAAATATCGGTTTTTGATAATATTTTGGTTGATATTGGTGATGGACAAAGCATAGAAAGTTCTCTATCAACATTTTCTTCGCATATGCTGAATATAGTTTCTATTTTAGATACAGTGAACAGTAGGTCATTGGTTTTAATGGACGAATTAGGAGCTGGGACCGACCCTGAAGAAGGAGCATCGTTGGCAGTTGCCATTATTGAGGATATACTTAGCAAAAATGCTTGTTTTGCTGCAACAACTCACTATACTGAGCTTAAAATGTATGCCTTAGAACATGATAATGTAGAAAATGCTTGTTTTGAGTTTGATATAGATACGCTTACTCCGACTTATAATCTTATGATAGGTGTTCCTGGGCAGTCGAATGCTTTTGAAATATCTCAAAAAATAGGGTTAAAACATAATTTAATTGATAGAGCTAGAGGATTATTATCAAGTCAGAAAAATGATTTTATTAAAATTGCTAATAAGCTTGAAAAGTTGCGCAAAGAGTATGAAAATAATTTATGTGTGCAGCGAGAAGAAATGAATAAAATTGAGAATATAAAGCGTGAACTTAAAGAAAAACAAGAAAAAATAGAAAATAAAATTCAAAATGATTTAGATGATGCTCAAAATAAAGCAAGATATATTGTAGATAGTGTTAGGATAGAGTCTAATAGAATATTGGAAGAACTAAAAGAAATAAAAAAGAAAAAAGAAAAAGATAATGTTAATAATTTGATTTCGAGAACAAATTCAATTTTGAAAAACAGCGTTGATAATTTATATGAAAAAGCAAACCCGGTCATCAGTAGAAAAAATAAAGACTATACTTTGCCAAGAAAACTAGAAATAGGCGATGATGTTTTAATTTATGATATAAACAAAAAGGGAAGAGTTTTGTCTGAGCCGGACAAAAATGAAAAAGTTCTTGTTGGAATGGGTTTAATGAAAGTTAGAGTTTCATTAGATAATTTAAGACTTATTAAAAAAAGTAAGAATAGTAAAAAGCGTTCTGGAGTTAAAAAATCGATTGTTAGTAAGTCTAAGAGAAGTGTTACAACAGAGATTGATTTGCGTGGGCAAAATGTTGAAGAAGCAATAATCTCCCTAGATCGCTTTATAGATCAATGTGTTCTATCTAATATAGAAAATATAACTATTATTCATGGCAAAGGAACAGGTGTTTTAAGAAAAGCTATTAATAGCCATTTAAAGAAACATCCTAGTGTTTGTGAGAAACGGTTGGGAGTTTTTGGTGAGGGAGAAGATGGAGTGACAATCGCTAAATTGAAGTAGAAAATATTATTCGTTTTTTGAATCATCGTTGCAATTAGGATTTGTGTATGCATACATATTTGATTCACTTTCTTTTCCATTAGATATAATTTTAGTATAGTGGTTGGGAACGGATCCTACAATTAAAGATTCTGCCAATACATATTCGCATTTTGCTTGAATTTCTGTTGAATATCCGGGAATGAAGCCCGCTATATTTGCAACGACTTTTAGCTTTATTTTATGTAATGTCTGATTAATGCCTGCTTCTTCTAAAATGCTTACTATTTCTGAGCTGGTTTTTCCTTTTGGAGTTACTTTTATTGAAACAATGGGCCCCAGTCCTGAAAGCCATACTATCCCCGAAAGTGACCCTGTATGTAGGTCTATTGTTTGAGAGTTAAATTTTTCAATTGCACGGTCGACTTTGTTCATTACGCTTGTATGCATATTTGTTATTTGCCTTGCATTTGAGTGGATGGCTAATATTTTGCCGTCTGGACTAGTTTGTATAGTTGTGTAGTCATCATAGTTATAATTTAGTTCTTTTATTGATTCCATAATTGCTTCATTTATTTTTGTTGTTGCAAATTGATCAAGATGGTAGTTACACATATTGATTACAGTTGGTCTTGTGCGAACATCTAGAAAAAAAGCTAATATTAAAAATAATATCCCTAATATTATAAATTTATGGGATAGTTTTTTTTTCTTTTTTCTGTATGACTTCAAATAACCACCACCCATACTAATATTTATGCAAAATAATTAGCATTTGTGCGTTTAGCTATTAAAAAATGTACAAACATCTTTAAGTTCACAGCTATTGCATTTAGGATTTCTAGCTGTGCAGACATCTCTTCCGAAGTTAACAATTCTGTGGCAGAAATCTGAACTTTCTTTTGGTGGAACTATTTTTAAAAGTATTAGTTCAATTTTTTTTGGGCTTTTTTCGTCTACCAATCCTAATCGATTGGAAATTCTAATAAGATGCGTGTCTGTTACTATAGCGGGCTTTTTATATATGTCACCTAAAATTAAATTTGCTGTTTTTCTGCCAACGCCAGATAGTGAAAGTAAGTCGTTCATATTATCTGGGACTTTTCCTTCGAATTGACTCGTTAATTGTTTACAAATTTTAACTATGTCTTTTCCTTTTGTATTGCCAAGTCCGCAAGGTTTTACTATGTTGATAATGTCTATTACATTTGCATTGGCCAGTTGTTTCATGGTTGGATATTGTTTAAAAAGCTTTTGAGTTACAATGTTTACTCTAGCATCTGTACATTGTGCTGCTAGTCTTGTAGCAATTAATAGTTTATATGGCTCGTCATATTCTAAAGAACATGATGCATTGGGATATCTAAGTTTTAAGCGCTCAATTATTATTTTTATTTTTTGTTTTTTTGTCATACAATCACTCCTATAGTTTTTAATGTGTAGTATTTTTTTAAGGTTGAATATATTTGTTAAATTGAGTACAATAATGTTAATAGTAATATTACATGTAGATAGGAGGGCTAATAACTATGAATTATGATTTAATTATACTGGGAGCAGGGACTGCAGGATTAACCGCTTCAATATACGCTGCTTGTTCTGGTTTAAAGGTTTTGTGTATTGAAAATCAAACGTGTGGGGGACAAATAGTAAATACGCCTGATATAATCAATTATCCTGGTTTTAAAAATATTAGTGGATTAGATTTTTCTCAAAAATTACAATCTCAAGCTGTAGATTTAGGTGTTGATATAAAAAATGAACAAATATGTAAAATAGATCTGGAACAAAAAAATAAAACCATTATTACAGATAATAATGAATATAATTCAAAAGCAGTTATTATTGCTACGGGAACTCGCAGACGAGAATTAGGCTGTAAGGGTGAAGAACAGTTTAGAGGCAGAGGCGTTACTTATTGTGCAACATGTGATGGCAGATTCTTTAAGAATAAGATTGTTGGAATAGTTGGTGGAGGAAATACAGCTGTAGAAGATGCTATATATTTGTCTAATATATGTAAACATGTTTATGTTATACACAGGAGAAATGAATTTAGAGCTTCTGAACGAAGTGTAAAGATTATGAAGCAGAGAAAAAATATAACATTAAAGTTAAACAGTGTTGTAGACAGTATAGAAGGAAAAAATTTAATGGAAAATGTGATTTTGACTGATACTATCACAAATGAAAAGACAAGCTTACCGTTAAATGGTTTGTTTGTTGCCGTTGGATCTATTCCAAATAGTAGGGAATTTTCGAAATGGGTAGATTTAGATGAACAGGGATATATTGTTGCGGGTGAGGACTGTGAAACAAAGACTTGTGGCGTATTTGTTGCTGGGGATGTTAGAACCAAGAAAATTCGTCAGTTAGTTACAGCGGCTTCCGATGGAGCAATTGCTGCTTTAGCAGCTGCAGAATATATTAACCATATAAATTAAATATTATACAATTACAAAATTATAATCAACTAGAGTATATATAACAATATTCTAGTTGATTATTTTTTCTGAAATAAAAATACACTGAGTATTATTTTAATATTACACGATGAAACACTTTTTTTCCTTTTTTTATTGTTATGCCTTTTAAAAGCTCGCTTTTATTTAGCGTTGTTTTAGGATCAATAATTTTTTCTCCGTTAATTGTTATGCCGCCTTGAACAATTAAGCGCCTAGCTTCTCCGTTTGATTTACATAAATTACATATAACTAGCATGTTAAGAATGCCTATATTATCGCCTTCAAAATGGGAATCACTAAGATTTGTTGTTGGCATATTTTCATCGTCAGTTTTATTAGAAAACAGTGATTTAGCCGTCTGAAGTGATTCATTTGCTGCTTGTTCTCCATGAACCATTTTTGTTAGTTCAAAAGCTAATATTTCTTTAGCTTCGTTCAGTTTTGAGCCTTCCCATTGTTCCATTGCTTCGATTTCATCAATAGGGAGGAATGTTAGCAATTTTAAACATTTTATTACATCAGCATCATCAACATTTCTCCAATATTGGAAAAATTCATAAGGAGGACATTTGTCAGGATCTAACCATAAAGCACCTTTTTGAGTTTTACCCATTTTTTTACCGTCTTTGGTTGTTAAAAGAGTGAAAGTTAGGCCGTATGCTTCTTTTTGTTCAACTCTTCGTATTAAATCAATTCCACCTAAGATGTTGCTCCATTGATCATCGCCACCTAATTGAATTTTACAATCAAAGTCTTGATATAGTTTTAAAAAGTCGTAGCTTTGCATTATCATATAGTTGAATTCTAAGAAAGACAAGCCATGTTGCATTCTTGATTTAATGCATTCAGCAGTTAACATTTTGTTTATTGAAAAATATCTACCTACTTTGCGCAAAAATTCTATATAGTTCAAATTTAAAAGCCACTTTCCATTTTGAACAAACATAGCTTTATTATCTGAAAAATCTATAAACTTAGAAATTTGATCTTTAAAGCGCTTAGCATTACTATTTATTTCATCTTCACTGAGCATCTGACGCATGTCTGTTCTACCGGTTGGATCTCCAACCATGGTTGTTCCCGTTCCCAGCAGAACTATTGGAATATGGCCAGCTTGCTGAAGCCTTTTCATAACAATAAGTTGCAAGAAATGGCCAACATGCAGGCTGTTAGCTGTTGCGTCGAATCCTATATAAAATTTGCACTGCTCATTTTCTAATATTTGTTTGATTTTTTCTTCGTGTGTTGTTTGTGCAATTAAACCACGCCTTTTTAATTCTTCAAAAACTGTCATTAGTTTGGCTCCTTTTTTATATTAATAAAATATTATATATTATCAATTTTTCTGTATTTTACTATAGCTGTTGTACTTGATTTTAACATATACAAAATTTTTAGTCAAACTTAGCGTAAGCTTATATAAATATATAACAAATAAAATTTCTATTTGTGTGTTTATAGTATGAGGTCTGGATTTTTATTATCTAGTGTAGTATAATAACCAGGTGTAATAATTATTATTTTGTTGGGGAGGATTTATTTTGGCTCAACATGCACATGCAGGACATAGGAGTAGAATGAAAAATAGATTCTTGAAAACCGGTTTGGATAGTTTTGAGCCACATGAAGTATTAGAATTATTGTTGTTCTACGCTATACCGAAGCGCGATACAAATAAAATAGCACATGATTTAATAGAAAATTTTGGTTCTATTGCTGGAGTGCTTAATGCTCCTTATGAATTATTAATTCAAATTGACGGAATAGGTGAACATGCTGCTATACTTTTAAAACAGTTGCCGCAAGTTTTTAGATTATATAGTGAAGATATGGCCAAGAGTGGTGAAACTATGGATACACCAGACAAGTGGAGAGAATTTTTAAAAGCAAAATTTGTTGGGAGAACTAATGAGGCGCTGTTTGTTGCTGGAATTGATGATTTTGCTAGATTTGTTGCTTGTGAGCTTATTGCTCAAGGAGAAAGAAAAAATGTCAGCATTTCATGCGATTCAATAATTAAATTTGCTATGAGATGGAATGTGGATAGACTGGTTTTGGCCCATAATCATCCTAATGGTGTTGCAACGCCGTCTATTCAAGATAAAGTGAAAACTCAAGAAATTGCTTCTGGATTAAAAATTTTAAAAATGACGTTAGTTGACCATTTTGTGTTTGGTAAAAATGGCGAATCTATTTCTATGAGAGAATATGGCATATTGATATAGGCATATGAATTTATGTTTATATATTTTGATAAAATAGTCTATAAAGGAGTCTTATTGTGAAAATATTGTTATACACTGAAAATGAAAAATTAGTAGGAAAATCTGGGCTGGGAAAAGCTATCAAACATCAAACCAAAGCACTAGATTTAGCGGGAGTTGATTATACATTAAACGAAAATGATGATTATTATATTTTACATATAAATACGTATTTTCCAAAGTCATATTTTATTGCCAAAAAAGCAAAAAAATGTGGAAAGAAAATTGTATATCATGCGCATTCTACTGAAGAAGACTATAAAAATGGATTTGTATTTAGTAAGGTAACATCCAAAATATTTAAATGGTGGCTTGTAAAGTGTTATTCTTTGGGGGATATTATAATAACTCCTACGCCATATTCCAAAAAAATATTGAGTGGATATAAAGGACTTAGAGAGAAAAAAATAGTTGATATATCTAACGGTATAAATTTAGAATTTTTCCAACATGATGATAGGCTGAGAAAACAATTTAGACAAAGGTATAAATATAAAAATGAAGATAAAGTTATTTTTGGAATAGGGCTATATATAGCTAGAAAAGGAATTTTAGACTTTGTTGAACTAGCAAGAAGACTTCCGCAATATAAGTTTATTTGGTTTGGATATAGTCCTTTAATTTTTTCTGGCAGACGAGTTAGAAAAGCTGTAAAAACCCATCTTAGTAATTTGACTTTTGCAGGGTATGTTTCGCCGGATATAATAAAAGAGGCAATGAATGGAGCAGATTTATATTTGTTTCCTACATTAGAAGAAACGGAAGGCATCCCTATAATAGAAGCTTGTGCTTGTAAACAGAACGCTATAGTAAGAGATATTCCTATATTTGATGAGTGGTTAGAGGACGGTAAAAATGTTTATAAAGCTAAAGATGTAGACGAATTTGAAACTAAAATTAAATTGTTCTTTTCTGGTAAACTTAAGGATGTTACTGAAAATAGTTATAATGTTGCAACACAGCGTGATTTTAAAATTATAGGTAATAAATTAAAAAAAGTATATGAATCGTTGTCTTAATGGAATAATTAATATTTCTTTTATTTGAAACCTATTTAGTTAAAAAGGAATAAGTGATTGTTTTGGATAAGTTTGAATTAAAGTCTAAATACAAACCTACTGGAGATCAGCCTCAAGCAATAGATGCTTTGGTTGATAGTATATGTAGCGGGAATAGAGAACAAACGTTAATTGGCGTTACTGGTTCTGGAAAAACTTTTACTATGGCGAATGTTATTGCAAAGTTAAACAGGCCAACACTTGTTTTAGCTCATAATAAAACATTAGCTGCACAATTATGCAGTGAATTTAAAGAGTTTTTTCCTAACAATGCAGTTGAATACTTTGTGTCGTATTATGATTATTATCAACCTGAATCATATGTTCCTTCAACTGACACGTATATTGAAAAGGACTCATCTATAAATGATGAAATTGATAAACTTAGACATTCTGCAACATGTGCGCTTTCTGAGAGAAGAGATGTTATAATTGTAGCAAGTGTGTCTTGTATATATAGTTTAGGTAGCCCTATAGATTATCGTAGTATGGTTATAAGCTTAAGGCAAAATATGGAAAAAAATAGAGACGATTTGTTGAATCAACTAGTAAGTCTTCAATACGAGCGAAATGATATTAATTTTAGTCGTAATAAATTTAGAGTGCATGGTGATGTTGTTGACATATTTCCTGCATATTCTTCAGATAGTGCAGTTAGAGTTGAATTTTTTGGCGATGAAATTGATAGAATTAGCACAATAAATGCAATAACTGGAAATGTCCAAGAAAGAGTGTCGCATGTTGCTATTTTCCCGGCGTCTCATTATATTGTTAGTCAAGATAAATTGAACGTTGCTATAAATGATATTGAATCTGAGCTGAAGGATAGAATTAAGTATTTTAACGATAATGAAATGTTGGTTGAAGCGCAGAGAATAAGACAGCGGACTATGTATGATATTGAAATGCTTAGAGAAACAGGCTTTTGTAAGGGAATAGAAAATTATTCTAGAATTTTAGCAAGACGCATGCCTGGTTCAATTCCTTATACTCTTTTAGACCATTTTCCTGAAGATTTTCTTATGTTTATTGATGAGAGTCATGTTATGCTTTCGCAAATTAGGGCGATGTATGCAGGAGATCATGCTAGAAAAAAGACTTTAGTTGATTTTGGGTTTCGCCTGCCTTCGGCTTACGATAATAGGCCGTTAAATTTTGATGAGTTTTATGATAAAATAAATCAAGTTGTTTACGTAAGCGCAACCCCAAGTGATTTTGAAAAAAGTCATAGTAAAGCTATGATTGAACAGGTTATTAGGCCTACAGGACTTTTGGACCCCGAAATTGAAGTTAGACCAGTTTCTGGTCAAATTGAGGATTTAATTTCGGAAATACAAACTAGAGCAGAAAAAAGCGAGAGAACTTTAATTACAACTCTAACTAAAAAAATGGCTGAAGATTTGTCTGAATTTTTTGAAAATGTAGATATAAAATGTAAATATATGCATTCTGATATAGATACTATGGAGAGAATGGAAATTATTCGAGATTTTAGATTGGGTGAATTTGATGTATTGATTGGAATAAATTTGCTTCGTGAGGGCTTAGATATACCGGAAGTTTCACTTGTAGCTATTTTAGATGCGGATAAAGAGGGATTTTTGCGGTCAGAGACTTCTTTGATTCAAACAATAGGGAGGGCTGCTAGAAATCAAAACGGAAAAGTTATTTTATATGCTGATGAAGTTACGGGCTCTATGGCAAGAGCTATTACTGAAACTTTGAGACGCCGAAATATTCAGATGAATTATAATAAAAAACACGGTATAGTGCCTAAAACCATTAAAAAAGGAATTAGAGATGTTATTGAAATATCTCAAAAGGAAAAATTAAATGAAATTAACTATGATAAGAAAACAGACAAGCAGGAAATAAGAAAGTTGATTGATAAGCTTTCTGTTGAAATGAATGATGCTGCACAAATGCTTGACTTTGAATATGCAATTCAAATTCGAAATAAAATTGACGAGTTAAAAAAGTTGATTGATAAAAAATAGGAGTTTTTACAAAATGGCAAAGGATAAAATAATAATAAAAGGAGCAAAAGAAAATAATTTAAAAGATATTAATTTAGAAATACCTAGAGATAAGTTGATTGTTTTTACTGGTGTTTCTGGCTCTGGAAAGAGTTCATTGGCGTTTGATACGATATTTGCTGATGGACAAAGAAGATATATGGAAAGTTTATCTTCATATGCTCGTCAATTTTTAGGACAAATGGAAAAGCCTAATGTAGATGATATTGAAGGACTATCTCCCGCAATTTCTATCGATCAAAAAACTACTTCTAAAAATCCACGATCTACTGTTGGAACAGTTACTGAAATATATGATTATTTAAGACTTTTGTATGCTAGAATAGGGGTGCCCCATTGCCCGATTTGTGGAAAAGAAATAGTGCATCAAACAATCGACCAGATAGTTGACAAAATATTAGAGATGCCGGAAAAAACAAAAATTCAAGTTTTAGCGCCAATTGTTCGCGGAAAAAAAGGTAAGCATGTTAAAGAAATTGAAGATGCTAGACAAAATGGATTTATACGATTAAGAATAGACGGGACTTTATATGATCTTTCCGAAGATGTTGACTTAGAAAAAAACAAGAAACACAATATTGATATAGTTGTGGATAGATTAATTGTAGGAGAAAAAATACGATCTAGATTGGCAGATAGTTTAGAAATTGTTTCTAAGTTGACTAATGGACTTATTGTTATCAGTATACAAGGTGGAGATGATATTTTATTTTCTCAGGATTATGCTTGTCCAGAGCATGGTGTGTCTATTGAAGAACTTACTCCGCGAATGTTTTCTTTTAATAATCCTTATGGAGCTTGCAAATCATGCATGGGAATTGGAAAGTTTACTAAGATAGATCCTGAATTAATTGTGCCTAATGAAGAATTATCAATAAAAGACGGAGCAATTACAGCCACTGGATGGACATATGGTAAAAAGGACAGTATTGCTAACATGTACTATACAGCTTTGTCGGAAGAATATAATTTTTCTTTAGATACACCTTACTGTGAGCTTCCGAAGAAAATTCAAAAAATTTTACTATATGGAACAAATGGAAAAAAAATAAAAATTTCTAGAAATACTAAATATATTAATGGAACATATGATGTAGCATTTGAAGGAATAGTTAATAATTTAGAACGTAGATATAAAGAAAGCAACAGTGAATGGGTTAAAAATGATATTTCTCAATATATGGATGAAGTTGTTTGCAGTGAGTGTAATGGAGATAGATTAAATGAGATAATTTTGAGCGTAACTGTGGGCGGAAAAAACATTAGTGAATTTACCAATATGAGCGTAAAAGATTCAATTAAGTTTTTAAGAGATTTGAAATTAACAGATAGAGAAAAATTTATATCTGATTTATTAATAAAGGAAATAGAAGGTAGATTGGAATTTTTGCAGTCTGTTGGTTTGGAATATTTAACATTATCTCGAGCCTCTGCAACTTTATCTGGGGGTGAAAGTCAGCGCATTAGATTGGCAACACAGATAGGATCGTCATTAATTGGTGTTTTATATATATTGGACGAGCCTTCTATTGGGCTGCATCAAAAAGATAATGACAAATTGATAGACACATTGAAAAAACTTAAAGATATTGGAAACACTCTTATAGTTGTAGAACATGATGAAGATACTATAAAATCTTCTGATTGGGTTGTTGATATAGGCCCTGGACCGGGTGTGCATGGAGGAGAAGTTGTTTTTAACGGACCAATTGAAGAAATGTATAATTGTGATAAATCTATAACTGCTCAGTATTTATGTGGAAAAAAGCTTATAGAAATTCCTTCTGCAAGAAGGAAAGGAAATGGAAAATTTTTAGAATTTATTGGTTGCAGTGAAAATAATTTGAAAAATATTAACGTAAAAATTCCTTTAGGAACTTTTACTTGTGTTACGGGAGTTTCGGGCTCTGGAAAGAGTTCGCTTGTGAATCGAATTATTCATAAGCATTTGTCGGCTAAATTAAATAGAGCTAAAGTTAAAGCGGGCAAATTTAAAAAGGTTAAAGGACTTGAAAATTTAGATAAAGTTATTGATATAGATCAAAGTCCTATTGGAAGAACTCCTAGGTCTAATCCAGGAACATATACATCAGTTTTTAATGATATACGAGAACTATTTGCTAATACAAGTGATGCTAAAATGTATGGATATAGCGCGGGTAGATTTAGCTTTAATGTTAAGGGAGGAAGATGTGAGCAGTGTAAGGGTGACGGTATTGTAAAAATAGAAATGCATTTTTTGCCTGATGTTTTTGTGCCGTGTGAGGTTTGTAAGGGAAAAAGATACAATAGAGAAACTTTGCGGGTGAAATATAAAGAGAAAAATATACACGATGTTTTAAATATGACGGTTGAAGAAGCCATTTTGTTTTTTGAACACCATCCTAAAATAAAAAGAAAACTTCAGACTCTTTCTGATGTTGGATTGGGATATATTAAATTAGGCCAGTCTGCGACAACACTGTCTGGAGGAGAAGCTCAGAGAGTTAAACTTGCAACTGAACTTTCAAAGAAATCGACGGGAAAAACTATGTATATTTTAGATGAGCCTACAACGGGGCTTCACACAGACGATGTTAGAAAATTGATTGGTGTATTACAAAAATTGGTTGATTTGGGAAATACGGTGCTTTTAATTGAACATAATTTAGATGTAATAAAGGTGGCGGATTATATAATAGATCTTGGGCCTGATGGTGGAGACAAAGGTGGAGAAATTGTTGGAACTGGAACTCCAGAGCAAATTGCCGATAATAAAAAATCATATACTGGGCAGTATTTAAAAGAAATGCTCAGAAATAATAATCATAAAAGTGTTATTGATACTCCATTATAATAATGTTTTAATATTTCTTCGTGATTTTTTCCTTGACTTGCTAATTCATTCGCTCCGCATTGACTCATACCTACTCCATGGCCGTTTCCTTTGCAGTCAAAGATAACAGTGTCGTTTTCGATTGATATGCTAAAATTAGTGGAAGGTAGCTTTAATATGGACCTTAATTTGGTTCCGGGTAGATCTATATTAAAAATTTTTATGTTTGTAACATAGCCTGATTTGGATGTCGATAATATTTTAACATTATTTTGTTTTATATTTGATATTGTTGCATCTGGAAAGTCTTTTTTTATTGTGTTGTATAGGTCATTTATATTTATAGTTATTGTTTTATGAAAGCTTTGTAAATTTGTTTCAGCAGAGCTATCTGCCTCAACTAAATAGGGAATTGATCCGCCCCAAACGTTACTGCTGTTTTCGGTTTTCCCTGCAGACATATGGTGAAAAACAGCCTTTATGGGTAAATTGTCGTATGTAATTATTTTGTTTGCAACGCTATTAACAGCGTCTTGGAAAATTTTTTCATATTTTTCAAAATTGTTTTTATATTTGTTTTGTCGTTGCTCTTTATTTATATATGCTTGAAAAACATTAGGATTTGTTGGAAAAGGCCCTGTTTCTCCATATCTATTTAATGCATATGTATGGGCGGCTATAATTTGAGCTTTTATTGCTTCGATTTGATATGTTGGTGATATTTCTGCAGCTATAACCCCAATTAAATATTCTTCCATTGTTGTTTCTTTTATATTATCATTTACTATTATTTTAACTTTTTCTTGCAGAAGGTTTTTAGTAAGCTGATTTTCATTGGGTGGGGTAGTTTCTTTATTAAGGGAAATGCATCCAATAAATGGAATGATTGCTAAAATGCAAATTATTGATAATATTTTTATTTTTTTCATTTTAAATTTTAATAGTCCTTTCTATAGTTTTAAATATTTATTTCTCAGCATATTTATTTTGTATTATTGGCATAATATTGGCTTTGTTGGATAGTTTGATTCCTTGACTTTAAATGGATAATATTGTATAATTAATTTCTGTTATAGATGATACGTATTTTTATATTTCAGTATGAATATTTTTTATTTAGTTTTGGAGTGGTACGTTAATGAAAAAAAAGACACCAAATTATAGCGCAAAAAAAAAAGAAGCTATAGATATTTTATGTAGAGAATTTAAAAAAAATAATCATATAGAATCTGACCTATATTCAACTCTTGATGTAAAAAGGGGGCTTAGAAATTCTGATGGAACGGGAGTTTTAGCAGGGTTAACTTTGATATGCAATGTTCATGGATATGTTATAGATGAGGGAGAAAAGAAGCCTGAAGAAGGCAGACTGATTTATAGAGGCTATAACATAAACGATATTGTTAATGATTGCATTAAAACAAAAAGATTTGGATTTGAGGAAGTAATATATTTGTTGCTTTTTGGTGAGCTTCCTCGCAAAGAAGAAATAGATTACTTTAAAGGCGTTTTGGCAATGTATAGAGAATTGCCTGATGGGTTTATTGAAGATGTTATATTAAAAAGGCCGTCTAAAAATATAATGAATAAAATGCAGTCGTCGCTGCTTTCGTTATATACTTATGATGAATATGCTGATGTTATAACAATTGAGCAAGAGCTGAGAAAAGCAATTGAAATTATAGCAAGGCTATCTAATATAATGATTTCTGCATATCATGCTAAATGTAAAGCTTTCGACAAGGAAAGTTTGGTTATACATTCTATTAATCCTGAAGAAAGTATTGCACAAAGCATTTTATCTACGTTGCGTTTAGATAGAAAATATACAATTGAAGAGGCCCACCTTCTCGACATTATGCTTATGCTTCATGCCGAACATGGTGGCGGCAATAATTCCACATTTACCTGTCGTTGCTTAACATCTACGGGAACTGATGCATATTCAGCGTATGCAGGAGCTATAGGGGCGTTGAAAGGGCCTAAGCATGGTGGAGCTAATAGAAAAGTGATGTCTATGCTTAATGATATACAAAAAGGCGTTAGTGATTGGGAAGATTTAGATGAGATTAAGTCATATTTGGGCAAAATAATAGATAAAAAAGCTGGAGATGGTTCTGGTTTAATATATGGTATGGGCCACGCGGTTTACACGAAGTCAGATCCAAGATCGGTTATATTGAAAAAATGTGCAATGAGTTTAGCTAAAGGAACCGAATATGAGGCGCAGTTTAAGTTAATTGAAAATATTGAAAAATTGTCACCACATGTTTTTGCAGAAAAGAAACAAACTCAAAAAGTTATATCGTCAAATGTTGATATGTATTCTGGCTTAGTTTACCAAATGCTTGGAATACCGCCTGAGTTATATACGCCGTTATTTGCTACTGCGAGAATAGCTGGATGGGCAGCGCACAGAATGGAAGAATTATTAACTGGCAGAAGAATTATTAGACCTGCCTATAAGTCTATTACTAGGGAGATATCATATAAACCATTGGCAGAAAGATGATTTTGTTTGGAGGGGTGATTCTAATGAAAAAGTCATTAAATTTTTATTTGATTTCAAATTTAATTGTTTGCTTTATATTTACGGTGTTTTTGGTAAGTGTTAGAACGTATCAGATTATAAATTTTGTGGATTATAGAACAGGTTTTTATAATGGCCCAGATTACTTAAATTATTGCTTTTTTGGTGGAATAATTCTATTAGTATTAATTTTGTTCGTAATTTCATTTGTGTGTTTTAAAGATATTGCAGTTGATTTAAGTAGCAACGTATTATTAAGAGTTATGTCGATTCTTGTTGCTATATTTTCTGCTTTATATTCATTTTTTGTTATATTTAATGTGAAAAATTATGATGTGAAAGATATGAATATTCCTATCTTCTTGTTTATTGCTAATATTTTATTGTCTGTTGGATTTGTATATTTATCTTTCAGATTAGGAAAGTCTGGCGATAATGAGCGCTATTCTAATATATTGCTTTTGTTTCCGGTTTTGTGGGCGTGTATAAGGCTAATAAGCATATTTTTGAATAATATGATTATGTTTTCTGTTCAGGAAAATTCACTGAATGTTTTAAAATCATGCTCGATTTGTATGTTTTTGTTTTGCATGAGTAAATTCTTTACAGGTTTTTGCTCAAAGGCTACAAACAGAAATATGATTGTAACTGGCTTTTTGTCGGTTTGCTTAATTTTTTGTAGTGCCTTGCCTAGATATATATTAAGTTTTACTACTAGCCTTACTAAAAATTACTATTTGAATGTGTCTGATTTAGTTTCTTTAGACTTTTTCTTGTCAATTTTCATATTGATGTTTTTGTTTTCATATGTTTTGAAGTTGAAAAAATGAAGTGCTTGATGATAATATCAGTGAATAGATAAAAATTTCAGGAATATTTTTTTATTGCTAGCATAAAATGGCATTGACTTAATGAATTAAGAGGTGCATTTATGCTTTTTAGAAAGTTTTTCTGTGTTTTTATTTTATCTTTATTTGTGTTTGTAAATTATGCTTCTGTTAGAGCTGAAAACTTAGATATAAGTAATTTGCCAGCAAATTCATATATTTTGATGGAAGCTAATACCGGAAAAATTTTAACTGAAAAAAATCCTGATGAGAAGATGCCACCTGCTTCAATGACAAAAATAATGACAATGCTATTATTGATTGAAAAAATAGAAGCAGGAGATATATCATTACAAGATATGGTTACTGCGAGTAAACATGCTAATTCTATGGGTGGATCGCAAATTTGGTTGAATACTGGAGAGCAAATGTCAGTTGAAGATTTATTAAAAGCTGTGGCTGTTAATTCTGCTAATGATGCGGCCGTTGCAATTGCAGAACATGTAGCTGGAAGCGAAGAAAATTTTGTTAGTCTTATGAATGATAAGGCAAGTGAATTAGGTATGGTCAATAGTCATTTTTGCAATGCTTCTGGATTGGATGCTGATGGGCACTTCTCTACGGCTCGGGATATTTCTATTTTGGGTAAGGAATTGCTTAAGCATTCTATGATTATTAAGTATACTTCAATATATATGGACAGTTTAAAAAACGGAAAAGTAGAATTAGTTAATACTAATAAAATGGTAAGATTTTATGAAGGATGTAATGGATTGAAAACAGGAACAACGGATAATGCAGGGTCCTGCTTGTGCTGCACTGCCACAAGGGATAATATGACATTAGTTGCAGTATCTATGGGATCTAAAACATCTAAGGATAGATTTAATACATGTAGGGCATTGTTGGACTATGGTTTTTCAGGGTGGAAATTGATAGTTCCAGATTTATCTAGCTTGAATATAAATTCTATTAGTGTTGTTAATGGCAAAAAAAATGTTGCGGATATTAAAATTGAATCGAATCTTAGTTCAGTTTTAGTGCCTAAAAATAATTCTAATAAAATTGAAACCAAATTAGAAATAGATGATTTTATTGAAGCTCCAGCAGAACAAGGCAGATGTATTGGAAATGTTAAATGTTTGTTGGAAGGGAAGGAAGTGCTTTCAAGTAAAATAGTTGTAGATGATGACGTTGAAAAAGTGGATTTTAAATTTTTGATGGTTGAAATGTTAAAAGATTTCTTTTTGTCAAATAAAAATATTTCTTAATTAAATTATAAATAGTTATAAGGACTTGCACGCGTTTGGTGTATATAAAATTTGACTTTTGCCTTGATTTTTTTGTGAATTTAAAGTAGAATTATATGGGCGGATGTTAGTAAATTTAACTGGGGTGTTTAATATGTCAGTTTTTTTAAACACGAACCATATTAAGAAATTTGTTTCGTGTGATGAATTATTTGAAATTTTTCCTATGGTTCAGTCGGCTCATGAGGCTTTAAGTAAAAAGACAGGTGCGGGCAATGAATTTTTAGGATGGTTGGATTTACCAATTAATTATGATAAAGAAGAGTTTAGTAGAATAAAAAAGGCTTCTGAGAAAATAAAACAAGATTCTGATGCTTTAATTGTGATAGGAATAGGCGGATCTTATCTTGGTGCTAGAGCGGTTATTGAGGCTTTGAACTCTCAAATGCATAATCTTTTACAAAAAGATGTGCCTAAGATTTATTTTGTTGGTAATAATATTAGTTCTACATATTTAAATGAAATTTTGAGTCTCTGCGAGGGTAAAGATATTTCTGTTAATGTTATTTCTAAATCAGGTACAACAACAGAGCCTGCTATTGCATTTCGAGTTTTTAAGAAGTTAATGGAAAAAAAATATGGTGTAGATGGGGCAAAGCGCAGGATTTATTGTACAACAGATGCTAAGAGGGGCAAATTGAAAGAATTAGCTGTTAAAAATGATTATGAACAGTTTGTAATTCCGAATGATGTAGGTGGTAGATTTTCAGTTTTGACTGCTGTTGGCTTGCTTCCAATAGCTGTTGCTGGGTTAGATATAGACAGTTTTGTTGATGGTGCTATGGCGGCTCATGAAGCTTTGAAAGATTGTGATATTGAAAAAAATGATTGTTATAAATATGCGGCTTTACGTAATATTTTGTATAATAAAGGAAAACATGTTGAGATGCTTGTGTCCTATGAACCTTCTATGACAATGATGAGTGAATGGTATAAGCAATTATTTGGAGAGAGTGAAGGAAAGAATGGAAAGGGCATATTGCCTACATCGGCTATATTTTCAACAGATCTTCATTCTCTGGGGCAATATATACAAGATGGATCAAAATTTGTTTTTGAAACGGTTTTGGACATAAAAAAACCAAGGAAAGATTTTTATATTTTCAAAGATGAAGATGATTTTGACGGGTTAAATTTTTTGTCAAACCAGAATATGAGCGAAGTGAACAGAAGAGCGTTTGAGGGAACTATTTTAGCACACACTGAAGGTGGTGTTCCTAATATTGTCTTGGAGTTGCCAGAAATTAATGAATATGAAGTTGGATATTTGATATATTTTTTTGAGAAGGCTTGTGCAATTTCTGGATATCTGTTAGGTGTTAATCCATTCAATCAACCTGGAGTGGAAAATTATAAAAAAAATATGTTTGCTTTGTTGGGCAAACCTGGCTTTGAAAATATGCGTGAGAAACTTTTGGAAAAGTTGAAATAGGGTTATTTAGTTGGTTTCAATGTTATTAAATTTATATTGATTATTTTGGAATATATTCTTGACAAAATTGTTCAGTTGTAATATACTTATTTGGTAGTTGACTTGTTTTTTGCTTTAATAGTTTTATTCTTGTGTTTTTGTATGTCAAGTTTATTTACATTAAATTTTGTTTATTATATTTGATATATTTGATTTTACTAATTTAAGGGAGGCGCAGCAAAGTGGCAGTACCAAAGAGAAAAACTTCAAAAGCTAGGCGTGATAAAAGGCGTTCAAATTCTTGGAAATTGAGTATGCCTAGTTTTTCAAAATGCACTAAATGTGGAGGATTAAAAACTCCTCATAGAGTATGCGGAAATTGTGGCTATTACAAAGGTATTCAGATTGTGGAAAAGGATGCTTAGTTGGTATTAGTTCGGACGAGGTTATTTTCCTCGTCTATTTTTGTATTTAAAAATTTTTTATAGTATTGTTAAGGAGGCATGGTTATGTCTGTGCCAATTGTGGCTATAATAGGAAGGCCTAATGTGGGAAAGTCGACGCTGTTTAACAAAATAGTCGGCAAGAGAATGTCTATTGTTGATGATACGCCTGGAGTTACTCGTGATAGAATTTATGCTGAAAGTGAATGGTGTGGAGTAAATTTTTCTTTGATAGATACGGGTGGATTTGAAAATAAAACAAATAATTCTATATTGGAGCAGATGAGGGAACAGGCAGAGATTGCAATATTAAATGCGAATGTTGTGATTTTTGTTGTTGATTTGAGAAGTGGAGTTACTTCTGCAGATATGGAAATTTCCAATATGCTGCAAAAAATTGATAAGCCTGTAGTTTTATGTGTTAATAAGTGTGATTCCGTTGGAGAACCTCCTATGGAATTGTATGAATTTTATAATTTGGCTCAAGGAGAACCTTTTGCTATTTCTTCTGTTCATGGACATGGTTTGGGGGATTTGTTAGATAAGGTTATATCTTATTTTCCTGAAGATGATAGTGATGATTTATGTAATGATAGCATAAAGGTTGCAATTGTTGGTAGGCCAAATGCTGGAAAATCATCGTTAGTTAATATGCTAACAGGAGAAAATAGAGTCATTGTTTCGAATGTTGCGGGAACCACAAGAGATGCTGTTGATATGCCAGTTGAATATGGTGGAAAAAAATATACTTTTATAGATACTGCTGGAATAAGAAGAAAGTCTAAAGTCATAGAAAACATTGAACGTTATAGTGTTTTGCGTGCACATATGGCAATAGATAGATCGGATGTATGTGTTATAGTAATAGATGCAACAGAGGGTTTTGCTGAGCAAGATTCTAAAATTGCTGGATATGCGCATGAAAAGGGAAAAGCTAGCATAGTTGTATTAAATAAGTGGGACTTAGTTGAAAAAGATTCGAATACTATGAATGAATTTAATAAAAAATTGGAAAATGATTTTTCTTTTATGTCCTATGTTTTGTTTGCATATGTATCTGCTAAAACAGGTCAGAGACTGAAAGATTTATATTGTTTGATAGATTCGGCATATGAACAAAATAGCAGAAGAATATCAACAGGTTCGTTAAATGAATTGCTTTCTTATGCTACAGCAAGGGTTCAGCCTCCTTCAGATAAGGGAAAGAGACTAAAAGTTTATTATATTACGCAAGCTTCTACTAAACCGCCAACATTTGTTATTTTTGTGAATAATAAGGATTTATTTCATTTTTCATATCAAAGATATTTGGAAAATCAAATT
The DNA here is from genome assembly GCA_902790675.1 of Oscillospiraceae bacterium. Lineage (GTDB taxonomy): Bacteria > Bacillota > Clostridia > Oscillospirales > Ruminococcaceae > RUG12519. Next base: position 29,430 of record CADASU010000005.1, on the reverse strand, counting down.
CGAGAGACGTTTGGATTTAAGGGGACTCCAATTAGAATTATTATTAGGGAGCGTAAAAATGAAAATTAAGGAGCGACTATTTTGCAATTTCAATTATTGATAGTTTTAGTATGTTGTGTTTTTGCCTATTTGTTGGGCAGCATAAATTTTGCTATTTTGATTTCGCGTGCTTTTTATGGCAAGGATGTAAGAAATTATGGTAGCAATAACGCTGGAATGACCAATGTTTTTAGAAATTTTGGAAAAATTCCGGCAATTATAACATTTATTGGTGATTTCGCTAAAGGCATTGTTTCTATAATTGTGTGTAATTTGTTGTTTTTTTTGTTTTTTAAAATAGAATCACCAATTTATGCTAGTGGGTTAATTGGAATATGTGCTTTGCTTGGACACGTTTTTCCAGTATTTTATAAATTTAAAGGAGGAAAAGGAGTTGCAGTTTCTGCAGGAGTTTTATTGGCTGTTGATTTGACAGTGTTTTTATGTGTTATTTTAATATTTGCTTTGATTTTTGTTATTTCTAAGATAGTTTCTTTGAGTTCGATAGTCTCTGCTTTTACATATCCAGTATTTACACTTATTAAATGTTTAATTCTTGGTGAATCGTTAATTGATTCTGTTATACGTGTATTTTTTGCATTGACTATTTCTTCAATAATAGTTTTTATGCATAGGGCTAATATAAAAAGACTATTAAGTGGAAATGAGCCTAAAATTAAAATGTGAGGTGTTTTTAGTGAAAAAAAATGTTGCTGTTTTAGGAGCAGGCAGTTTTGGGACAGCTTTAGCAAAGTTAATTAATGGATATAATGAGTTTAATGTTATATTGTGGTCAGCCGTTAGTGATGAAATTCAAAATATTATTAAAGATAAAGAAAACAAAAAATGTCTTCCGGGTATTATTATAGATACTGAATCTATTAAATTAACAACAAAGGCTCAGGATATTTTGTGTGCTGATATTGTTATTTTTGCGGTTGCTTCTAATTATGTTAGAGAAGTTGCAAAGAAAATGGCGGGTTATATAAAAAAGGATGCTGTTGTTGTTAATGTTGCTAAAGGCTTAGAACAAGGCAGTTTAAAGAGATTGTCGGAAGTAATATGTGAAGAAATAAAGGATCATCCTTTTGTTGCGCTATCTGGGCCGTCTCATGCGGAAGAAATTGCTCGTGAAATACCAACAACAGTTGTTGCTGCTTCTAAAGACATAAATGTTGCTGAAAAAATTCAAGATGCGTTAAATTCTAGTATATTTAGATTGTATGTGAATGAAGACTTGATTGGTGTAGAACTTGGAGGTGCTTTAAAAAACATTATAGCACTTGCTGTAGGAATATGTGATGGACTTAGTTTGGGAGATAATACTAAAGCAGCATTAATGACACGTGGTATAACTGAAATTGGAAGGCTTGGAGTTGCTATGGGAGCTAAAAGTCAAACTTTTGCGGGTCTTTCAGGCATTGGTGATTTAATAGTAACATGTACAAGTATGCATAGTAGAAATAGACGAGCAGGAATATTAATTGGCCAGGGTAAAAGTTCAAGTGAGGCTTTGGAGGAAGTTGGAATGACGGTTGAAGGCTATTTTGCAACTAAAGCGGCTTATGAGTTAGGTAAAATAGAGAATGTATGTATGCCTATAACAGAACAGCTTTATAAAGTTTTATATGAAAATGGAAATATTGAGGAAGCTTTAAATAGTTTAATGAGTCGTCCTGTAAAACATGAATCTGAAAAATTTTGGTTTTATAATTAAATTTTATTAAAAAATTGTTTGCAACATTTTGGATTATATGTTATAATTCAGAAGTGTTGCACTTTTCATATGTAGCACGTAAAAAATATTAAATCACACACATATTTAATTTAGATTTGGTGAGCTGTAAGCAAATAGTCTAATTATTAAAAAATATGTGGAGGTATAACCAAATGGAGGTATAAAAAATGTCAGTAGTATCTATGAAACAATTGTTAGAAGCAGGCGTTCATTTTGGCCATCAAACCAGAAGATGGAATCCAAAAATGAGTCGCTACATTTTTACGGAAAGAAATGGAATTTATATTATTGATTTGCAAAAAACAGTTAAAGAGTTGGAGCATGCATACAATTTTGTGAATAAATTGGTTGCTGATGGTGGAGAAATTTTGTTTGTTGGAACAAAAAAACAAGCAGGAGAATCCATAAAAGAAGAGGCTATGCGTTGCAATATGCACTATGTAAATGCTCGTTGGTTGGGCGGAATGATGACTAACTTTAAAACAATACGCACTCGCATAGACCGTCTTGAGCAATTAAATAAAATGAAGGAAGATGGAACTTTTGATCTTCTAACTAAAAAAGAAGTTATGAAGCTTAATCTTGAGATAGAAAAATTGGAAAAATTCTTAGGCGGAATTAAAAATATGAACAAATTGCCTTCAGCTTTATTCATTATTGATCCTAAGAAGGAAAGAATTGCAGTTGCTGAAGCAAAAAAACTTGGTATTCCGATAGTTGCAATAGTTGATACCAACTGCGATCCTGATGAAATAGATTATGTTATACCAGGAAATGACGATGCTATAAGAGCAGTTAAATTGATTTCTAGTGTTATGGCAGATGCTGTTTTGGCGGCTAAACAAGGCGATGAAGGTGAAGATGCTATGGAAGAAGGCTCTGCGGAGACATCTGTAGCTGAAGAAGAAATTCATGAAAATAATGAGCAAGAAGAAAACATCGACTAGATTATATTTTTAAAAAATTTATATTATTTTGGAGGAATTGATATGGCTGAATTTACAGCAAAAGATGTGCAGTTGCTTCGCCAGAGAACTGGTGTTGGAATGATGGATTGTAAAAATGCTTTGTCTGAAGCTAATGGAGATATGGAAAAGGCAATAGAAATTCTTCGTGAGAAGGGAATCGCAAAGGCAGCTAAAAAAGCAGGCAGGGTTGCGGCAGAAGGTCTTGTTGTTGCAAAAGTTAAAAATGGTGTCGGAGTTGTTGTTGAAGTTAACTCTGAAACAGACTTCGTTGCTAAGAATAGCGACTTTATAGATTTTGTTAATTCTGTTGCGGATACTATATTAGAAAAAAATCCTAAAGATTTGGAGGAGCTAAAATCTTTGGAAATGTCTAATGGTGGTTTGACGGTTGAGAAAGCTTTACAAGAAAAGATATTATCTATAGGTGAAAATATCCAGATACGTCGTTTTGTTCGTATGGAAGGTAGTCTATCTACTTATGTTCATGGCGGCGGAACAATTGGCGTAATGATTAAATTTAATACTGATTTAGACGGAAAGCCTGAATTTAATGAATATGCTAAAAATGTTGCTATGCAAGTTGCTGCTGTAAGTCCTCAGTATTTAAATGCTGATCAAGTTCCAGCTGAAGTTTTAGACAAGGAAAAAGAAATTTTAAAGCAGCAAGTTATAAATTCAGGTAAGCCCGATAATATAGCTGATAGAATTGTTGAAGGTAAGATTAACAAATTTTATAAGGAAGTTTGTTTGCTCGATCAGCAGTATGTTAAAGATAGTAATTTGACAATATCTCAATATACTAACGATGTGGCTAAAAATCTTGGAGGCAATATAGAAATAGTTGAATTTGTTAGAATAGAAAAAGGTGAGGGAATAGAGAAGCGCTCTGATAATTTTGCTGAAGAAATTGCTAATATGGTTAAATAATCAGTATTAGCTGTATGAATTTTTGTTCTTTGTGGCTGGTTTTGTTGTGGAGGTATTGATGTGGTTTCTGGAAAAAATCATTTGTTATTTTTGGTGGATAATCCGGAAAAAAACGGAAATTTAATTGGTAAGTTGCACAGTTTAAAAAACACATCTGTTACTAGGATAAGAAATATGGGTTTTGAGCAGATGAAAAATTTCTTGATTAATCATAGAAATTGTATAGTAGTTTTATTGATAGAAGAGAAGCAAGGTGAAGCTATGAACTTGTTATATAGAATACATAACTGTTCATTCAATCCACCTTATGTTTTGACTATTGTGAAATTAGAACCTAGCAGGTTTGTTGAACATATTAAAGTGCATAATATATCTAAATTTTTTGATTATAACAGCAAAAATTATAGTGATGATTTGGTAATTGACTGGATTAAAAAAGTATATGGGTGTCTTTCTATGGCTTCAATTTTTCCCGTATTTAAACAGTATGTATATTCATCAGTAAGATTTAAAATTGCTACAAGACTGGAAAAAATGGGAATGATGTTTCATTTAATGGGACATAAGTACATTGTAGATGCGATAGAGTTGTGTATTGAAGATCCGCATTTATGTATTACTAGGGATATATATTGGATTTTAGCGAGGAGATATAAAACTACATATTCTAGTGTGGATAGATGTATGAGACATGCCATTGAAGTTGTGTGGAGAGATACGGCTATAGACTGCTTAAAAAAGTACTATCCAGACCCCGATAGAGTATATAAAATGAGGCCTTCAGTTTCTGAATTTGTCAAATATTTAGCAGATGATATAAGTATGGTATTTCCTAGCTTGCGTAAAAGTGATGATGGTGACAAGAAAATATCTTGACAATATTATTGTGTAATTGTATAATGTGAATGGGAGTCGTAATATTTTTGTTTTCATAAAGGTAGTGTTATATTGAGTAAAAGTATAGAAATAGGTATATTGTTAGATTATTATGGTTCTTTGTTGAGTAAAACACAATATAACATCGCCGATATGTATTATAATCAAGATTTATCTTTAAGTGAAATTTCAGAAATTACTGGAATTACTCGGCAGGGAATTCATGACAATGTAAAAAGGACAGAAGTTTTATTATTAGAGTTTGAGGATAAACTTAAGATGAAACATACTTACGAGAAAGTACGATCTTTATCTTGTGATATATTAGATATTCTTGATGATTTGCCTGTTAAAGATTGTGAAAAATTGTCACAAATAAATAATCTAGTTAATAAGATTATTGAGAGATCGGAGGATTAGAATGGTATTTGAAAGTTTATCTGGAAAATTATCAAATGTTTTTAAAAAGCTTCGGTCTAAAGGAAAGTTAACTGAAAATGACGTTAAAGTTGCGATGCGTGAGATTAAGTTAGCTTTGCTTGAAGCTGATGTTAATTACAAAGTGGTTAAACGGTTTGTTGATCGTTTAACTGAACGTTCGATTGGTTCTGTGGTTCTTGATAGCTTAACTCCTGGGCAGCAAGTTATAAAAATAGTAGATGAAGAGCTTACTTCTTTGATGGGAAGTGAGGGAAGTGTGATTCATTTTCCTTCTAAACCGCCGTGTATTATTATGATGTGTGGGTTGCAGGGAAGTGGTAAAACAACGCATTGTGCAAAGATAGCTAAGCATTTTATGGGTAAAGGACATAGACCTCTTTTAGTTGCTTGTGATGTTTACAGGCCTGCTGCTATAGATCAGTTGAAAATTGTTGGAGAACAAGTTGGAGCTCATGTTTTTGAGATGGGAAACTCTGATCCGGTTATTATTGCTAAGGAATCTTTAAAATATGCTAAAGATTACGGGCATGATATTGTTGTTTTGGACACTGCTGGTAGGTTACATGTAGATGACGAGCTTATGTTTGAATTACAGAATATCAAGAACTGTATAAGTCCTAGTGAAATATTGCTTGTTGTGGACTCTATGACTGGTCAAGATGCAGTTAATGTTGCTGAGGTTTTTGATAAGAAGCTTGATATAACTGGAGTGGTATTAACAAAGCTTGATGGAGATACTAGAGGTGGAGCAGCGTTATCAATTTTAGATGTTGTTGGTAAGCCAATAAAATTCGTTGGAGTAGGCGAAAAACTTGGTGATTTGGAATTATTTCAGCCGGATAGAATGGCATCTAGAATACTGGGAATGGGCGATGTTTTAACTCTTATAGAGAAAGCGGAAACTAATATAAAAATTAAGGATGTTGAAAAAATATCCAAAAAAATGAAAAATAATAAGTTTGATATGAATGACCTTTTAGAACAGATGAATCAAATAAAGAAGCTGGGTTCTGTGAGAGATATTGTGTCTATGATCCCTGGAGTTGCAAATAAAATCAAAGACAAGGACATTGAAACCGGAGAAAGCAGAATAGTAAAAATGCAAGCTATAATATTATCCATGACTAATAAAGAGCGCGAAAAACCATCTATTATAGATTCTCATCGAAAGAGAAGGATAGCTGCAGGTAGTGGAACATCTGTAACTGATATTAATCAGCTTTTGAAGCAGTTTGAACAAATGCAAAAAATGTTTAAGCAGCTAGGTGGACGTGGAAAACGTAGAAAAAAACGTTTGCTTTCTGGATTAGGAATGTTCTAATGATTAAACGATTTAAAGCATATTTATGATATAAAATAAAAAGTTTTGTAGGAGGAAAATAATGGCTGTAAAAATAAGACTAAGAAGAATGGGTGCAAAGAAGGCTCCCTTTTATAGGGTTGTGGTTGCAGATTCTAGATATTCACGTGATGGAAGATTTATCGAAGAAATTGGAACTTATGATCCATCTAATAAACAATCTATGTTTAATATAGATGCTGACAAGGTAAAATACTGGGTTGGTACTGGAGCTAAGCCAACAGATACAGTAAAAAGATTGTTTAAAGAAAATAATATATAATATTAATGTTTGGAGGGTTTACAATGAAAGATTTATTAATTGAAATGGCTAAAGGACTTGTGGAAAATAAGGAAGCAGTTAATGTAATAGTTGATGATCCTAATGAAGACGGAATAATAGTATATCATCTTGAAGTTGCAACAGAAGATAAAGGTCGTGTTATTGGCAAGCAAGGAAGGATAGCTAAAGCTATAAGGGTTGTTATGAGAGCAGCAGCAAATAGATTAGGAAACAGGGTTATTGTCGAGATAAATTAGTGCTTTGAATATAGAATTTTTTAGTGTATGTTTAATGTGAGTTGTACTTATGAGTAAAAAAATTTTTTTGGAAATAGGAAGAATAGTAAGAACACATGGAATTAAAGGTGATGTAAAAATAGTGCCTTGGTGCGATGATTCTTCAATTATAGCAGGATTGTCGCATTTGTTTTTTGACTGTGAAGGTAAGTCATTCAAACATATTGAAAATGCTAAAATTTTGAAAAATGCGGTTATAGTTAAATTTGAGGGAATAGATTCTATTGAATGTGCAAAAGAGATAGTTGGAAAAATTGTTTATGTAAATAGAAATGATATAGTATTATCTGACGGTATGTATTTTATTCAGGATTTAATTGACATGCGTGTTTATGATGTTGATAATAAAGATGTTTATTATGGAAAAGTAGTAGATGTTTTTAAGCCTGGCGCCAATGACGTTTATAGAGTTGTTGATGATAATAATGTTGAACGGTTAATTCCGGTTATAAATGATGTTGTAATTGATGTAGAGTTAGATAATAATTTAATTTATATAAGACCATTAGAAGGACTGTTTTATGATTAGTATTGACATTGCTACTTTATTTCCTGATATGTGCGAAGCTGTTTTGAATTGTAGCATTTTAGGTAGAGCTAGAAAATCTGGCTTGGTTTCAATTGAAACTTATGATATACGTGATTTTACTTTAGATAAACATAGACGTGTTGATGACTCTCCTTACGGAGGGGGAAGAGGAATGCTGATTCAAGCAGAACCTATCTTTAGGTGTTATGAACATGTATGTGGTATTAGATCAAAAAAAAAAGTTAATGTTATTTATCTTTCACCCCAAGGAACAACACTTACTCAAAGTAAAGCTCTGGAGTTGTCTAAACTTGACGTGTCGTTGTTTTTAATATGTGGACATTATGAAGGAATAGATCAGCGCGTAATTGATGAAATAGTAGATGAAGAGATTTCAATTGGCGATTATGTGTTAACTGGTGGTGAATTGTCTGCGTTAGTTTTAGTAGATGCTGTTGTTAGAATGTTGCCCGGTGTTTTATCTTCTTCGGAATGTTTTGAAGAAGAGAGTCATTTTGATGGATTGTTAGAATATCCTCAATATACTAGACCGGAAGTTTGGCATAAAAGAAAAGTGCCAGAAGTGCTTTTATCAGGGCATCATGCTAATATAAAGAAGTGGCGAAAAGAAAAGGCAATTGAAGTTACGCGTTTTAAAAGACCAGATATGTTGAAATAAAAGTTTTATTTTATGATATAGAGTCTTTATTTTTATTGATTTTGCGTTTATTGTTTATTTTTTAATTAAAACAAGAGGTGTGTGTATGTGTATTAAAGAGATTTCTGTTCAAAATCAGGTTGGTTTACATGCTAGACCCGCTATTTTTTTTATAAAAAAGGCTAATGAATTTGAATCTGAAATTTGGGTTGAAAAAGATAATAGAAAAGTGAATGCTAAGAGTTTATTGGGTGTTTTGTCGTTGGGTATTATAGGCGGTAATCCTATTAAAATTATTGCTGATGGAATAGACGAAAGACCAGCTTTAGAGGCTTTAGTGGAGTTAATTGAGAATGGTTTTAAAGAGTAGTAAATACTATTATTTTTTATATTTTTATTTTTGAGTTTTTGCATTTATTGCAAGAACTTTTTGTTTTTATCACTTATTGTTAACAAAAAGTTTACAATTTGTTCTTATATAATTAACAAAAAAAGTATATAATATTCTGATAGTAAGCAGAAAATCTTAAATAGTTACAATTACATGAGAGGAATTAAAAGTGTATGCAAATGTTAAAAAATGTTAAGAGAATGATTGCAGCAATTTTGTCTGTTGCTACTTGTTTAACACCGAGCCTATTTGTTTCAGCTTATGACGGCAATAGAGTCATTACTGTTCAGCGCGGGGAATCAAGCTCAAAAAGGTTGCCATTAGTTTATAATGATGATTATTTTAGTAAAAGTTCATTTGAATATGATGGTTCACTTGCTACTGCTTCTTTGGCTTTAGAATTGTCTGGTTTTGCAAACAAATCGGCAAGCAAGTCAGATTATTCTGATCAAGCTAAAAATGCAAAACAAGCATTAGAAGAATTGGGTTTTGAAGATATAGAAGAAAATGATGACTATAAGCGTAAAGCTGAATCTGATACTGTAGGTGTTGTTGCGGCTAATAAAAAAATAAAATCAAATAATGAAGAATATACCCTTGTGCCTGTAGTTATAAGAGGTGGAGGGTATGACAGCGAGTGGGCAGGTAATGCTAAAGTTGGAAAGTCAGGAGACCATGAAGGCTTCGATATAGCAGCAACAAAAGCTAAACAATTTGTTGATGAATATATAAGTAAAACAAACAGTATTCAAGGCAAAGTAAAAATTTGGATAGTTGGTTATAGCCGAGGTGGAGCGGTTGCGGGCTTAATGGGTGTTAAGTTTAATAAAGAAATTTCTACAACATTGAACGAATTAAATAAAGAAAGCCAAAATTGCAGTGATGAAGAGTATTATAATAGATATATTGGTAAAGAAAATGTGCGAACTTTAGAGAAATATAGAAAAAAAATAGAAATAAATCCTAATGATTTGTATGTTTATACTTTTGAATCTCCCATGGCTATGAACGTACTTAATGGCTCTGGTTTGCAAGAATACGACGGAAATATACCGTGTTCTAAATCAGAGAAAAAACATAGAGCAATTTATGATAATATTCACAATATAATAAATGATGATGATTTTGTTACTAAGGTTGCACCAAAGGATTGGGGATTTGCTAGGCCTGGAGTAGAACATAAATTGTTAAAAGGTAGGGAAGATAGCGATATTAGAGATATGGAGTCCATTTTACATGAATTTTTAATAAATAAAGTAAGTAAGGCAAAATGGGACAAAAAAAGTGAAGAAGAAAAGAAAAAAAGCAAAGAATATGCAATTAGATATGTAGGCAACGAACTTAAGGATAATATATTTAAATATGGAATTCGTTATTATTCTGAATTTAGTGATAGGATTATAGATACTTTCAACAGATCGATTACTAGGGCGCGCGGAGGTAAATTAAATAAAGACTGGCAGAAAATGACAAATAGGGAGTTTTTTGCTACTAGATATCAGGAAACTTTTTCCAAATTAGCTTCTTATTTTATGTCAGATAAGAATAATTTAACAAAAGTAAAAGAGGATATATGTGATAATTGTAAAGCTGATTTAGCGAGGATAAAACTCGCAGCTGTCTTCAATACAAATTATATGGATGCACCATTTAATAATATTGTAGATAGGTTTAGCCAAATATCGAAAATTAATTTTAGTGCTGAAGAAAGACAAGCAATATTAGACCTTTTAAAAGGTTTAGATCACAATACTGAGCTTCCATTTTTTGTTTATGCTTGGCTGAATAGATCAGCGATTTTCAAAATGCATCAGCCTGAATTACATTTAGCAACTTTAATTAGTAAAGACAAAAACAAAGAGTTATATATTGAACAGATTAAAAAGATAAGTAAGGATTTTTTTAATGGAATTGACGATGTATTAGAAGAATATGAGATAATTGATGGTAGTGATGAATTTATAGATTATTTTGATGATGCTGAAATAGAAAAGGTAAAGAGAGAGTATGAACAAATAAAAAAAGAAAACCCGAGAGAAAGCAAAAAAGAGTATAGGAAAGAAAGTAAACAAAATATAAAGCAAGAAGTGAAAGACGATAGTTTTTTTGATATTACTTCTAAATATTCTATACATGGTATAAATAGGGCGCTAGCTTTTGAGAAACAACAAAAAGAAAAGAAAAGGTCTAAAAGTGCAGGAGCAAGAGCTATTGGTATGTTAGGTAAAGGACTTAAGACTGGAGTTAGGTTTATAACGTCTCCTATACATGAAACTAAAAATATAATGGACGCAACTAAAGATTTTGCTGGCCATGTGTTTAGTGGTTGGTCAAAATGGTGGAGAGCGAAAGCATAATATTTATTATGATATAGTAAGAGTCTCATGTAGAAAAGCATGGGATTTTGCTTTTTGTTAAAACTGCACAAAAATTATAAAATTATATATTAAAATTTTACGTATTTTACAAAAGTTAACAATTTGTTAATATATTGTTAATACATTGATGATACACTTAAAAAAATATTAAAAATAAATTTTAGGTGTTTGCTTTGAGTAAGGAGTTGTTTAAAATGGTAAGAACAAAAACAATGAATTGCCTTTCTCTTGTAATTTCTTTAATTTTAATTTTTACAGTATTTTTTAATGTGTATGCTTGTGGTTGTGGAGATGAAAATTGTGATGGCTCTTGCACTATTTCTGGAGTTTTTCAGAAAGAATCTGATATAGCTAATAAGCTTCCATATGTTTATAGTGACTCATATTTTAAAAATTCGTCATCGCAATATAATTCTAGTCTTGCAACCATGTCACTTTGTTTGGAACTTTCAGCATTTGCCAATAAAGGTAATGTGGGAACCGATTATCAACATCAAAGTAAAAATGTAAAAGAATTGCTTGCAAATATAGGTTTTAAAGATATACAAGTAAACCAAGACTTTGAAATTAAACCTACTGCAAATACAATAGGAGTTGCAACGGCTAATAAAGAAATACATATTGATGGTAAAAAATATACATTGATTCCTATTATAGTTAGAGGAGGAGGATATGAAGCTGAGTGGGCAAATAATATGCTAACAGGTTCTACTGGTAACCATCGTGGATTTGACAATGCAGCTATGGCAGCTAAAAAGTTTGTGGATAATTATATTAATAGCACCGAAGGAATTGGAAAAAATTTAAAATTTTGGATAGTTGGATATAGTAGAGGTGGAGCAGTAGCAGGATTGGTTGGAAAACTATACAATGATTCTTGCAATTCATATGATTGTGCGGGAGCTTTGGTTAACTATAATAAAGATGTAAATATAGATAGAGATGATATATATACCTACACATTTGAAGCACCTATGGGCTATAGCGAGGAAATAAGTAATAAGTGTGGAAAATATTATAATATTCATAATATAATTAATGATGATGATTTTGTTACTAAATTGGCGCTAAGTGAATGGGGATTTTTAAGACCTGGAGTAGATCATAAACTTCTTGAAGAAAGAAAACCAGAAGAAATTAATATGGTGAAAACCATTTTAGGTAAAATGTGTACTAATGTTTATGGTAAGGATAAAGTAGAATATAAAGCTGATAAATTTCACACATATGGTTGTAATTGGTTTTCAGAGGACATAAGCACGCAGTCTAAATTTTTAAATGCATTTTTCAAAATGATATCTAATAATATTTTTGAAAAATATTCTAAGGATAAACATATGCATATCCAAAAGATTGTGAAATATAAACGATTAGCATATTCTGAGCATGAAGATATTGTTGCTCGATTTGTAGGGCTTGTTCAGTCGGATGAAGTATTTATAAAAGCATTACATAATTCATTAGGAACATTTTTAGATGAAAATAGTAAATCTGCTTTGGTTGGAAAGGTTGCAATAAGTAATTCTAAATTAAAAGAAATAGTCAGAAATGTTGTTGAAAGCACGTTTGTAGAGTATAATTTAAAGCAAAGTAAAATAAATCCTGATAAACAAGTTAGCAGAGAAGAAATAGATACTTTAGAAAAAGGCATTAGTGATTTATTAATATCAGTTAATAAAATTGCCAATTATAGATATTTTTATATTTTCATTAAAAATATTGATAATATAACTACAATGCATGATCCGGAAATATGCTTAGCCACTTTAATAAATGAAGATGAAAAAAATAGACATTTATATTTAAACGAGATGGATAATATTTTATATGATTTTGCTGCCAATAATAAATATGCGGTAAATAAAGATGCAGCGTAAACTTATAGTTAATTTATAATAGAAAGACTCTCAAAATTTTTTAGAGAGTCTTTTGTTATTTTTGTATATTAATAGTATAATATATACTTAAGGTTAGATTTGTTTTATTACATAGAAATTGGAGATAAGATATGCTATGCATGATATAGAAAGACTGAAAGATAAAGCGCTCCGATTAACTCAAAGTCCCGGAGTGTATATAATGAAAGACACTAATGGCAAAGTTATATATGTTGGTAAAGCTAAGGTTTTAAAAAACAGAGTGGTTAGTTACTTTAGGAATTTATCATTACAAAATGAAAAGGTAAAAAAGATGGTATCACATGTTGAAGACTTTGACTTTATAGTAACTGATTCTGAATTTGAAGCCTTAATTTTAGAATGCAGCTTAATAAAGCAATATAATCCCAAATATAATATTCTGCTTAAAGATGATAAGGGATATCATTATATTAAAATTTCCAATGATAAATTTCCTAGAATATCATTATCCATGAGAAAAAATTCTGATGACGCTCAGTATATAGGGCCTTATATTAGCTCATTTGCGGTTAGAAAAGCTGTTGATGAGATTAATAGGATTTTTATGTTGCCTACTTGTTCGAAAAAATTTGGTGAAACTAAGGTAAGTAATCGGCCATGTCTTAACTATTATATAAAAAGATGTATGGGTGTTTGCTGTAAAAATATATCTGAAAAAGAATATAATGACATTATAGATAGCGCAGTAAAATATCTTAAAAACGGCAGTGTTTCTTCTTTGGAAAATATGAAGTATGAGATGGATAAGGCTGCTAAAAATTTAGACTTTGAAAAGGCTATAAAATTTAGAGATAGAATAAATGCAATTGAAAAAATAAATCAATCTCAAAAAATATATTTAGATGATGACAAAAATATTGATGTTATTTCATTTGCAGTTATTAAAGATAAGATTTGTTTTGTTATTTTAAAATTTAGAAATGGTCATATTGTAGATAAAGACAGTCATATTTTTAATAATATTAGCGAATTAGATAGTTCAATTGAAAATTTTATTGCTAGTTATTATTCAGAAAATTATGGTGAAATGCCTGATATTATTTTAATGGATTATGATGGTTTGGATTTGGACCTATATTCTAGTTATATACAGAATAAAACGGGGAAAAAAGTTAAAATAATTATACCGAAAAAAGGAAACAAAAAAAAGCTGGTTGAAATGGCAAATTCAAATGCGACTGAATATTTGGTATCTCGTTTAAAATATAAATCTAAGGAAATGGGAGGGTTGCAACAATTACAAGAAATTTTAAAATTAAAAAATCCGCCAGCTCGTATAGAAGCATATGATATTTCTAATTTAGGGAATACTGGGATTGTTGGAGGAATGGTTGTTTTTGAAAACGGATTGCCTGCAAAAAATTTATATAGAAAATTTAAAATCAGAACGATTAATATAAGAGATGACTACGGATCTATGAAAGAAATGATATATAGGAGAATAAAGGAATATAGGAAGGCAAATGATGAAAGTTTTAAAACAGTTCCTGATTTAATTTTGATTGATGGTGGAAAAGGACACATTATGTCTGTTAAAGAAGTTTTAGAAAAGGAGAATTTTAATGTTCCATGTTTTGGAATGGTGAAAGATAGTAAGCACAAAACTAGGGCTATTAGTGGATTTGGAGGAGAAATTTCTATAACTTCTTTTAAAAGTGCTTTTTCATTACTAACTAGAATTCAGGATGAGGTTCATAGATATACTATATCTTATCAGCGAAAAATTAGAAAAAAAACAAATTTTGAAATCAAGTTAATGGAAATTAATGGCATAGGAGAAAAAAGGGCACTTAAAATTTTAAAACATTTTAAATCTAAAGATGAATTACTAAATGCAGATATTGCAGAAATTTCCAAAGTTGCTGGTGTTGGAGTTGAAAAGGCTGGTGAAATATTAAACTTTGTTAAAAGTAGTTAAAAGTTTGTTTAAAATGTTTGTATTTGTGAAAACACAATATATTTGTAGTTGTAATAAATTTTATGATATGATACAATAGTTCCATATGGTATTTTGTGGAGGGGGATTTTAATACAATGAAATTGAAAAATAACGGTAAAGTTATTGGTAATTTAAATATTTCTACAAAAGCTTTAGAAACAATAATTGAAAAAAAAATATCAGGTATTAAAGGCGTTAAAAGCTTAGTGCAATTACCTTTTGATTTGAAACAATATATTTTAAAAAGAAACAATAATGGTAAAGTTTATTTTGAAATGAATAGTGGAACTGTTGAAGTAAATTGTGCTATTACTATAAAAATTGGCTATTCTGTGCAAAAAGTTTGTGAAGAGGTGCAACTTAAGATAAAAAATGCTATTCAAAATATGACAGGTTTAGTAGTTTCACGTGTGAATATATACGCTGCTGGATTGTGTTCTGACTAGTTTTTATATGTTTAATGTTATTTAATCAATTATAGAAAGGTAATGGTTTAAAGTTTATGAAAAGACATAAGGCACGAGAAAATGCTTTTTTGTTGGTTTTTGAGTCTCTTTTTTTGAACTTGGAAGTTGATGAATTAATTAACATAGCTAATGAAGTGGGAGAAATAAGCATGAACGGATATTCAAAAAAAATTATTGCCGGTGTTTTGCAAAATAGAGATGAAATTGACAAAAAAATTGAGCCGCTTTTAAAAAAATGGGATATAAATAGAATATCTAACGTTTTGCGTGCAATATTGGAAGTGTCTGTATATGAAATATTATATGTTGATGATGTAGATCCGCCTGTTTCCATAAATGAAGCTGTAGAGTTAGCAAAAAAATATTTTTCTGATGATGGGCCTGCTTTTGTGAATGGAATTCTTGGTAATTTTGTAAGATCTATTAAATAATTGACTGAGTTTGTAAAAATATTGTGATTTGTTTTATGTGGTGGGTAGATAATGATCTGTTATACGGTCTCTGATATTAATGAATTTATAAAAAAAATTTTTTCCTATGAAGAAATATTTTATAACATATCTGCCAAGGGTGAGATATCTAATTTGGTTTGTCATAAATCTGGGCATATGTATTTTACTTTAAAAGATGAAAAATCATCTATTAGGTGTGTTATATTTAATGAGTATGCAGACCAAATTGAATTTTTTCCTAAAAACGGAATGTCTGTTATTGTTACGGGAAATGTGGGGGTATATGAAAGAGACGGAATATATCAAATTTATGCTGTAAAAATGATTAAAGACGGTTATGGATCGATACAAAAGAATCTGGATGATTTAACTTTAAAGCTTATGAATGAAGGCTTGTTCGATTCGGATAAAAAACGCCCTATTCCTAAAAGGCCCAAAATTATAGGTGTTATAACTGCTCCGGATGGCGCTGCTTTGCAGGATATAATAAATATATTATCTAGACGTATGCCTATGTTAAGTGTAAGAGTATATCCTGCTCTTGTTCAAGGAAAAGATTCTGTTGATTCCATATTGAGTGCGTTAAAGATCGTAGCGGTTGATAGTCCAGATGTTTTGATTATTGCTAGAGGTGGAGGATCTGCTGAAGATTTAAGTTCTTTTAATGATGAGAGTATTTTGAGAGAAGTTTATAAACTAAACATTCCTGTTATATCTGCGGTTGGGCATGAAACTGATAGATGTCTATTAGATTTAGTTTCTGACTTGAGAGCGCCTACGCCGTCCGCTGCTGCTGAGTTGGTTTGCTTAGATATTCGAGAAATAAAAAGGCATATAAATTATATTATGGAGCGCATTAACATATGCATTAAAAATGTAATTAATAAATATGAGACTGCTTTTTTTGACTTTAAATATAAACTTAATTATTTATCTCCTTATTCCCATATATTAAATTTAAATGATAGATTAAATGATTTGTCGTTAAGATTATATTCTGCAGTTAATGATATTTTACAAGTAGATTATGATAGCTTACAAAAAAATAAAGTTTTATTAGATAGTTTAAGTCCTATGCAAATTTTAAAAAGAGGCTATTCAATGGTTGTTGATGATAATAATGGCATTATTAATTCTGTTGATAATATGCAATTAGGTGATATTTTTAAAATAAAAATGGCTGATGGTGAATGTGCTGTTAAGGTTATAAGAAAATTATAAAATATATATTTACTATTTTAAAATGTTGATTGGAGATTTAGTAATGAATTCTAAATTTGACAATATGTCTTTTGATGAAGCTTTTGAGAAATTAGAAATGGTTTTAGAAAAATTAGAAAATGGTGATGAAACACTAGAAAATAATTTGAAATTATATGCTGACGGTGTTAAACTGTATTCAAAATGTAAGAATGAGTTGAATAGCGCTAAATTAAAGGTAGAATATTTAAATGATATAAAGACTAAGGAGTAGTATTGTGAGTTTTAAAGAAAAATTTGATGGATATGTTAAAATGGTTAATGATGGACTAGAAAATATTTTGCCATCAACACATACTTTGTCGGAACGTCTTTGTGAGTCCATGCGATATAGCATTATGGGCGGCGGAAAAAGAATAAGGCCTGTTTTAACTTTGTCAGTTTGCGAAATGTTTGGAGGAAATGCTAAAAAAGCAATTCCGTTTGCGTGTGCTATAGAGTTTATTCATGTTGGTTCTTTAATACATGATGATTTGCCTTGCATGGATGATGATGATTTGCGTAGAGGAAAGCCTTCTTGCCATATAAAATATGATGAGGCAACAGCTGTTTTGACGGGGGATAGTTTTTTTTGCTCTGCATTTGAGGTTTTGCTTTTGGCAAAAAAAATTGGCGTAAGTGAAACTAGCATATTAAAAGCATGTAGTGTTCTTAGCAAAATGTCTGGTATTGATGGAATGATTGGTGGGCAAGTGATGGACATGTTTATTGAAGAAAATGGAGCAAATGAGAAAATTGTTGAAATTATGCAGAAAAGAAAAACGGCAGCTTTAATACAAGCAGCGTGTTGTTTGGGAGGAATTGCAGCTAAAGTTGGTGAACGTGATCTTAATATATTGAACCAATATGGACTGTCGCTGGGCTTAGCTTTTCAAGCATGTGATGATATATTAGATGTTAGTGGAAATGAAAATATATTAGGGAAGCCAGTGGGCAGCGATAGAAAACAAAAAAAAGTAAATAGTGTTTCTTTATTAGGCATGGGAAAAACTAAAATGAAAGCTAAGAAATATACTGAAAATGCTATTTCAGAACTTAGTAAATTACCTAATAATCAATTTCTTATGGATTTGACTAACTTTTTATTACATAGAGATCATTAAATTGAAAGTTTTAGTTTGGTTGGAGAGAAATATATGGAATTAATTAACATATCTAGTAAATTATTTTCTTATAATTATTGTTTGATTTGTGCATTTGTGGGATGGATTGTTGCACAGGTTTTGAAAACATTATTTGTTTTTATAGTAGAAAAGCGCTTTGATGTTGAGCGTTTGTTTGGGTCGGGCGGAATGCCTAGCGCACATTCTGCCACTGTTTGTTCGCTTGCAATTGCCGTTAGTAGAGAATGCGGAGTGGATTCTCCAATGTTTGCTATATCAGCTGTTTTAGCTGTTGTAGTTATGTATGATGCAACAGGCGTAAGAAGATCTTCTGGTGAACAGGCTAGAGTATTAAATAGGGTTGTAGATGTTTTGGATATTCCAGATGTACACCAAAAAGAAATAAAAAATAAATTGAGAATATTTAGTAAAAAATCAGATAACTTTGAATACATTGAAGAAGATGATGAAGATATGAAAAAATTAAAAGAAAAGCTGGGACATACTCCGTTAGAAGTTTTAGGTGGAGCATTGCTGGGAATAGTTATAGCGTTAGTTGTTCCGAAATAAATTTTAAAAAACAAGGTGGTGTTGCAGTGGCTATTTATTAGGTCCACTGGTAATTTATGAGTAATTATAAAATGCTAAGCACTATTGAATCTCCAGATGATTTGAATTTGTTATCTATTAAAGAACTTGAGGCGTTGTGTAAAGAAATTCGCAAAAAAATAATTGAAACTGTGTCTTGTAATGGTGGACATCTTGCATCTAATTTGGGAGTTGTTGAAATTGCTGTTGCACTTCACAAAGAGTTTAATTCACCAAATGATAAAATTATTTGGGATGTTGGACATCAATGCTATGCTCACAAGCTGTTAACTGGAAGATATAATGTTTTTGATAGCATAAGAAAACAAAATGGAATATCTGGCTTTACAAAGCCTTTTGAAAGCGAACATGATGTTTTTATTTCGGGCCATGCTTCTACCTCATTATCTGCAGCTTGTGGATTTGCTAGGGCGGAAATTTTAAAGAAGACTAGTAATAAAATTATAGCTGTAATTGGAGATGGTGCATTGACCGGAGGCATGGCATATGAAGCATTAAATAATGTTTCTGATTTAAATAATTTGATAGTAATATTGAATTATAATGATATGTCTATTTCTAAAACGGTTGGTGGATTTTCTCGATATATTTCTAATATGAGAGCTAATCAAGCGTATATTTCGACTAGAGTTGCAGTAGAAGATGTTTTAGACAAAATTCCATTAGTTGGTGAAATTGCTAAAAATAAAATAAGAGATTCTAAAGAAGCAATAAAAAAAATAGTATATAAATCTGATTTTTTTACCGACCTTGGTTTTTCATTCTTAAGTTCTGTTGATGGTCATAATTTATCCGAATTATTTCAAGCTTTAAATTGGGCTAATCAAACAGATAAGCCAGCTTTAATACAAGTTTTTACCAAGAAAGGAAAAGGCTATAGTAAGGCAGAAAACAATCCAGACTTATATCATGGAGTGGGCCCGTTTAATATTAAATATGGAGTTGTAACTTCAAAAAGTAAAAGTTCATTTTCTACAGTTTTTGGCAGAGAGCTTTGCAATCTTGCAGATAAAGATGAAAAAATTTGTGCAATAACTGCTGCTATGGAACAGGGCACTGGTTTATGTAATTTTAGAAAAAATTTCCCTGATAGGTTTTTTGATGTTGGTATCGCAGAAGAGCACGCTGTAACCTATGCTGCTGGGCTAGGAGCAAATGGAATGCTGCCAGTTTTTGCTGTATATTCTACATTTTTGCAGAGAAGTTATGATCAAATTTTGCACGATGCTGCAATACAAAATGAACATATATTGTTATGTGTAGATAGAGCAGGAATTGTAGGTGAGGATGGCGAAACACATCAAGGAGTGTTTGATACTGCGTTTTTAACATCTATTCCCAATATGACTGTATATTCTCCTTGCAATTATTTAGAATTAAAAGGAATGCTTAGTAGAGCTCTTTATAAAACAAATGGATTGGTTTCTATAAGATATCCTAAGGGAGAGGAAGATACTATAGTTTCGAATTTTGATGATTCTTATTGTGATTATAGAGTTATAGGAAAATCGGATATTGTAATTGTTACATATGGGAGACTCGTTGGACAAGCTATTAGAGCAAAAAAACTATTGCTGAATAATGGAATTAATGTTGCCGTAATGAAACTTGGAAAAATATGTCCAATAGAAAAGGAAGTTTTATATGAATTAATGAAGTTTCGTAAAATTTTCTTTTTTGAAGAAGGAATTAAGCGTGGAGGAATTGGTGAGCATATGATTTCAGACTTAGTTGAGTTGGGTTTTAATGGCAAATGGAATTTAACTGCAATAGATAATTCTTTTGTTCCCCAATCGCGTATATATTCTGCGTTAGAGTCTTTAGGTTTAGACTATAAAAGCATGATGGAAAAAATTATTAGCGACTGTGTTAATGTTCGTGATCGTAAAGCTTTAGTTGTTAATGAAAGGGGATAATATTTGAAAAAAATAAGGTTAGATCAATTAATTTTTAGTAGAGGGTTAGCTCAATCTAGAGAAAAAGCTAAAGCTTTAATAATGAGTGGAATGGTTATTGTGGATGGGAATCGTGCTGAAAAAGCTGGTGATATGGTTAAAGAGAATTGCAATATTAAAATTAAGTCTACGCTTAAGTATGTTAGTAGGGGAGGACTTAAACTAGAAAAAGTTATTTCTAATTTGAGCTTAAGGCTAGATGACTATGTATGCTTAGATATAGGTGCGTCTACTGGTGGTTTTACCGATTGCATGTTACAAAATGGGGCGAGTAAGGTTTATGCTGTTGATGTTGGCTATGGTCAGTTAGCTTGGAAATTGAGGATCGATGATAGGGTTATTAGCTTGGAAAGAACAAATGCTCGTTATTTGACTCGTGATCGAATTTTAGATGAAATTGATTTTGCGTCAGTTGATGTTTCTTTTATTTCTTTGACCTTAATTTTACCTACTTTATATGAACTTTTAAAAGAGAATGCTATGGCGGTTGTTTTAGTTAAACCTCAGTTTGAAGCAGGCAAGGATCAAGTTGGAAAAAAAGGCGTTGTGAGAGATGCAAAAGTTCATGAATCTGTTTTATGTAAAATATTTGACTTTTGTGTTGAGATAGGCTTTAGTGTTATTTATATGGATTATTCTCCAATTAAAGGGCCTGAAGGAAACATAGAGTATTTATTTACTATAAAAAAAGGCGATTTTGAAAGTTGTGATAGAAATTTAATCAGTGATTTAGTGGAGAGTTCTCATTATAATTTGAATGCAAAGAAAAAATGAATTTAATTTTTATTTATTTTATTGTAAGGGGATTATTTATTATATGAGAATTTTTTTTGTTATAAATAATAGCAAATTAGAAGCAATTGATAATGCAAAAAAGGCAATACATATTTTGAATGCTTTGGGGTGTGAATGTGCTGTTGAAAGAAATGTTTTCGACTTTTTTAAGAAATGCGCTGTTGCTGATGATATAAATAATATATGCACATATGATTTTATTATTGCAGTTGGTGGAGATGGAACAATACTTGCAGCTTCTGAACATGCTGCAAAGTATGATATACCTGTTTTAGGAATAAATTCTGGGCATATGGGATTTTTATGTGGATTGGAGCGCCATGATTTAGAAAAACTTGAAAAAATTTTAAAAAATCAATATAATGAAAAAAAGAGAATGCTGCTGGAAGTGGAATATAATAAAAATAAATATATAGCTGTAAATGATGTTGTATTTACAAAGCCTGTTTTGGGAAGTCTAATTGATCTAAAAGTTTTTGAGAGCGATAATTTTGTTATAGAATATAGAGCTGATTCGGTTTTATTTTCAACACCAACTGGGTCTACGGCATATGCTTTGGCTAATGGTGGGCCGGTTGCTGACCCTAATTTGGATTTTATTTCTATGGCCCCGATTTGTGCGCATTCATTAGCATCACGAACATATTTATTTTCTAAAAATGCGGAGCTTGTTGCTAAAATTGGAAATCGAAATAAAACACACATGGTTGTAGACGGGGTTGAATTAGATTTACTTGATAAAGGATCTGAGGTTAAAATTAGAAAAAGTGATAAAAAATTGAAGTTGGTTTATTTGGAGGATATTCCTTTTTTTGATTTGGTTAGAAAAAAATTTTTGCCTAATTAATTTTTTCATTTTATTTTGAAAATCTTTTTTGAAATGGGAGGAAGAGAGTCTTGTTAGTAAACTTATATATACAAAATTTAGCGATTGTAAAAAAGATTATAATAGAATTTGGTAAGGGTATGAATTTGTTTACTGGCGAGACAGGCGCAGGCAAATCTATAGTTATTGATGCTATAAATGCTATACTGGGTGGAAGATGTTCTAAAAATATGGTTAGAAATGGCGAAAAAAAAGCAGTAGTTGTAGCAACTTTTCAAGATTTGTCTGAAGAAGTTAAAAAATTTTCTGAAAAATATGGTTGGGATGCATCTGAAGATCAGCTAATTGTTCAGAGAGATATTTCTTTTGATGGAAAAACTACAGCAAGAATCAATGGCATGCCAATAAACATTTCAGTTCTTAGGGAGCTTGGAGATCTTTTAGTAAATATTCATGGGCAACACGATAATCAGGTTTTACTTTCTCAAGAAAAGCATTTGAATATACTTGATAATTATGGTGATTTAAATGGGCTGTTAAATAGATATCAGTATCATTTTTCATATTTAAAAAAGATTAATTTGGAGTTAGACAATATAAAGGCAGATCAGGCTTTGAAATCGGAAAAAATTGAAACTATTACTAATCAAATTAATGAAATAGAACAGGCAGATATTGAAGAAGGGGAGGATGTTGAACTTGAAGGCGATTCTAGATCAATAAGAAATTCTGCTAAAATTTTGGAAAATTTGAATGTGGTGCACCAGCTTTTATCTGGCGATGATGATATCAATGGAATTGTGGATATGTTGGGTGATGCCGTTTCTCATTTAGATACTGCTGCGGCTTATTATGATGATATTGTTGCATATTCTGAGAAGCTTAGAGAAATGCTCTTTGAAATAAAAGAAATATCTTATGACATAGGTAATAAATGTCAAAATTTAGATTTTAATCCGAATAAATTGGATGCTATTGAAAGTAGATTGGACGAAATTTTTAAAATTAAGCGTAAATATGGTCCAACAATTGATGATGTTAACAATAAGCTGGCTTTTTTGAAATCTGAGCTTGAAAAAATAGAAATGTATGATGTAAGGCAGAGTGAATTAATAGTATCCCAAAAATCTGAGATGAAACAAGTTGAAGAATTGGGTAAAATGTTGTCAGAAGAAAGAAAAATTGTTGCAGCGCGATTTGCCGAAAATGTTGCTCAAGAACTTGAATTTTTAGATATGAAAGGCGTTAAGTTTGAAGTTTTAGTGTCTCCTTGCGAGAGAAGCATATTTGGACTAGAAAATGTAGAATTTTTAATTTCCACTAATGTTGGTGAGCCTCCTAAGCCTATTAGCAAAATTGCATCAGGCGGTGAACTTTCCAGAATAATGTTGTCAATTAAAAACACTTTAGCTGAAAAGGACAAAATTCCCACTTTGGTTTTTGATGAGGTTGATACAGGAGTGTCTGGTTCTGCTGCTCAAAAGATAGGTTTAAAATTAAAGCAGGCGTCTAAAAACAGACAAGTTCTTTGTGTTACACACTTGGCTCAAATAGCTGCACTAGCAGATGAACATTTTAAAATATCAAAGAAAGCTGTTGATGGACGTTCGTTTGCAGAAGTAAATGAATTAGATGAAGAAGGCAGAATAAAAGAAGTTGCTCGTATTATGTCAGCTGGTTCTATTACAAATTTAACATTGAAAACAGCCCAAGAAATGATAGAGAAGGGAAAACAATATTAGTTTTATGATATATATTAATAAATAAAAAGATCTAAACCTTTTGAATAGATTTAGATCTTTTTATTTGTTATTTTTTATAATGACTAATTTTAATTTTGTCATCTGTGTAGTCTACAACTATGTTTTCGCCGTAAGATAAATTATCGCTTAAAATGACTTTGGCTATTTCGGTTTCAATATGTCTTTGAATAAACCGCTTTAATGGTCTAGCGCCATATATTGGGTTATATCCATTATCTATTACAAATTGTTTAGCTTCGTTTGTTAATTCACAGGTTATTTGTTTATTTGATAGTCTTTGATTTAGTGAGTTTATTTGTATATTTAAAATTTGAGTAATATCATTTTTGGATAGGGGTTTATATAACACAATTTCGTCTAATCTGTTTAGAAATTCTGGCTTGAAAGACTGCTTTAGTATATTTTTAATGTCATTTTTGGCATTTTGTGTAATTTCTCCATCATCTGCTATTCCATCAAGAAGAATTTCGGATCCAAGATTTGAAGTTAATATTATTATAGTGTTTTTAAAATCAACTGTGTGGCCTTGTGAGTCGGTTATTCTGCCATCATCTAAGACTTGCAACAAAATGTTGAAAACATCAGGATGAGCTTTTTCAATTTCATCAAACAATATAACAGAATAGGGTTTTCTTCTAATTGCCTCAGTTAATTGACCTCCTTCTTCATAGCCAACATATCCTGGAGGAGCACCTATGAGCCTGCTTACAGAATATTTTTCCATATATTCGGTCATATCAATTCGTACAATATTTCGTTCATCATCAAATAAATTTGCTGCTAAAGTTTTTGCAAGTTCGGTTTTTCCAACACCAGTTGGTCCTAAAAATAAAAACGAACCTATTGGACGATTTGGGTCTTGTATTCCTGCTCTGGATCTTATTATTGAATCGGTTACTTTTGTTATTGCTTCATCTTGTCCCACTACTCTTTGATGGAGTATATCTGGAAGTTTAAGAATTTTTTCTTGCTGACCTTCCATAAGTTTTGATGTTGGAATGCCTGTCCATCTTTCTATGATTTGAGCAATTTCTTTTTCAGTTACTTTGTCTCTTAAAAGAGACCTAGATTTTAGTAGATTAACTGCTATTTTTTCCTCTTCCTCAAGTTGCTTTTTTAGTTCAGGAAGTTTTCCATATTTAAGTTCAGCTGCTTTGTTTAAATCATATTTTTGCTCGGCTTGTTCAATGTCTGAATTAAGCTGTTCAAGTTTTTCTCTTAACTTTTGGACTTTTTCTATTGTTGATTTTTCATTTTCCCATTTTGTTTTTAGTGTTTTAAATTGTGCTCTAAGATCTGACAGCTCTTTTTGAATATCAATAAGATGTTCTTGTGATATATTATTTTTTTCTTTTTTTAGGGCAGCTTCTTCAATTTCTTGCTGAATTATTTTTCTTTGAATAATGTCTAATTCTGTTGGCATAGAATCTATTTCAGTTCTTATCATTGCACATGCTTCATCTATAAGGTCTATTGCTTTATCTGGCAAAAATCTGTCAGTAATATATCTGTCTGATAAAGTTGCTGCAGTTATAATAGCTTGGTCTTGAATTTTTACTCCATGGTATATTTCATAGCGATCTTTTAAGCCACGAAGGATTGCAATTGTATCTTCTACGGTTGGTTGTTTAACTAATACGGGCTGAAATCTTCGTTCTAGTGCAGGGTCTTTTTCTATATATTTTCTATATTCATCTAAAGTTGTTGCTCCAATGCAGTGTAGCTCACCTCTAGCAAGCATTGGTTTTAGCAAGTTTCCTGCATCCATAGATCCTTCAGTTTTTCCTGCACCAACTATTGTGTGTAGTTCGTCTATGAACATTATAATTTTTCCATTGGACTTTTTTATTTCCAAAAGCACAGCCTTAAGTCTTTCTTCAAACTCTCCTCTAAATTTTGCACCCGCAATTAAAGAGCCCATATCTAGTGAAAAAATAATCTTGTTTTTAAGCGAATTTGGAACGTCGCCTCTAACGATTCGTTGAGCGAGACCTTCGGCAATCGCAGTTTTTCCAACACCAGGTTCACCAATTAATACGGGATTATTTTTAGACTTCCTCGATAAAATTCTAATTACGTTTCTAATTTCATCATCTCTACCTATTACTGGATCTATTTTTTTTGTTTTTGCATATTCTACGAGATTAATTCCAAATTTTTTTAATGCGTCGTATGATGATTCTGGAGTGTCATTAGTGATTCTAACGGAGCCTCTAACTTGTGATAATATTTTTACGAAATCATCCTTATTTATGTTAAAAATTTTAAATATTTCTTTTAATTTTTTAGATTTTTCAAGTATAGCAATAAAAATATGTTCAACAGATATATAATCGTCTTTCATAGAATCGGCTATTTTTTCAGAATAATTTAAAATTTCATCTACTTCACTAGAAACATATATATTACTTGAATCCTGATTATACTGACCAATTTGTGGTAGTTTATTTATTTCTTTTTGAATTGTTAAAACAAAATTATTTAAGTTTATTTTTTGTTTTTTTAGTAATTCTGGTATAAGGCCATCTTGCTGTGTAATTAATGCAAGTAATATATGATATACGTCTAGAGTAGAGTTTTTGTTTTTTATTGTTAGTTCTTGTGCTGATTGAATTGCTTCAGTCGATTTTTGTGTTAATTTTTGTGAATTCATTTTAACATATCCTTTCATTTTTTTGTTAAAAATATATACTTAAAATAAAGTATCTGTTAATTAATATAATATACTAAGCTTTTTTAAGTTTAGCATAATTTGCCATAACTTTTTTTCTGCCTTTTTTTTCAAAATCAACTTCAACTAAGTGGTCATTTCCCATAGGAACTATGGATATTACAGTTCCATTTCCAAAGACTGGATGAACAACTGAGTCTTTTTCATTAAAGTTGATTTGTATTTTGCTTATATTGCTTGATTTATTAATTTTATTTATATTTATTGTATGTTTGTGTTTAGTTAAAGCTTTGATATTGAATTTTTTAACCATAGTATCAGTAACTTCTTTGTATTCAATTGGAATTTCATTTAAAAATCTAGAAGGTTTTGAATATCTGGTAGATCCAAATATCATTCTTTGAGCTGCATTAATTAAATATAATTGTTTTTGAGCTCTTGTTATACCTACGTATGCCAAGCGTCTTTCTTCTTCTATTTCTTCATCAATATTATTAGATTGATTTCCTGGAAAAATACCTTCTTCCATACCAATCATAAATACTGTTTTAAATTCTAATCCTTTTGCAGAATGCAATGTCATTAGTGAAATTTTGTCGTTATCTGAGTTAAAATCGTCAATATCTGTGTATAAAGCTATTTCATTTAAAAAATCAGATAGAGTAGAGTTTTCGTTTTCATTTTCGAAGTGTATCAAAATTGTTTTAAATTCTTCTAAATTTTCAATTCTAGATTTTGTAATATCACCCTGCTCTATTAATGATTGCATATATCCTGTTTGATCCATAATTTCGTCAAATAAATCTGGCAAAGACATATTTTTAGCACATGCTATCAAATTATCAACTATTGATTGAAAATTTTTAAGTTGTTTTGATTTTCCTAATAGGGTAGAAAATGTTTCTGATTGTGATATTATATCATACATTGATGTATTCATTGAATCTGATATTTTTTGTATTTTTGAAACAGTTCCACTTCCAATTCCTCTTTTAGGTTCATTTATTATTCTTGTTAATCTTAAATTATCATTTTTATTGTTAATTATTGTTAAATATGCTAATGCATCTTTAATTTCTTTGCGATCATAGAATTTAGTTCCTCCAATAATTTGGTATGGAATTGCATTTCTAACCAAAAATCTTTCCATATTTGCTGATTGTGCATTCATTCTATATAGAATAACATGGTCATTGTATGACATTCCATTTGATATATTGTTGTTAATTTCTTTGCAGACATATTCGGCTTCTTCATTTTCATTTGCTACATGTATTTCTTTGATTTTTTCACCGTCTCCTTTACTAGTCCATAAATTTTTTCCTTTTCTTGCAGAATTATGTGAAATCACATGATTTGCGGCTGATAGTATATTTTGGGTGGACCTGTAATTTTCCTCAAGACGTATTGTTTTTACATTTTTCATTTGCTTTTCAAAATTTAATATATTTTCTATTGTCGCTCCTCTAAATTTATATATACTTTGATCATCATCTCCCACAACACATAAATTTTGATGTTGCATCGCCAGCAATTTTATTAATTTATATTGTACGTGGTTGGTGTCCTGATATTCGTCAACTAATATGTATTTAAATTTATTTTGATATTTTGAAAGTATGTCTGGATTTTTTTCTAGTAATTCCACTGTTAAAAATATTATATCATCAAAATCTAATGCGTTAGCATTTTTCAAATAATTCTGATAGCTTTTATATATTTTAGCTATTTCTTTTTTTCTTAAATCATTTTCTGCTAGTAGTTCATATTGGTTTGGTGTTAAGAATTTGTCTTTAGCTTTACTTATTTCGGATAGTACAGATTTTGGAGGATATATCTTATCATTTAGATTCATATTTGCCAAAATATCTTTAATTACCCGTTTGCTATCATCTGTATCATATATTGTAAAATTATTTTGATAACCTAAATGATCTATGTATCTATAAAGAATTTTTATGCATTGAGAATGGAATGTACCAGCATTTATATCGTTTGCACAATCGCCTAAAATTTGTTGTAGTCTATCGCATAGCTCAGTTGCTGCTTTATTTGTAAACGTTATTGCTAGAATTTCCCATGGTTTTGGAGGATTATTTTTTAATAAATCGTGATTAATAATATAATTATCTAATTGGCTTTCATCTTGTTCGATCAAGCTTTTTATAGAATTATAATGAAGCTCATCTATATTGTCATTAAAATATGCGTTTCCGTACTTTAACATATATGCAATCCTGTTGACTATTACCGTAGTTTTTCCAGATCCTGCACCGGCTAAGATGAGCAAAGGCCCGTTTATTGAAAAAATTGCTTGCTTTTGCATTTCATTCATTTTTTTAAATTTATTTTCTAAAATATTATTTTTGTGTTTAGAAAATATTTGATTTATAGTCATTTATTTATACCTCTTACTTTTTAAAATCTAATTAATATTATAACATAATATCCATAAAAATTAAAGATAGAACAAGAAAATGCTGAGTCAATAATAGTATATTTTTTGAAAAAACAACCGACAATAATCGTATATATACTCTATAATGGCATTTAAATCAAAAAACATTTTATGTGAATAATCAACAAAAATATTTGCTTTTTAAGACAAATCAATATACAATAATTAATATACTCTTATAAAATTTATTGACGATTTATAAATAAATATGTTTTTTATTAACAAATTATGTCTAGAGATATAGAATTTTGGTGCTTAAGGAGGAAGAATATTTATGAAACACATGGAAGTAAAAAGTGTATTTTGTAAAGTTTTATCCGATAAAGCAAAAATGGAGAAAATGAATTCTC
>CADASU010000004.1 GCA_902790675.1 Oscillospiraceae bacterium | reverse complement strand
TTGTAAATATTCATATGCGTGTTTCATAATTCATCATTGGATTATTTTTAAAATAGCTTTAAGCTTCGATCTCAATAATATAACAAAGTTTAATTCTTATTTATTGTTTTTTATTTGTTGTATTATTATAGCTTTTTCTTCATATTTTTTGTATAATTTAAACAATAAATCTGTTAAATATTTTAATTTTTCTTTAAAATAAATTTTCATGCCTTAGTAAATATATCATCATACACATCGACCATCTGAACTAGTGTATAAAATATTGAGATTTTTGTCAACTATCTTTAGACAGCAGATGCCGTTAGACATAAAAAATAATTCTATTTATTTTAGTTTATTTCACTTCTTTATTGATTTGCTTCTAGAGTGTACTGACCCTAAAAAATTGGATAATATAATTAAAATGCTAAGAAGGAATGTTCTCTAAATTGAACAGGAGACATTCCTTTTAGTTTGCTCTTAATTCTTCTGTTATTATAATAATCGATATATTCAATTATATCTTTTTCTAATTCATCTACTACAATAAAGATATGGGTAATAAACCTTGCATCCAGTGAGGAATTATCCATCTTGTTGTTTAAGCTGTATAATGAAGGAGCAATAGGTATATTGTAAGTTCATCTTGGACTTCGCGTCCGTCATACAGACTGATAACCGGCTCCTCATTAGCAGCATTCGTTTTACGCAGGTTGAATCGCTTTTAGCGCATTCGTGTCACGCCACAGTAGATTGAATAAGCAATGAGTAAAACTGGTATTTATCCATTGCGTAATCAATTTTTAAGGAGTGATAAATTCATGAATGCAGTAGGTATCGATGTTTCTAAAGGTAAAAGTATGGTTGCAATTTTAAAACCATTTGGTGAAGTAGTTTATAAACCTTTTGAAATCAAGCACACAACAAGTGACATAAACTCACTTGTAAAACTTATTAACTCTGTTGAAGGTGAATCTCGAATAGTAATGGAACATAAGGGATGCTATTATGAAGCGCTAGCTCATCAGCTTTCAGAGGCAAATCTTTTTGTCAGTGCTATTAACCCAAAACTTATCAAAGACTTTAATAATGACACTCTTCGCAAAGTTAAATCTGATAAAGCTGACGCCATTAAGATTGCTCGATATGCACTTGACAAATGGCATAATCTTAAACCGTATAGTATTATGGATAAATTACGTAATCAGCTAAAAATCATGAACCGCCAATTTTGTTTTTACATAAAACATAAGACAGCCATGAAAAATAATCTCATTGCCATCCTTGATCAAACTTATCCCGGTGTTAATACATACTTTAGCAGCCCTGCACGTAGTGATGGTAACCAGAAATGGGTCGATTTTGCATCTACATACTATCATGTGGATTGTATTCGTAAAATGTCTAAAAATGCTTTTGTTGGCCATTATCAAAATTGGTGCAAACACAAGAAGTATATATTTAGCAAATCAAAAGCTGAAGAAATCTATGAAAAATCTAAGGGACTTGTTCCCGTACTTCCTAAAGATGACATTACAAGGCTTATTGTTAAGCAGGCTGTTGATCAACTTAATGTTGCATCTCAAACAATCGAATCTTTGCGAATTCTCATGAACAAGACTGCTTCCAAACTTCCTAAATATCCTGTCGTTATGGATATGACGGGAGTTGGTTCCTCTCTTGGTCCTCAATTGATGTCTGAAATTGGAGATGTTTCACGTTTTACCCACAAAAGTGCTATTACCGCATTTGCAGGTGTAGATCCTGGTGTAAATAGATCTGGTTCATATGAACAAAAAAATGTTCCAATTTCTAAACGAGGAGATTCTAATTTACGCAAAGCGCTCTTTCAGATAATGTGCATTCTCTTGAAACTCATGCCTCTTGATGACCCTGTATATCAATTTTTAGACAAAAAACGTGCTCAAGGAAAGCCGTACTATGTTTACATGACTGCCGGTGCCAATAAATTTCTTAGAATTTACTATGGTCGGGTGAAAGAATATTTATCTACTCTCTCAGAGTAAAGATTACTGTTATATATTTCCCATTTTGATCAGCACTGATGTGGTGGTCTTGGTTTTGTTATTTATTATTAACCCTTTATGAGATTTTAAATTTTTTTATTTTATACTTGACTTTTTATTTGCAGGCTGTATATTTTAACAGTCCGACTTTACATTCAAGTAAAAGTCGGACTTCTTAATTCGATAAAAATAAGTATTTTTTAGCTTTTTTAATTTATAATT
Source organism: Oscillospiraceae bacterium (assembly GCA_902790675.1). Taxonomy (GTDB): domain Bacteria; phylum Bacillota; class Clostridia; order Oscillospirales; family Ruminococcaceae; genus RUG12519. The sequence goes on along the minus strand of CADASU010000004.1, from coordinate 138,830 downwards.
CTGCCTTATTTTGCTCTTTTTCTAGTTTTTCAGATAATGCTCCAGCTTCGTTTACTAAGTCCAAAGTTTCCTGCAACAATGATTTTAAATATCCTGCTTGTATCTTTTTATTTGATTCATCAACATATCTTCCTATGTCCATAGATAAATTTTTTAGTTTATCTGCCATTTTTTTACTTTCAAGCGACGAATTTTTACGATTAAAATGATCTGAATATACTTTTAATTGAAATTCAATTGCAGCTAGATGTGATGCGGGAAAAGTGTTTTCTTTCGAAAGTTTTGGAATATCCACTTTAAATAATTTATTAATAAAAGAAGATATAAGTAACCTTGGACTATATGTTACCACCTTTCCCCCCACAGGCATGCCTTCATTCCCTGGGAATATAGAGCCAACCAGAGTTATCTCTTTTTCATCAGCTACACGTCTGTCATTCCCAATTTTATAACCAATTAAGCCTGCCAAAATAGAACTTATAGCAGTTATCCCAGCAGCTAAAAAAACAAATGGTAATTTTTTAACATTATAAAGATTTGCTTCTACAGTTTGTGGACTTTGCGATCTACTAGTACTAAATCCTTCATTTACCATAGCATTAGTACTTATTAACATTGCATTATAAGTTAATGTTATCATCAAAATTATACTCAAAAATTTTTTTATCCATTTCTCATCCATCCTTTGAATTTTTTTAATAGAGTATTCTGATAATTTTTTAGACGATACATCATTTGGTACCTCATACTTTTTATCTTCTTCTATTATTATTGCTTCAAAATCATTATTCATATATTGATCTCTAGAAAATTGTATTAGCAACTTTGTAGTGTCTAAAAACGAAATATCATGTTCAGTTTTACTTTTATAAGCTTCAAATGTAGCTATTTCCCTTTTTAATTCAGCATTCATCGTTTCATGCTCAATAAATTCTTTTATTGCTAAGTAAAAATCACTCTTTTTTGTTTCATCTAAATTTACTTTATCTGTAAATTCTACTAAAGCTTGATTATTTACATTTTCGCCAATTGAAATCGGCAAATTTGTAAAGTCCTTTAATAGCTCAGGTTGATACTCTGCAAGATAGTTACGTGCTTCTTCTTTTGTTATACTGATTGCACTAGAATCGTTATCATTTTCGTTGGCTCCCGTAATAGCTAAATTTAATATTCCATTTTGTGGAATAGCCCTTAAAACAGATTTTGTTGCTCTCGCTGCATGTATACCAATATCTAAATATTTCTTCTTAAGCCTTTCTTTTGATTTATCTAATTGCCTTCCTAAAGCGTTTAAAATGTCTTGATGTTTTGTTGCGTGGACTTCTGAAGCCAATTTTAAAACATTCTCACCTTTAACAACATCAAAATTATATTCTCCTTTGCTGTTTGTATATTTAGAATCAACGGACTTGATTAAATCCTCAATTTATTGAGGATTTAATCAAGTCCGTTCTACATAAATCTTTTTTATATCTTTCGTATCTGTTACAACTTTATATTTGCTCAATTCTACATCTATATTTGCAAATGGAGCCTTATTTTTTTCTGTTAAGAAACAATAATTTGGAACTAGTGAATTAATTTTATCTCTCAACTTTCGTATTTCTTTACGTTCATCTAAGCTTTTGTGATTCCAATCATCTTCAAAGTTAGATAAATAATCATTAAGCCCATTTAAATGATAACAAAATGCAATTGTATCGTAGATGGTGTCTTCTCTTTTAAATTTTCTGAAACCTTCGTATTTCCTATCAACTAAATCATTTAAATCCGAAAGTTTGGCTTGTACAGTATCATTAGACTTAATGATAGAACTAATTTCTTGCATTGTTTCGGAATTAAAATCATCATACAAATAAAAGTCGTCTATTTCAGCTGAATTTTTGTCTACGGCTAATATACCTGGAAATCTAAAGTCATCCCCACGCCGTATTTTTCTATTTAAATGACGATTAGAAGACAACAAATCAAAAACTTTATCATGATGTTCTTTTGAGTAATTAAATGATCCCAAAAAAGATTTGCCAGAATTCCAGATAGAGTTCCAAGAAAAATCAAAGTCCCACCAACTTCTGTTTTGTTTTTCAAAATAAGTTTTATTTGCACTTTTTAAAAAATCTTCTTTTAAATCTGAAATATACCATTTTTCATTTAATTTATTTTCGAAACTTTTGTAATATAAGTCTTTTAAATCTCTAAAATGTTTATAGAAAAAAACAAAAATTCCTTTCTTGTTGTTCTTACCTACAAAGTGAACATCGGGAGTAATTTGTCCATCTAAAAATGAAATCTCATGCATTAAAGGAATATCTGGAGGATATTTATCGATTTTAGTTTGTGTGCTTTTTTCAGCGTTAAGTAGCGTATTCCCATTTTGTGCTAGTACCGACAATGTTGAGACATTACACAATAAAGTCGAAACTAAAAATATACTAGTAATTTTTTTGATCAAATCAGTCACCTCATTTAGTAGTAAAATAAATAGTAAAACAATTAGTAATAATTTACTTAAATTTTGTTTTAACATAACAAAAAATCGATTTCAATAATTAAAAACAAATTTCTCTTTATTGCACTAAAATTCTACATTTTAAAATAAATTATATAAAGTAAATCTAATTATTTACCGATTTTCAATTTAAAGTTCAAGGTTCATTGTAGTTACGACACATCTTTCGATTAAAACCATGCCATATTTGATTACCAAAATATTCTATTAAATAAATTGATTTTTTATTTTATCTAAAAGCGATAATATTTTTAAATTTTCGTTCCAGTCTTGTGGTTTATTTTACTTTTTAAAAGTAGAATTTTCTGATATAGTGGAATAAAATGTGAAAAATAGGGAATTAAACAAATATTTTAGGGGTTTAAAATTTACGCCATGTATATTATAATAAGTATATTAAAATTCTAAATTTGGAGGGGAATTAAATGCCGTATTTTTTGAATAGTGACTTTAAAAACAATGAATTTGAATTGATTTCAAAAGATAAATACTTTGTGGATAAAACAAAGATTGTAGAAGATATAAACGCATTGATTGGCATAAAAGATAGATATGTTTGTATTACGCGTCCGCGTAGATTCGGCAAAACGGTAAATGCTATGATGTTAGCATCGTACTATTCTAAAAATGCTGATTTTAAATATTTATTTGATAGACTTGAAATAAGCAAAAATTCGACGTATTTAGAGCATTTAAATAAACATAACGTTATTTATATTACTTTAAATGAAGTTCCAAAAGCAAATTGTACTTACGAAGAATTTATCGGTCGGTATATTAATTTGCTTTTAGAAGATTTAAAAGCGTGTTATTCTGATTTAGAATTAAACGAAAATCTTTCCATGTCAGATATATTGATTCAAGTGCATCAAAAGTACAACGATAGTTTTATCTTCATAATTGACGAATGGGATTACATTTTCAATAACAATTTATTTTCAACGGAAGATAGAGAGAATTTTCTACAATTTTTAAAAGACCTTCTAAAAGATAAGCCATACGTGGAACTTGCTTACATGACCGGAGTTTTGCCAATTGCTAAATATTCATCTGGTTCAGCTCTTAACATGTTTAAAGAATACAACATGTTAAATGATGTTAAATATGTTTCTTATTTTGGATTTAATCAAAAAGAGGTTGAATTTTTATGTAAAAAACAAAATAAAATCTCTTTAAACGAATTAACAGAATGGTATAACGGCTATAAAACCAATAGTGGCTTACAAATTTACAATCCAAGATCGGTATGTTATGCTTTAAGTGATGGTATTTGCCAAAGCTATTGGACTAACACGGGGCCTATGGATGAAATCAGTTATTATATTGGAAATAATGTCGAAGAAGTTAGAAATGACATAGTTCAAATGGTATCAGGTATACCAGTAAATATTCACTTAGAAGGATATGGCGCTGAACAAATAAACTTAAACACTCGAGATGAAATACTTTCTGCTATGACGGTTTATGGCTTTTTGAGTTATCATAACGAAACTCTTACAATTCCAAACAAAGAACTTAGAATGAAATTTGATTATGCTCTTAGAAACCATCAAATGGGAGAGATCTCTAAATTGGTTTTAAAATCAAATCAAATGCTTGAAGCTACTTTGAAAAGAGATGCCGAAACCATGGAAGCGCTTATTGAAGAAGCGCATGATATAAATATTCCTGTTATAAAATATAACAATGAAAATTCTTTGGCTTGTGTTATAACTCTGGCTTATTTGAGTGCTAGAAGTAAGTACAAAATAATAAGAGAAATGCCATCGGGAGTTGGTTATGCTGATTTTATATTTTATCCAAACGATAAAACACAACCAGCTTTTATCTTAGAACTGAAAAAGAATTCAACACCTAAAGAAGCTTTAAAGCAAATCAGAGATAGGCGTTATGCTAGAACGTTAAAAGACTACACAGGGAAAAAATTTGCGGTTGGAATTGGATACGATAAAAAATTGAAAAAACACCGTGTTAAATTCGAAGATATCTGACGATTTTATCTTTAGTGTACTAGTATAAAAAAATTTAAGCTATCGTACACTGGTTTCAAAATAGCTTAATTCAACCGTGTACTCGTATTAAAAGTGCCGTGACTAGGCAACACTTTATTTAATGGAACAATCAAACTATACCGAGATTTCTTTTTCAAGAAGTCTTTTTATTTTTTATATAGCCTTTTTAAGTGAATGCGACATTCTGCTTGAATTTTAGTCTTTTACAAATAGATCATACAAAAATCTCAATTCTTTTAACTCGATCACCATGTTTAAGAAATATTTTCGATAGCCACATAATTAGAACTATTTTTAATAATAATTTAAATGATTTGCTCAATTTACACATTATTATTTAGTGTATTTTGTTTATGTTGACGAATGCGTGTTTTTATGATATTATTTTATATAATTTTACATATGTTTTAAAATATCATTTCGTTCTAAAAATTAAGGAGTGAGAGTAATGGATTTTATTGATCAAATTAAGCTTTTTTCAAAAAAAGTACAAAATATGAAAGATAACATTCAAACCGAAGAAGCTACTAAAACTTCAATAATCATGCCATTTTTTTCTTTATTAGGATATGATGTTTTTAACTTAAATGAATTTACACCAGAATTTTCAGCAGACGTTGGTATAAAAGGAGAAAAAGTCGACTATGCTATTATTGCTAACGGAGAGCCAATTATTTTAATTGAGTGTAAAAGTGCAGATAAAAAATTAAAATATCATTATTCCCAACTTTTTAAATATTTCAGTGCAACTAAAGCAAAATTTGCCATTCTAACCAATGGACTTGAATATCAGTTTTTTTCTGATTTAGACGCTCCTAACAAAATGGACGCTAAGCCTTTTTTAGAAATTAATATCTTAAACTTAAAAGATAATCAAATTAAGGAACTAAAAAAATTTCACAAAGCTAATTTTAATGTAAACAAAATAGTTGAAGATGCTTCCGTTTTAAAGTATTCAAATGAATTTGAAACCATTTTTGCTAAACAATTGGAAAACCCATGTGATGAATTTGTAAAATTCTTTCTTTCAATTGCATATGACAAACAAAAAACTAAAAAAACTATAGATAATTTTAGACCAATATTAAAAAAATCTCTTAATAATTACATAAATGAGTTAATGAATAAGAAAATAAAATCCGCCTTGGAATCTGAATCATCAGAATCATCACAAACCTCAAAAAATATTGATGCAGAAATAAAAGAAAAAAATGAAACTTCTAAAATTATTACAACAGATGAAGAATTAGAAGCATATGTAATCGTAAAAACGCTGTTGTCAGATTGTGTAAATATTAATGATATTACATACAAAGATACAGGACAATATTTTGCTATAACATATAAAAACAAATCTAACCGTTGGATATGCAGACTTTATTTAAACAGTCCAAAAAATAAATACATATATTTAAATGTTCCGGAACCAAACAAAGCTCGAATTAATATCAACAGTATATATGATATCAAAAATGCCAAAAAACAATTAGATGAAATTGTTTCTAGGTTTATATAAACAGTTGAAAGTTCGCAATATTAAGGCGCCACACTATACTAAGTGGCGCCTTTATTTTGTTATTATTTCAACCTTTTTCAAAGCCTAATTTATATGTATTTTAAGCAAGCAGCAGCCACATTACCCACATCATTATTGCCTATAATTAAAATAATACTACCCTTTTCAATAAAAAGCTTCTTTAAATCATTTTCTACCTCTGAAACCAATTTAGAAGATAAGTGTTTTTCAGCAATTTTATTTAGAACACAAATATTTAATATAGGAAGCGAAAAAAACATTCCCCTAAATATTGCTTAGCTATAAATATTGGCGTTTCATTTTTAAACATATCTGCAATATATTTTCTTTCATTTTCTAAAAATTCACCGCATAAATTTGGCAGTATTAGTGAAATATCATCCTCTTTTATGTTGCTAGCTTTAATGGCATTCGAAACAGCCAACTGAATTGACATTTGCAAACAATCATCAGTTCCAAATCCAAATCCAATTAGCTCAAAAACATGCGTCCTTTGAGTTATCCATAGCTTGTATTCGTAAACTTGAAGCAGATTCACTGAAACAAGAAAGTTCTTTTTTTAGCTGATCCTTTTGTCCATTAGAAATAACATCAAAAGTAGAAACTATCATCTCATCTGCAACCCCGTCAGACACACATTTACAAGCTTGCCATAAAGCAGTCAATGTTGCCGCCCCTGCTCCAACAAAATGATTTGAAAATACTTTTATATTGCATTCTATTGTTGCTAAAGCATTAGGAATATTACATATTGACTGAACAAAATCTTTAGGACTTGCGAATTGCGTATCTTCCAACTCCATCAATTGTTTAAAATAACTTTCTTTCGATCCAGAGCAGCCAAATTTAGAAGCTGTAATTAGCCCTACTCTGCAATTTGCCACACTAATTTTCTTTGTCACTTCAGCTGTTGTATGTATACACAGCTCCGCACTTCTATCAATACGAGTTCTTGTTTTATATCCATGACTATAAAAGTTAAAATTAGATATTAAATTAAATTGTTTCAGTTTAATATTTTGATTAATAATCAAATTATCTGCTATCTAATCGGCACAAGATTCAAAAGGCATAATGGCTGATGTATCAGATATAACTATTCTCCTTTTCATCAGTTATTCAAACCTCCACTTTTCAATATAACACATACATTGATGCCTCCAAAGCCAATTGAATTAGAAATAGCATATTCTATTTGACAAGAAGCTGCTTCGTCAAAGCAATAATTTAAATCGCAAAGTGAATCCAACTCTGTAAAATTAGCCGTTGGGTGAATAATTCCTTTTCGCATTTGCATAATTGTAATAACAACTTCTACTATGCCTGAAGCTCCTAGATTGTGTCCAATAATAAACTTAGAGGAATTAACAAACAAATTATAAGCGTTTAGTCCAAAAACATTTTTAATAACATTTGTTTCTATTATATCATTCAGCTTTGTTCCAGAACCATGTGAGTTTATATATTGAATTTTGTCTGCCGATATATTGGCCATTTTTATAGCATCCCTCATAGACTTTAACAATGCATTTCCAGAAGGCTCCGGAGATGTGGGATTATATGCATCACTATTTATACCCCCGCCCTCTATTGTCGAATATATAAAAGAATCTTTATCTTTAGCAATGTCATATGGTTCTATAATTAAAGCACCAGTCCCATCAGCAAGCTCAGTTCCAGTTCTATCTAAAGAAAACGGCGATATTTTAACCCAATCTCTGCAATTAATTTCTATTCCTCTTTCGGTTAGCATCACTATTTTATGCTTGGCTGTAGAACTCTAAGTATTAAGCAAAGCACAAACATCATCTTTGTTCCTTGCTTTTAACTTCTTTCTAATAAATTCGTTGTTTGCCAAAGAATCATACATTTTTTCTGCATCAACCAATATAATATCGGTATTCTTCCCCTCGCAGCTTTGTTTAACCACCTCATAATATTCATGAGTGCACAAAATTAGATTTGAACCTGTTTTTTCTATTGAACTCATTAGTTCAAATGGTTTACTAAGATTCGAAATAGGATATACAATTTTACCAGCATACAGTGTTGCAAAATATGACACCACATAGTGAGTTCTGCTTGGCATAAGCATAATAACAATATCAGACTCATTCAATAATATCTTTTCACCTAATAATAAGCTTCTTTTATACAGCTATTTATAGGAAAACCTTTCGTTTCCACATATAACAGCATATTGATTCAAGCTTTTATTATGCAAATAAATTAATGCCCCAACTTTCGTATGTGTGAGCAAAACTGAATTACCATATGAATATGTAAATGACAGTGGAATCAAAGTACTATCTAATTTATTTATTGGTAAATAACTTAGTATAGATTCTGTGTTAGCTATTAAATTTTCATGTGCTAATATAACTCCCTTAGACTTACCGGAAGTCCCTGAAGTATAAAGAATAGCTGCAATATTTCCTTCTGTGAAATCTTGAATTTTCAAATCATCACTAATAGCTATATCTTTAACACAAACACTTTTAACTTCCACTCTTTTGTTTTTTATTCTTTTGAAAAAATTTTTGAAGTTAATATCATCTTAGGATTACAATCATCAACTATATAATCAATAGTATCCTTTTTAGATAATGGGTTTATTGGAACTACTGTTGCATCTAAATATAAAATTGCAGAGTAGGATATTACATACTCTATCGAATTTTCGCAATAAAGACACACTCTGTCATTAACTCCAACACCACTTTTTGATATTATATAGGCAACATTTTTTATGTGTTGGTAAGTTTCATGATATGTCCAATATTTTTTATCAAAAATGTAGTAAGCGTTGGGATTTTTGCTATAACTATTAAAAAAATATTTATATAAGTTCTTCAATTTATCTAGCCTTCTTTTCTATAACCTTAAAATTTAAACGTTTTATCTAACCACTGAGTTTTTCATCAATATGCCTAATAAGCTCTTGGTCTTGTTTTTCATTGAGCCTATCAAGTGCATCTTGCCTATCAAGTAGATTATTTCTAACTAAATTTGCCATTTCCAAAGCATATGGATGAAATCCATATTTTTCTTTATGTTTACAAATTGCATATGAATTTAATAAACAATTTGTAATATTAGAATCGGTTCCAATATTTCTTTCCCAACCTAATTTGGAAATTTCTTCAATAATTTCTGCTTTATTATATTTATTACTAGTGAATGGATAAAACAAAGAAGGCATATTCCTTTTGTTTTTCTCAATAAAATCATCCATCAGCAAAATTGAACTATATTCTTCTCCCAAATTTTTTAATATGTTATCTATTATTTTGGAAAAATTAGCACTTACCATAGAATAATCTAATTTAACTATTTGCTTCCTAATATTTATCTGCCCCGGCGTCCAACCAAATGCTATATATGGAATTTCTCTCATTATAGCTTCTTTATAAACATTCATTTTTACCAAAGCAATACAATATGTGCAAATAGCACTTGCTCTCTCTAAAGATTTTAGAGGCAAAGTCATATCTTCATTTGCATATCTAAACAACTTATTCAGCTTCAAACTTGACGGAGCAATTATAAGATTATCGACATTTAAAGTCGAGCAAACATTTTTTATATTACTGTATGTTTTTGGAGCTAAAAACCCATTATCAAAAGTAACCGCTAAAACAACATCGTGGCCATTATTTCCTGCTTTTTGAAAATTAGAAAGGTCTTCAGTTTTTTTATTTCACTATCTTCTAATTTATGCTGTTTGCAATAGTTACACAAGCCATCTTCACCAATATTTACTGAAAAAAATTATCTGATAAAACACATTTTGAGCAATATTTCATTTTGTTAAACCTTCTAAGCAACTAATTTTTTCAATACAAAATTTGCAATTAAATTAATAGAGTCAAGATTTTCACTAACAATTTCCTCATCTAATACCTGTACGCCAAATTCTCGTTCAATAAAAGTAACCATTTCCATAATACCAGTGGAATCTAAAACGCCTATTTCCAAAAAGGATATATCATCATGTAAGTCTTCATCACTAAATCCAAATAAGAAATTGTCTTTAACATACATACGAATTGTATTTTTAATTTTGTGTATATCATTCATACTTTTCTTCCTTGTACAGCAAACTAGTAAAATTTTATATAATAATTCTTTATAGTAAATATTTGCTATATTAAATTATTTAAAAATTTTCACCAAAGCCCTTTTTAAAGATTCATCCCAAAATTTAAAATCATGAGTTCCTGGCCACTCTTCATATATAAATTCAAATCCAAGGTCTTTCATACAAGATGCAAATCTTCTATTTAGTTCTATTGTGTAATCCTCAATTCCGCAAGTAGAAAATATTACTGGTTTTTCTGAGCCTATTTTTTGAGCCAAATCTAAAATTTCATTTTCACAACTCCACTTTAGATCTTCTCCAAGAATTGCTTGAAAATCCCTTAATATTTGCCCCCCATAGTCTCTTTCAAACGATTCTATAGTAGGATGTTTCTCCAAATCTTCCTTCATAAATAAGCAATCCGAAGAAAAAGCACAACAATATCCATAATTTTCCGGCTTAGATAAAGCACATTTAAGCGCTGCATATCCCCCCATAGAGTTTCCCATTATAATTGTGTTTTCTCTTCTAGCCGATATATTAAAAATATTTTTGCATATTTCTGGTAGTTCCTCAGTTATGTAGCTAAAATATTTTTGGCCATATTTCATATCTGCACAAAAACTTCTAACAATGTTCGGCATAACAAAAATTGCATTATAATTATTTGCATAAACAGGTAGCATTGTATAATCAATCCAATTACTATTATCTCCACACATTCCGTGGATAAGATAAATTACCTTGTAATCTTGGCTTCGGTCAAAACTGCTTGAAAACAAAATAGAAATTCCTGTCTCCATTTCCAAAACTTTTGAAAATACATTTCCTCTTAATATCATAACTACACTCCTCATATTTCCTTAAAATATCAATAATTGTTGAAAAAAGTCAAATATATATTAATTCTAAAAATACGCTCATTTTAATATCAAATAATCAAATTATCAATACTAATCCCAAAGAAATTGTCAATATATGTTATGCGACCACAATTATCGACCATATTACGCTTGAAGCACATTTGATGTTTTATTGAATATATTATAAAATGCAATCTGTTATTTTAAATGATGTATTTATAAAATAGCAATAAAAATATGGAGTATATTTTTAATGAAAAAATTACTAAAATTGTTTCTCATCCCTATGATCATCATAATCTTAATATTATTTAGTTTGGTTGTTTATGCCTTTAGAATCGAACCCTTTAACATAAATGTTAATAATATTAACCTATCTTCAAATCAAACAAGCGGTTTAAAACTAGTTCAGTTTTCAGATACTCATATAAAACCTGATTTTACTTATGAAAATCTTAAAAACGTTGTTGATATAATAAATCAGCAAAACGCAGACATCGTCGTTTTCACAGGTGATTTATATGACGACGCGCCAAAATATTCTGATGATAATAATATTATAAATTTACTAAAAAGTATTAACGCCAAATATGAAAAATTTGCAGTATATGGAAACCATGATTATTTTTCATACTCATCAACAGAAAAAATAGATGGATATTCTAAAATAATGAAAAAATCTGGATTTACTTTGCTAAAAAATCAAAGCAAGATTGTTGAAGTAAACGGAAAAAGATTATTTATTACAGGCCTCAATTGCGATGATGAATACGATAATAGCCATTCAACAGATTTTGCAAACCCAAAAAATCACAATTCAGACTATAATATTCTTTTATCACATAAGCCGTCAACCTACGAAAAATATAAAGAATTTGACTATAATTTAATATTGGCAGGTCACACCCATGGCGGTCAAATTAAAATTCCGTTTATTTCATTTCATGGGAGCAAAGAGCACTGTGGTGGATTTTTTGCTGGACTGTATGATTTAGGTCCAAATAAGAAATTATATACTAACATCGGCATTGGAACAACACGTGTTTCTGCAAGATTCAGAGCAGTTCCCGAAATTAGTGTCTTCAATTTGCCAGTTTAATATATATTTAGTTTCAAATAAAAACAAGACATTATGTTTGTTCTAGCAACATAATGTCTTATTCTTGTTTTTTATTTTGCAAATTGTGTGAGTCATTGTTCCCATCGGGCAATATACACACCAACTACGAGGTTTAAACAAAATCATAGTAACTAAACCTAAAATTGTTGCTGTTAGCATAACACTATAAAATCCAAATGCAAATTGACTGACTCCAGGATGTAAAAAATCTCCATAATAAGCCCATTTCCAAGGCACCTTAAATGTCCAAATTAAAGTAACAACTTGCTGTAACTCTTTAACGCCAGCAAAAACCAAATATATAACCCACAGCATTTGAAAAAACATTGCAAAAAAGAAAATCAAAAAGCCATATTTAAACCATTTGCTTTTCATCCACTTTGGAATATCTTTTTTCCTCGACAGCCCAAATTTGCCACCAATTAACTGAAACATCTGCCCTCTTCAGCAATATTTATTACACCAGCCCTTAGTGCCTTTACATGCTGAAATTAATATTGGAAATAAAAAGCAAAGCAAACCCAACCATGCAAATAAAATATTTACAAAACCTAAAGCTAAATATATCAAATTTGCTATCCATAAATAATCATACCATTTCTTTTTCATATTTTAAACCTCTTTCAGTTGAATAACCGATGCTGGGCACTCTTTAACACATCTGCCACAACCAACACATTTTTCAAAATTTATATTTGCTGATATGCCATCTACATTTATATCACTCATAGGACAAATTTTAGCACATGACCCCCACGCTACACAATCTTGTTTATTAACATAAGCTTTTTTCTTCACTATCCATTTCCTACTTAAATATACAAAAGGACATTAAATGCATACTAAGTATTTAAACATTTAATGTCCTGTAAAATATCTTAAAATATATGGCGTTCCCGGGGTGATTCGAACACCCGGCCTACCGCTTAGGAGGCGGTCGCTCTATCCTGCTGAGCTACGGAAACAAAAAAACCATCTCTCAATATTTTACTTAATTATATCAAAATTTATACATGTTTGCAACAAAAAATATCATTTTCCCACCTTTTGTATAAACAATATTTTAACCAAATAAATTTATATTGTGATATAATAAAAAATAATGTTTAAAATGAACAAGGATGATATACACAATGCATAAATTATATATTTTCGATGACTTTGAAAATTTAGAAAGACACAATCTGCAAAATTACGTAAATAGCATGCCTACAGAGCGCATAAAAAAATATCATCAATATTCAAGTAATAAAAACAAATTAAACTGTCTTATATCATATCTTTTATTGTGGTTTGCATTAAAACAAAATAATATAAGCAAAAATCCTCCATATTTTACATATGGCGCTAACAACAAACCTTACATAGCACAAAACAAAAACATTTTTTTCAACATAAGCCATACAAGTGGATGCATAATATGTGCAATATCAGACAGCGAAATTGGAGCAGACGTAGAAAAAATAAGACCAATTAACTTAAATATATCCAGAAAAATTTGCACACCATCTGAACAAAAATTATTCAATCAATCATCAAATAAGTCAAATTTTCTCTTAAAAATTTGGACAAAAAAAGAAAGCTATGTAAAAATGAAATCCGGCAGTATTTTTTCAGATTATTCTAAAATTGACACAACTGCGCTTTCAAATATATATTGCTTTAACCATAAAAATTTTATAATTAGTTTAAGTTCAAAAAACTACACTATTATCAAGCCAATAGAAACACTAACATCAAATATTTTAAATTTATTATAAATAAGGCTGTAGATAAAACAAAAATTCTATCTACAACCATTTATATTTATGACAAACTATTAGTTTTAATTTTTAAAAACACTTTTTGGCTCAGTCTTGCAGCCTTTTTTATATGCGCATAGCTTATATTTTTCATGACAGTCATCTATACAAACAGTGAAGCAATATATTCCATGCTTATCACTAACAGTTTGCTCTATAAATACAACTTCCGAACATTCACAATTTTTAACTACTTTGGAAAGTGTAACAACCGCTCCAGCAACTAAACATCCACATTGATCTTTAATTTGTCCCCAAATTTTAACTTTCTTGCTTTGTTTAATCTTAATATCTGCTCTCAATTCTTTTTCACAAGGATTCACTAAAATTTCTACACCATTCTTTTCCTTTTTTTTACTTTTGTCAAGTCCTAATTTAACATCATATAAATATTTATCATATTCCTTGCAATCGTTCACCTTATAACATCTCCTATTTAAATTATATTTTTTAACATATAGATCTATTAACTAAAAATAAATATGCTGCTGTTTATATATTATAAGATATTATAATATATAATTTAGTTGCCAACATTAGCTTAACTAAAAATTAATTATAGAGAACTAATTGTTCTCTATATAATTAATTTATTCTAAGCTTTCATTTTTTGTGAAAAAATTTATTTTGTTTGGTTAGATTTTTGTTTAATTAGTATTGTAGTCAAAAATATAGTTAATAACTTTGTAATAATAAATTTTAATAGAGAGTAATAAGGTATCGTCATAAAAATTTTTTTATTTTATAACTTGGGAAGTGCCCAATAAGGAAATATATGATATGTTGAAGAAATGAGATGTAAAATTGTGGAAAAAAACCAGCCAAATAAAAGCAGGTAATAAAATTGCATATGGTAGGAAACAGTGGAATAGCAGAAGGAAGAATATTGGGTATAAGCAAAAATATATGAAATGGATGAGCTTTATTCGTTTATGGAGAGAAAAAACAAAATTTACGTGATGACTTTCCTAAAGATCTTTAATACTACTCTAACTTCTATCCCGCCCATTCAAAAACTTGTTATGGAAGCTCCCGTCTTTCATTGAAAAACAAAAGGCAGCCTTTTACAGTCAGAAGGCGTTAATTCTAGCCTTAGGCACATTATATTTTTGCTATATGTTGCTGTTCATGGTTATCTGTGTTTAAAATTTTCGTCGCTGCCTTTAACAAATTTGCTATTTCTAAATTTAATTTTCCTTCAATTAAGTCTTCGCTTTCTCTCTCTTTTTTTATTTAACTCCTCTTCTTGGGCATTTCCTAAATTATGATAATTAAAACTATTTTAGAATAGAAACTACGAAATGCTGGCAGTGTTTATTTTAAATTGTTTTAATAAAAAGTTTACAGTATATTAATGATTTGTTAATAAATTTGTGATATAATCATCGCGTTTGTAGTTATAAATTAATTATTAATTTTAATTGGAGGGATTATTTTTGAAAATGAAAGGATTAAAAAAAGTTGTATCTGGTTTAGTTGCAGCAATTATGGTAATGTCAAGTCTTGTGACATCTGTTGGAGCAGAAGGAGATACAACAAACGCAGAAGCTGCTTTTAGTTTAAAATATTTGGATAGTTTGCCTAAGGAAGGAGAGGAAAATTTTAATGAGTTTTTAAAACTTCCAGATATTAAAAAACTAGACGAAAAGAGAGAAAAAAATGTAAAGCATAAAGATGGAACGATTGAAAACGTGAAAATAAATGAGGAAGAGGTTTATGGTAAAATTGAAAAAGAAATACTTGATGAAAATATAAGAAAAGAATATGAAAGTTTGCCTGAAAAAATGAAAATAGCAAGAGCAATTTATGAATGGGTTGCAAATAATATAGAGTATGATTATGAAAGTTATGAGAATGTCAAAAAATACTATACGGACAGCATGGCCTATGATGAATCGGCAACAAAGCCACAAGATGCATTTTTTGTTTACGAGAAGAAAACGGGTATGTGTGCAGGCAAAGCTGACCTAACAGCTTTGATGATGAAAATTGCAGAAATACCAAGTGCATATGTTGTTTCTATAAAAGGCAAAGATGGAATGGACCATGCATTTAATGCTATTTATTTAGGAAGTAGTACTGATGATCGAAAAGGCTGGGTATTATTAGATCCAACGTGGGGAGCGCCGAATTCTGACTGCGATCTTAGAAAAATAGACGAGAATGCAATCAAGGAAATGATTAATTCTAAAGGAGAGTGTGTATTTGGTCCAAAAAGAGACGGTACTGGAACTGATTATGAAAATTTGAGTTGTGATTTTCTCGCTTTTGTTAGAGACCTATATTTGGAAGAAACTAAACAGGATAGACAATATGCGTATAAAGAAGCAGTAAAAAAACTTTTTAATATGTTGCTTAAGAAACGCAGTAACAAATTAGAGGAAAAAAACAAAGTGTTTTTGCAAAAAAATCTTGATAATATAAATTTAGATATAAATTCTGAACTTAATAAGTTAAACCAATCATTTAAGGATACTGTTGTAATTAAGAAATTTAACATTTATATAGATGATTGTGATGACAATGGGAATGATAGAGACAGAAGAGAATGCTTATTTTGTGACGCAGAAACATCATTAAATATGACTGAAGCTGCAAGGGTTTTACAAAGACAAAGACAAGGACAAGGATTGCTAAAAGAGATAATAATAAAAAGAAAAATCGAACAATTAAAAGAATATTTTCCGGCAGCTTACAATATTAAACTTAATTTCAAATCTTCTAACGAGGAAATTATTAAACATGATGTACATACGATAAAAACAATAGACTGTTATGGTAATAAGAATAAAGCATATGGTGATTACTATAAACATGAATTTAAAATTGATGGAGCTAAATATGAACTTGATGGCACCGAGGGCAGCGCATATATAAAATTGAGTGGAAAAGATGGGCAACCAGCAACTGATGTTAAAATACCATTTGACATTACAAAACTTGGTATGATCTTTAATGTGGGCTCTGGAATTGAATCGCTAAATTTACAAGGTGATGAAATTTTAGACTTAAGTGGGGCTAGTATGTTGAAAAAGATTAACGCAGAAAAATCTAATAAATATATTAATAAATATATTGCTAAAGCAGGTATATTGTTTGATAAAAATACAAATGAAGTAAAAAGCGTGTTTAATCAAAAAGGAAAAACTGAAGAAGGATTAGACTATCAAATTAATATGACTGATAATTCGTCTGAAATAGATTCAATTAGTTTGGCTTCTTTGGGTGGAGAAAAATATAAAGACGTAAGAATACCAGAATGTTTAACACAATGTAATGTCCCTATAGAGATTTGTGAAGGCATAGAGTCTCTTATTTTAGAAGGCGATGAAGTTGTGAATTTGCATTATGCTTTTGAATTAGAAAGCATTGACATAACAAATTCAACAAGGTATGAAAAAAGAGATGGCAAAATATTTGATAAAAAATTAAATAAAGAATTAGAGTTACGTGAAAATAAAAAAGTAGCAATAATAAATAATAAATAACATTAATAAAGCGACTTCTCTATTAAAAAGAGAGGTCGTTTTATAATTGTGATAATTAATAAAAAATTAACATTTTATTAATAAATTGCTAATAAATTTGTGATATAATAGATGAGTTTATAGTTACAAATTAACTACTAATTTTAATTGGAGGGATATGTTTTTGAAAATGAAAGGATTGAAAAAAGTTGTATCTGGTTTAGTTGCAACTGTTATAGCAATGTCAAGTCTTGTGACATCTGTTGGAGCAGAAGGAGATACAACAAACGCAGAAGCTGCTTTTAGTTTAAAATATTTGGATAGTTTGCCTAAGAAAGAAGATGCAAATTTTGATGAGTTCTTAAAACTTCCAGATACTGAAAGACTACAAGAAAAGAGAGTAAGTGTAGTAAAACATAAAAATGGAACGACTGAAAACGTGAAAATAAATGAGAAAGAGGTTTATGGTAAAATTCAGCAAGAGGTAAATGAAATGAAAAAGAAATACTTGATGAAAATATAAGAAAAGAATATGAAAGTTTGCCTGAAAAAATGAAAATAGCAAGAGCAATTTATGAATGGGTTGCAAATAAAATAGAATATGATTATGAAAGTTATGAGAATATCAAAAAATACTGTACGGACATACTGGCCTATGATGAATTGGCAATAAAGCCACAAGATGCATTTTTTGTTTACGAGAAGAAAATGGGTGTGTGTGCAGGCAAAGCTGACCTAACAGCTTTGATGATGAAAATGGCAGAAATACCAAGCACATATATTGTTTCAACTATTGATAATGAAGGAATAGATCATGCATTTAATGCTATTTATTTAGAAGGTAATAATGGTGATCGAAAAGGCTGGGTATTATTAGATCCAACGTGGGGAGCGTCGAAGTCTGACCGCAATCTTAGAGAACCTGTAGAACTTGTGGATATGGGACCGTACCAAAACCTTTCAGGCTGTTTTGATTGGAATAGTGGACAGGCTTCATCGTTAATAGGACATATTGGAGTGTGGCAAAAAAAATGTGATGAATCTAAGATGGAACGGCATAATGATTACGTTCAACAATTTGAGAAAATTTTGAAAGAAGCCTTTGATGAATATAGAGGCGAAATAAAAGAACAAAATATGTATTTGCAAGCAACTCAAGAGGGAAATTTACAAGAAATCATTGATAAAGTGAACGAAAAAATAAAACCTAAAATAAATAAATTAAATGAGCAATTTACAGATATAATAAGATTAATCGATTTTAATTTTTATTTATTTGCTATGGGCCCAAATACTGGTGAAACTAGAACATATACAATATGTACAAAATCAAAAACATCTGTAAGTATTGATGAAGTAAAAAAAATAAAATTAGAAGATAAAAAAATGGATAGGCAGCAACAATTTAGTGCTAATTTATCTAATTTTAAAGAATTTTTTCCAAGTTTTTATGATAATAAGTTAAGTTTTCAGGATGATAATAAAAAAATTATTGCTCATAGATCACATAAGATCAAAGAAATTTATAACCACGGAGATTCAATTAGTATGAACAATTGTCATAAGAATATTTATCAACATGTTCTTAACATTAATGGAGCTGAATATAGGATGGATGGCACCGAGGGTGAATCACATGTAACATTGTCGGGAGATGATAAAAAACCAGCGACCAATATTAAAATACCATCTGATATTGTTGGCATGCCATTGCATATAGGCGGTGGAATTGAGTCTATAGATTTACAAGGCGATGAAACTTTAAACTTAAGTGTGGCTAATATGTTGAAAAAGATTAACGCCGAAAAATCTAATAAATATTTTGTAAAAGACAATATACTTTATAGTAAAGAAACAAATGAGATAGCGGGTATTTATAATACTAGCGGAACCATTGAAGATGGAATAACATATTGTATTGACCTTGATGATAGCGGAAAAAAGGCTAAGAATATTTACTTATTTGCTGATTTTTCAAAAAAACAAGATTTAAATGTTAAAATACCTGAATTTTTAAAAAAATTTAATCTACCGATAAACATACATGGTTGTGATTATAAGAGGTGTGGCATGGGAGCTTTAACTTTAGAGAGAGATGAAATAGTAGATTTATCTGAAGCCTGTGGATTCAAGTATATTGACATAACAAATTCAACAAGATATGAAAAAAGAGATGGCAAAATATTTGATAAAAAATTAAATAAAGAATTAGAGTTACCTGAAAATAGCAAAATAGAAATAATAAATAATAAATAACATTAATAAAGCGACTTCTCTATTAAAAAGAGAGGTCGTTTTAATATGCAAATTATTTGATTAGTTGTAAATGTTAACAAAAAATTTACAGTATATTAATGAATCGTTAGTGAAATTATGATATGCTTATTAAGTTTATAGCTATAAATTAATTTTAATTGGAGGGATTGTTTTTGAAAATGAAAGGATTGAAAAAAGTTGTATCTGGTTTAGTTGCAACTGTTATAGCAATGTCAAGTCTTGTGCCATCTGTTGGAGCGGAAGATGATACAACAAAGGCGGAGATCGAGTTTAGTTTAAAATATTTGGATAGTTTGCCTAAAAAAGGAGAGGAAAATTTTGATGAGTTTTTAAAACTTCCAGATATTAATAAACTAAAAGAAAATAGAGAAGACCCAGTAAAACACAAAGATGGATCTATTGAAAACGTTAAGATAAATGAAAAGAATATATACGATCAAATAAACGGTAAAGTAAAGAAACTGACTAAAAACGTTGATGATAGTACGCCTAAATCTGGTATGACGGAAGATGAAATAGAAGATGGAATAGAAAATGGAAAGATAAGTCAATATTATAAGTTGCCCAGAAATTGGCGTATAGCAGACGAAATATATAGATGGGTTGCGAGTAATATTGAATATGATTATGAAAGCATTGAAAAAGATGAAAATGGTAAAGAATCCTTCAGAAAACCACAAGATGCGGTATTTGTTTTTGCATATGATAAAAAAGGGAAAGGTGTATGTGAAGGAAAAGCTAATCTTGTTAATTTAATGATGAGAATGGCGGGGATACCAAGTTTACTTGTTACATCAATTGAAGATAGCGATGGAGAAAGTCATGCATATAATGCTATTTATTTAGAAGAAGATAATAACCCTAATCGTACTGGTTGGACATTATTAGATTCAACAGATACTGATGCAATGAGTATTGAAAATGCTTTTCCGGCTTTTTATAATGAGAAACTAACATTTAAACAGGCTAATAAAAATATTATTATTGATCCTGGACATAGAATATCAGAGGTGATTGTCGATTATGTGGATGACGATTATAGTAATAATTTAATGTATAAAGTTGACGGAGTTAATTATGAATTGAGAGGAAAAGAAGGCGATGCATTTATATATTTAGATTCAGATGATGATGGAAAGTTGGTTAAAAATGTTTCAATATTGCCTGACATGGTAAAATTGGGTATGAAATTTAAAATTGGAAAGGGTATAAAATCTTTAAATTTAAAAGGTGATGAGATTATAGATGTATCTGAAGCTAAAGATTTAGATACTATTGATATAAGTCAATCCAATATGTATATGGCAGAAAATGGTGTTATTTATGAAAAAAATATATATGGATCAAAGGATAAAGAATTATTTGTGCCTAAAAATGTTAAAGTATTGGGAGAAAAAGTCCGCATTATCGACAAGAAAAACCAAGAAAAATTAAAAAAATTAAATGAGAAATTTCTCAACAAATTTGATGAATATTATAAATACTTAGCATTTAATAGTGATGGAGGATTTTTAAGTTATCAAAAAATTCAAGAATGTTCAACTATGAGTAATAAGTTTAAGGAAGCTTACAATGGTATATATGATAATCCCACTGATGACAATTTGAAAATGTTTGAAGAATCTTTGAATAGATTTATTAAATATAGCAAGGAATCTATTGAAGCTGTTAAGGCGCAGACTGGCTGTATTGCTTTTTAAAAAAGTTAGCAGAAATATTAGCCAATTATATTTTATTTTTCCACGATATAGTTCGCCAAAGGTGAATAGCAGAATATAGTAATTAAATATTTTTATGATTATATATTTAATTGCATTCGAGCAATTTAGACAAATATTAAATTGACAAATGTAGAAACGAGTGATAGATTAATATGATAATTTTATTATGTAAAATATAAAATTTATTATATCTTTTGCAAGGGAGAGTGTAAAGTTATGAAAAAAGTAATTTCATTTACATTATTAACATTATTTTTCTTGTTTCAGTGCATAGGTGTTTGTGGAGTAGAAGAATTTAAGCATGATGGCGTAAAATACACATGTATTGGACATAAGCTTATTGTTTCAGGAGTTGACCCATCCATAAAAATTTTAAATATTAAAAAGAACTTAAATATAGGCGGAACTGAATATTTTGTTGGCTCTATAAAAAGTGGAGCTTTAAGTGAAAGTAATGTTGAAGAAATAAGTCTCCCTGAAGAAGGCATTGATATTAATGCTGATGCTTTTAGAAATGCAACAAAACTTTATGTTGTAAAAAATTTGAATAAAGCTAATATATTGTCAAGTGATTATTTATTTATGGGATGTTGTAGTTTGCGTGATGTTAATTTGCCTGCTGGTTTAGAATTAATAGGAAGCAGTATGTTTTGTGGATGTACTAGTCTTGAAAATATTATAATAAATAAAAATGTTAGGGAAATTGATGCGGATAGTTTTTTGGGATGTATTAATTTAAATAAGGTTAATGTAGAAGAAGGAAGTAAATTAGAAAATATTGAAAAAGGGGCTTTTGCTGGTTGTAAAAACTTAGAATGCTTTAATATTTCTAAAGACATTGATAAAATAGCTGAATATGCTTTTTTTGGATGTGAAAAATTAAGGGATGATTGCAATATACCAGCAAGCGTGAAGACATATGATAAAGATTTAGAAGAAAAGTCTAAAAAGGCAGAATTGTTTGCAAGAAAAATTTTAGACAGTGAATTACAAAATGGCAGGAACCTTGGCGAATTAATTGATGCTAAGGATATTGATAGGCTTTTATATAAATATACTCCTAAATCTATTGATAAGCCGACAGTTGTAAGCAAGGAAGAATTTGATAAAATAACCAGTGATGGTCGATTGATTTTATATAGAGGAGATATTCCTCGCGTTAGTAAACGTGGGCGAAAAATAACAATAAAAGAAATTAATGATTCGTTTAAATATGGTGATTATTATTATCCGTGTGAATGTAATGGCATATTTTGTACAAAATATCTTAATCACGCTAAAAGTTATGCTATAGATTATACTTCTAAAAAAATGATAGGCTCTGTAACTCAATTTTGTTTTACAGACGTCTCTCCAGACAAATTTAAAGTTATAACTAGCAGTGAATTGAACAAAATTGAAAATTTTTATAAATATTCTCATATAGAAAATTATTTAAAATTTATGAGTGATTACTGTTTTACAGGGAAATATCGCTTAGATGTTGGTTTGTTGAATTTAGGGGTAGATACTATGAACTTTTCTTTTTTGGCAAGAGCGTTAGGATATGATTTAATTGATAACGAATATGATAATATGGGAGGAGACGGTTGTTCTAAAGATACTCCAACATCGCAATTTGAGGTTTTAAATAGAGGAAAGCTTACAGTTTGCTCTGAAAATATTTTTTAGTGAATTAGGTCGATCTATGTAAAAAGGTCGACTTTTTATTTTAATATGTAATATATATATTACGAATTAAAGATGCGTTCTCAAAAAGTAAGGGAATTCTCAAAAAGAGAAATTAAATAAAAAAAGAAAGAGAAAGCGAAGACTTAATCGAAGGAAAATTAAATTTAGAAATAGCAAATTTGTTAAAGGCAGCGACGAAAACTTTAAACACAGATAACCATGAACAGCAACATATAGCAAAAATATAATGTGCCTAAGGCTAGAATTAATGCCTTCTGGCTGTAAAATTTTAACTTTTGTTTGTCAATGAAATATGGGAGTCTTCATAACAAGTTTTTGAATAAACGGAATAGGCGTCAGAGTAGTATTAAAGATCTTTAGGAAAGTCATCACGTAAGTTCTGTTTTTTTCTCTATACAAACTAATAAAGATAATCCGTTTCATATATTTTGACTTATGCCCAATATTATTCCTTCTGCTATTTCAATATTTACTTTCATATACAGTTTTATTGCCTGTTCCCTGCTTTTATTTGTTTGGTTTCTTTCCACAATTCTTATATCTCATTTCTTTACTATATCATATTTTCCCTTATTGGGCACTTCCTTTTAAGTTTAAAGCTTGAAAAAATATTAAAATTAGAATATAATGAAAAAGGCTTTGATTTTTGCAAATTTATTTAATTTTTAATGAATTTTGCTTAATTTATATTTATATTTTAATTATGAAAGGTTTTGGTGTTTATGAAGGCTCTTAATAAAAAAACAATAGATAATTTAGATGTTAATGGAAAGAAAGTTTTGGTTCGTTGTGATTTTAACGTTCCGCTTAAAAATGGTGAAATAACTGATGAGAACAGAATAGTAGCATCACTTCCAACCATAAACAAGTTAATTGATGGAGGAGCTAAGGTTATATTATGTTCCCATTTGGGAAAGCCTAAAGGAGAGCCTGTTGCTTCGATGTCTTTGGCTCCTGTTGCAAAAAGGCTTTCTGAAAAACTTGGAAAAGAAGTTGTTTTTGCTGCAGACGATAATGTTGTTGGAGAAAACGCAAAATCTGCTGTTGCTTCGATGAAAAATGGTGATGTTGTTCTTCTTCAGAATACAAGATATCGCGTGGAAGAAACAAAAAATGAAAGTAATTTTAGCAGGGAACTTGCAAGTTTAGCTGATGTTTTTGTTAACGATGCTTTTGGAACGGCCCATCGCGAACATTGCTCTACTGTTGGAGTAACTGAATATATAGATGAAACAGCAGTTGGATATTTAATTGAAAAAGAATTGAAATTTTTGGGCGATGCTATTGATAATCCAAAAAGACCTTTTGTTACAATTTTGGGTGGAGCAAAAGTTGTTGATAAGCTTGCTGTTATTGAAAATCTTCTTGATAAGGCAGACACTATAATAATTGGTGGAGGAATGTCATATACATTTTTGAAAGCTCAGGGCTACAATGTTGGAACGTCTCTTGTAGATGATAGCAAGCTTGAATATTGCAGAGAAATGCTTAAAAAAGCCGAAGAAAAGGGAGTAAAATTGCTTCTGCCTGTAGATAGTGTTATGATAAAAGATTTTCCAAATCCAATTGATGCTAAAGTTGAAACTAAAATTTGCTCTGCTGAAGATATGGACCCAGAGTGGATGAGTGTTGATATGGGTCCTAAAACTATTGAAATGTTTTCTGATGCAATTAGATCAGCAAACACTGTTGTTTGGAATGGGCCTATGGGTGTTTTTGAAAATCCACAACTTGCTAATGGAACTATGGGGATTGCAAAAGTTCTTGCTGAAACAGATGCAATAACAATAATTGGTGGTGGAGATTCTGCTGCAGCAGTTAATATTTTGGGATTTGGCGACAAAATGAGTCACATTTCAACAGGTGGAGGAGCATCTTTGAAGTTTTTAGAAGGAAAAGAATTGCCCGGAGTTGCTTGCATATCTGAAGCTTAATATTATTTTATATTAAGTTTTGGTTTTTTAAGGAGTTGTATTTTAAATGAAAAAGTCAGATCGTAGAGCAGTTATTGCTGGGAATTGGAAAATGAACAACGACCGTGTTCAAACCAGGGAACTTATAAGCGAGCTAAAACCTTTAGTTAAAGATGCGGATTGCGATGTTGTAATATGTGTTCCTTTTACAAACCTTGAAACAGCGCTGAATGAGACTGCTGGAACTAACATTAAAATTGGAGCTCAAAATTGTCATTTTGAAGCTAGTGGAGCATATACTGGTGAAATTTCTGCTGATATGCTTAAAGAGCTCGGTGTTGAGTATGTTATTTTGGGCCACAGCGAGAGAAGGCAATATTTTGCAGAAACGAATTTAACTGTTAATTTGCGCTTAAAAGCTGCTTTGAAAGAAAATTTAAAGGTAATAGTTTGTGTTGGAGAAACTTTAGATGAGCGTGAAAATGAGGTCACTTCAGAAATTGTTTCGTTGCAAATTAAAACAGCATTAAAAGATGTTTCGAAAGACCAAATGCAGAACATAATAGTTGCATATGAGCCGGTTTGGGCAATTGGAACTGGTAAAACGGCAACGGAGAATCAGGCGGCTGAAGTTTGTAGAAATATAAGAAAAGTTGTTAGTGAAATTTTTGATGCGGATGTTGCAAAGAAATTGACTATACAATATGGTGGATCTATGAACCCTAAAAACTGTGATGCACTTTTGTCTAAAGAAGACATTGATGGCGGATTAATTGGTGGAGCTTCGCTAAAGGCAATTGATTTTGCAGCAATCGTTAACTCTGCAAGCAAAGGATAATATATTTGTTGATATAATTTTTATAGCATAGGGAGAATAATATATGGCTAAAAGACCTTTGGTTTTAATTATTTTAGATGGATTTGGTGATAATAAAGAAGATTATGGTAACGCTATACATGCGGCTAACACTCCAACCATTGATAATATATTGAATAATTGTCCTACTGTGGATATTGGTGCGTCTGGGATGGATGTGGGCCTGCCTGAAGGGCAAATGGGAAATTCTGAAGTGGGCCACACTAATATGGGTGCTGGGCGAGTTGTATATCAAGATTTGACTAGAATAACTAAGTCAATCAATGATGGAGAATTTTTTGACAATGAGGTTTTAGTTAGTGCTATGCAAAGCTGCAAGCAAAATAACACGGCGCTGCATATTATGGGACTTTTATCTGATGGAGGGGTTCATAGTCATATTGACCATTTGTATGGAGTTATTGAAATGGCTAAAAATTTTGGACTAAATGAAGTTTATATACATGCGTTTACTGATGGAAGAGATGTTCCTCCAACTTCTGGGATTGAATTTATTAAGAGTTGCGAGAAAAAGTTGAAAGAAATAGGAACTGGAAAAATTGCAACTGTTTCTGGCAGATATTATGCAATGGATCGTGATAATCGCTGGGATAGAGTAGAGAAAGCTTATGCGGCTATGGTTGATGGAGAAGGAAAGAAGGCTGGCAGTGCTGTAGAAGCAGTAGAGGAGTCATATAAAAGCGGTGTTACTGATGAATTTATTGTTCCAACTGTTTGCTTAGAGAATGCAACTATAAATGCTGAGGATAGTGTTATATTTATTAACTTTAGGCCGGATAGAGCTAGAGAAATAACTAGGGCTTTAGTTGAATCTAATTTTGATAAGTTTAAGCGAAATAGAGGCTATTTAAAATTAAACTTTGTTTGCATGACTCAGTATGATAAAACTATATCCAATGTAGAAATTGCTTTTGAAGATATTGCTTTGAAAAACACTTTGGGGGAGTATATAGCAAACAAAGGGCTAAATCAGCTTAGGATTGCTGAAACTGAGAAATATGCTCATGTTACGTTTTTTTTCAATGGTGGTCGGGAAGAAGAGTTTAAAAATGAAGATAGAGCTCTAATTAAATCGCCCAATGTTGCGACATATGACTTACAGCCAGAGATGAGTGCATATTTGGTTACAGACGAGGTTGTTAAGAGAATAAAATCTGGAAAATATGATGTTATTGTTTTAAATTATGCAAACTGTGATATGGTTGGTCATACTGGAGTGTTTGATGCTGCAGTTAAGGCGGTTGAGGCGGTTGATGATTGTTTGAAAAAAACGTTGGATGCTGTGGAAAATGCTGGAGGTGTGGCTATAGTTACTGCGGATCATGGTAATGCAGATAAAATGTATGATGAAGAAGGAAAGCCATTTACTGCTCATACAACTAATCCGGTAACATTTACTGTGGTTGGATATGATTGTAAATTGCGTAGCAGCGGAGGAAAACTTTCGGATATTGCGCCAACAATGTTAGAAATATTAGGGCTTGAAAAGCCTTATGAAATGACAGGAGAGTCATTAATTTTAAATTAAAAGAAGGTATGTTGTTTTAATGAGATTTTGTAGTGAGAGTATGTTTAAAATATCTGGGAGTGGGTTAATAATGCCGATAAATTGTGTCACTAAGTATTTGGCAGCTTTTGTAGTTGGAATACTTTTGACTGCGTTTATTGGCATTAAATTTTGTTATATTTCGCTTTCTATAATTTTTTGTGGTTTTATTGTTGCGCTAGTTTTAAGTAGATTTATAAGAGCCAAAAAAATATGGAGCTTGTTTTTGGCTGCAGCAGTTGGATCGGCATGTTTTTGTTTTCATATATTTTTTGTTTATAAACCTGCAGCCAGCTTTGCTTCAACAACTCAAAGAGTAACTGGAACAATAACAGAAGTGTCTGACTATACTCGTGATAATATGTGTTATACGGTTAGAGTTTCTAAAATTGGGGACAAGCAATTTTTAATTCCTTTTAATTTGAAAATATATACTAATTATGCTATACGCTGTGACTATGGTGATGAAATATCGACAGATGTATTATTATCTAAAACAACAAATGAAAGTGAAGGCATATTTGATAGTAATATTTCTAAAAGCAATTATCTTAAAGGCAATCTTAGGTCCGAAGATGATATTGAAATTGTAAAAAAATTTGATTTTTTATCGTTATTTTTAAAATATAGAGATAAGCTTGCAAATTCTGTTTGTATGGCTATGAATGAGCCGCAGAGTCATATAATTAATGGGCTAGTTTTAGGACGAAGCGACAATATTCCATATAAAATCAAAAGAGCGGTGGACCGCTGTGGTTTATCACATATTTTTTGTGTATCGGGATTACATATTTCAATTTTAGCAGCTTTTATTATGTATTTTTTAAAATTAATAAAGGCTTCGAGAAGGCTGTCTGTTTTTGTTTTGGCGAATTTCTTATTTTGCTTTGCTGCTATGGTTGGAATGACGCCATCTGTAATTAGGGCATGTGTGATGGTGCTTTTTGCTAATTTGTTTGTTTTATTTCACAAAAAGGCAGGAAGGCTAGATGGCCTATTTTTGGCAGCTGCTTTAATTTTAATATTTTCTCCAACAGCCATATTGGGCTTATCATTTATTTTATCTTTTTCTTCGTGTTTAGGAATATTATTATTTGCAAAATCAATTAAAGTATGGATAAGGACTAAATTGAGCTGGTATAGGGGATGGCAACTTAATATTATTGAGCTGTTTTCTGTTTCTTTAGCCGCTAATTTTGCGTCAGCTCCGTTTTTAATATTTGCTTTTGGAAAAATTTCTATAATATCTCCGTTTGTTAATTTAATAATATTGCCATTTGTTCCGCTGCTATTTATTTTAGGAGTTGGAGTTGCAATTAGTGGGCTTATTTTAACTGATCTTTCAAATTTTCTTGGATATATTTGTGAAGGGCTTTGTGGAGCTGTTTTTTATGTAATTGAGTTAATATCTAAAATACCATTTTGCTATCTTCCAGCAAACTATGGATTTGTCTTTTTAACTGTTATTTTTTTAGCATTATTTTTATTATTTACAATGGTTGTAAAAAGGGGACTTTTGAAAAAAAGTTTTATTGTAATTTGTTCTGCCTTGATTGTTCTGATTCCAACAGCCAGCACAGTAATCTTGGCATCAAGAGTTGTTACGATTACCGCTATTGGAAATGGATATGGACATAGTTTAGTTTTAAGCGGCGAGGGACAAACTGTAGTTATTAATTGTGGTGGAGGAGCGTCTTCTGGACGACGGTTATGCCAATTTTTAGACAGCAGAGGAATAAATAACATAGACGCGTTTATTTTTACATCAACTAAAAATAAGCATATGATGGATACTTTAACGGTTATTGAAAATATTAGTGTTTCTAACTTAATTTTGCCAGATAAAGCTAAGTATAGTACAATATTCAATGAAGCGTCTGATAGAAAAATAGATACTTTTTTAATTGATAATTTGCATATAGAAACTGATTCGCTAAGGATAGAAGCTATTGATAAACATAATTCTACGGAATTGTTAGTTAATTTGGGTGATGTATGTTTTGCTTATTCTGATAAAATAGCGAATTTAAAAACTATGGAAAATTTGCAGCATATAAACGTTGCTATTATAGATGAAAAATCAAATGACTTTGATGAAGAAATTCCTTTTGATTATAGCATAATATTAGATAAAAATGATTGTAGTTTGCCTAATTCTTACGTGGCTGCGCCAGATATTATAACGAATTTTATAGTGGATGGAGGAAAAGTAAGAAAGGGGAGATTATAATATGGCTGTTAATAAAGAAAACATGTTTTATAGAAATATTCAGCAAAAAGAATTTTTACCGTGCTATTTGTTATATGGAAAAGAGCCATTTTTGGTTAAAAGCGCAGCAAGTAAAATTGTAAAAAAAATAGTTCCAGATAGCGCAAAAGGATTTAATTATAATCGATTTTCTGGGGATGAACTTTCTTTAGAAGATGTCGAAGATGCTGTGCAGATGGTTCCTGTATTAAATGAAAAAAGAGTTGTTTTATTAGAAGGAATGTTGGTAGATAAACTTTCTAAAAACGATGTTGAAAAAATAAAAGAAATTTTGAACAAAATTCCTGAAACAACTGTTTTAATATTAACAGTAACTAATTCAGATATTACTATTAGAAATAGTTCTAAATTAAAACAACTTGTGAATGCTTTTGAAAAAAATGGACTGGCTGTTGATTTTGCAATTAGACAAAAAGGTGAGCTAGTAAAAATACTTTACAAATATATTTTGGATCATGGCGGAAATATAAATAAATCTTTGTTATATTTTTTAA
The DNA here is from genome assembly GCA_902790675.1 of Oscillospiraceae bacterium. Taxonomy (GTDB): domain Bacteria; phylum Bacillota; class Clostridia; order Oscillospirales; family Ruminococcaceae; genus RUG12519. The sequence continues at coordinate 108,650 of CADASU010000004.1, read as the reverse complement.
TTGAACGCTGTGGAGAAAGTTTAGATTTTTTGATGATACAATTAGATAAAATATTGGCTTTTGCTGAGAATAGAGAAATAAATAAAGATGATATTTTGCTTTTAACAGAGATTAATATTGAAAATTCAGTGTTTGATATGACTAAGAATATATTGCAAGGAAATATAGGTAACGCAGTAATTATATTAAACAATTTATTTAATACCCAAACACCTCCAGTGGTAATTTTAGGAGCAATTAATATGTGTTTTATTGATTTATATAGAGCTAAATGTGCTAAGTTAGCTGGTGAGAATGAAAAAGCAATTTTAAATTTTTATTCATATAAAGGCAAAGAATTTAGAATTAGAAATGCGCTTAGAGATTGTTCAAAATATTCTATAGCTAAATTGCGAGCATGTATAATAGAATTGTCTGATGTTGATTTTAAAATGAAAACAACAGGGTTAGACCCTAAAATATTAATTGAAAAGGCAATTTTTTCAATGATGCAAGGTGTGAAGATATGATAGAACTCAGTCAAGTTGTGATAGTGGAAGGAAAGTATGATAAAATTAAGTTGTCTTCCTTCATTGATGCAACAATAATTACAACGGAAGGATTTGGTATTTTTAAAAATAGGGAAAAAAAGAAATACATACGTCGATTGGCTGAAAAAAATGGGATTATTATTTTAACAGATAGCGATAGAGCAGGACAAATTATCAGAAATCATATTAAATCATTTGTTAACAATGGCAAAATATACAATGTCTATATTCCACAAATTTTTGGAAAAGAAAAAAGAAAAGCTGTGCCGTCTAAAGAGGGAACTATAGGTGTTGAAGGAATGGAAAAAGATGTGATTATTAAAGCTTTAGAGAAGGCTGGTGTTTTTCAGAAAAAGAGAAAATTTGGAGGAATAACAAATATTGATTTGATGGAAGCAGGGCTTATTGGAAAGCCAAACAGTAAGCTTAATAGAAAGAAATTTTTAAAGCATTTTAATTTGCCAAATTTTTTATCTTCTAAGCAGTTGCTTGAGTTTTTAAATACATCATTTACTAAAAAAGAATTTGAAGAGCAAATTTTAATATTAAAATTAAGGAGTAAATAATGGGATTTACTAATTTGATTTTTGTGTTTTTTACTATGCCAATTTTTTTTATTATATATTATTTAGCACCTAGGCAAAAAAGAAATATTGTTTTATTGATTACAAGTTTTTTGATTTTATTTTGGAATACGCCAATACTTTCTTTCGCTATGTTAGCTATATCATGTTTGAATTTTGTTTTGTGTTTTTTAATGTATAAGTTATATTTTTCTAATAAAAAAAGAAAATATCTTTGTTTAATGCTCTTAGTTATGAATATGGGTGTTTTGATTCTATTTTTGTTTTTTGGATTGGATAGTTTAATTTATTTTCCAAAAAAATTAATTTCTAAAATTATGGTTTCACTTTTTGTTTTTTCAAATATTTCATATATATTGGATATTTATCGAAAAAAATGCTTGTTGCAGAGAAATATTATAGATTTTTTAACATATGTTTTTGCGTTTCCGAAGCTTTTTGCAGGGCCCTTAGTTCAATATCATAATATGGAGTATCAATTAAAAAATAGAAAATTAAATTTTCAAAATATATCGGATGGTATAGGATTATTTGTTATTGGATTTGCTCAAAAATGTATTTTAGCGGATAGTGTTAATGAGGCTTTAAAATTTGTTTTATATCAAACAATTAACAATATGTCTGTTGGAACAGCCTGGCTTGGAGCTATTTTTGAACTTTTTTATTTGTATTTTTATTTACATGCATATGCTAATATAGCGAGAGGTTTGGGAAAAATGATTGGGTTCGATTTTCCATCTAATTTTCGCGCTATATTGGCATCAAATAGTGTAACTAATTTTTTGGAACGCTGGAACACATCACTATTAGCATGGATTAGAACGTATGTTAAAATAAATTTTGGTTCTTCGAAATTTTTAATGAAAATTTTATCGGTATGTTTGGGGAGTATAGTTTATGCGTTGTTTTTTGGTGGAGAAATTAATCAATTTTTAGCAGCGTTTTATTTTGTTTTATTGTTGACGTTTGAGAGAGTATATATGTTTGATGTGTTGGTGAAATTGCCGCAATGGATAAGAAGAATATATACGTTTGTTTTAGTTTTAATTGGTATTGTTTTGTTTTGGCAAAATTCAATTAATGAGAGTTTAACATATATTGGAGTTATGTTTGGACAAAGTGAGATGTTTTTAGATAGATTTTTTGTCTTTTTCGCTACATCATTTTTGTTTATTTTGTTTTTGTGTTGCTTGTTTTCTACTAATTGGATTCGTAATAAAATTATCATGTTACGAAATAAATATAAATTTATATATTGTCCCATAAAATATGTTTTTACTGTAATTTTATTTATTATCTCTATTATATTTTGTGTAGCTAAAATTAACTTGAGTTAATATTATGTAGAATTAAGGATGGTGAAAAGTTGTGAAATGTTCAGTAGCTCAAAAAATATATATAGGATTTTTTGCTATATTGCTGATTAGTTTTAGCATTTATTTAACTATAGATTGTTGTTTTATTAACCGAAATTGTTTTTCAAAATTTAGTGTGTCTGACTTTGTGAATGGAAACTATCAGAAAAATATAAGTGAGTCTTTTAATAAAAATATTTGTATATATAAACCCATAAAATTTATGAAAACACATTTTGACATGCTAACTGGAAAGTCTTTTTCAGATGGTATTTATATAAAAGATTCCTCATTGCTTCAAATTCCACAACTGCCTGCTAGTTCGGATTTAAAGACTGTTGCAGAAAAAGTTAATGAATTTAATGAAAAAATAAATAAATCTGTATATTCGCTGATAATTACTACGAAATTACAAGTAGATAATGATAAATTTATATCTTATGTTTTTAAAAGTGATGAATCGAAGCTTATATCCGAATATAATGATTTTCTCAATAATGATATTGCTAAATTAGATGCAATAGCACCTTTGACTTATATAAAGAGTATGAGTGCTTTTTATAAAACAGACAGCAGATTAACAGGATTGGGATCGTTTTTGATATATAATTACAACATAAAACAGATGGGAGCATCTCCGCTTAGTATGAGACAATTTGATATTGAGCATGTTGCAGACAACTTTTATGGCGAGCTATATAATAAAGTTTTATACTCTAATATTGATTCGGATATTATCGATTTGTTTCATTGTAATGTATATTCGGTGAATGGTAAAGTGGATTCAATATATAGTGATGTTAAAATTTCTAATAGATCTACAATATATGATTTGTCTCAAAAGGATAGTAGCGATAAAATAAATATAGTGTTTGGTGAACCTGCCCCTATAAGAGATGTTACAACTAATTCTAAAAGTAAAAATAGCATATTGATTTTTGCAGATGAAAATATAGATTCATTAATTCAATTTTTGGCAATACATTATTCTAGGATTACTGTTGTGAATTTGTCTGAAATTAATGAGTCTTGGGATAGTTTAGCAAATTCTATAGAAAAAATTAACTCTACTCATTACGATCATGTTTTATTTGGATATGGAATAGAGTCTTTAAAAAACATATATCAGTTTGATAATTTGAAAAAATTTAATTTACGTTCATAGAAATAAGTGAAAGTGAGTATTTCTTTAGGAGAATAGATAATATGGATTTAAATAAATTAAAAGATCAGGCTAAACATGTTTTGCAAGAATTAATTTTAAAGTCAAAAATAAGTTCTGGAAATATTATTATAGGATGTTCTACTAGCGAAGTTATTGGGAAAGAAATTGGAACTTGCTCTAATATGGATGTTGCAGAAAAATTGTTTGACGGTTTTATTGATATTATTAATGAATATGGCCTATTTTTTGCTGCTCAGTGTTGTGAGCATTTAAATAGAGCAGTAGTTGTTGAGCAAGAGGTTGCTGAAAAATTAAATTTGGAAATTGTAAATGTTGTTCCGGCTATTAAAGCTGGGGGAGCTTTTTCAACTGTTTGCTGGAATAATTTAAAAAGACCTGTTGTTGTGGAAAAAATTAAAGCAGATTGTGGAATAGATATAGGAGGAACATTAATTGGAATGCATATAAAACCCGTTGTGGTTCCGGTTCGAACTTCTATACGTAATATAGGATATGCTAATATTGTTTGTGCGAGAAGGCGACCTAAATTTATTGGTGGAGAAAGAGCACAATATGATTTAAATTTAGTTTGAGTGTGTTAAAAATTAATGTTATTTGACAAGCTTTTTGTAGTGTGATATAATTAATATTGGATTTTTAATATGTTAGATTGTGGACTGGGTTGTGAATAAATCCGGTCCTTTATATTTAATTAAGATTAATGGAGATTTTTTATGAAGGCAACAGATATAGTTTTTTCGATTGCAAAGCCTATAGCAAAAGAATATGGTTTAAATATTTGGGATGTTATTTTTGAAAAGGAAGGAATAAATTGGTTTCTTAGAATTTATTTAGACAAAAATGATGGGGCAGTTACAATAGAAGACTGTGAAAAAATTTCTAATTGTGTTTCCGATAAACTGGATGAGCTAGACCCTATTGAACAAAGTTACTATTTGGAAGTTTCATCGGCTGGTTTAGGCAGAAAATTGAGAAAAGAAGAGCATTTTTTAAAATTAATTGGTGAACAAATTTCAATGAAATTATATAAATCTTTTGAAGGAAAGAAACATTTTACTGGAATTTTGAGAGGATTTAAAGATGGTTGTATAAAACTTGAAACAGAAGATGAAATGTTTAATATACCTTTTTCGGATTGTTCGTATGTTAAATTAGATGACGATTTAGATTTGTTTTGATAAAAAATTATTTGGTTTATTATTGAAGAGCTAGGAAGGATGGGATTGCTGTAATGAATATAAAAGAATCACGAGAGTTTTTTGAGGCTTTAGAGTTTATTTCTAATGAAAAGGGAATAAATTCTGAAGTTTTGGCTGAGAAATTGAAAAGTGCGATTACTTTAGCTGTTAGAAAGCAATATCATGGGGTGGATAATATAAATGTTGTAATGGATTCAGAAAAATGCAAGTTTAATGTCTCTTTTTCAAAGTTAGTAGTTGATGAGGTTCATGATCCATCAAACGAAATTTTGTTGGAAGCAGCGCTTGCTTATTCAAAACGTGCTAGAGTTGGTGAATTGGTTGAAATAAAAGTTGATTCTAAACATATAGGTCGAATTGCTGCTCAAGCTGCCAAACAACAAATTATGCAAATTATACGTGATGCTGAAAAAGAAAGCTTAACGGAAAAAATGGGAGATAAAGTTGGAGATATTATAACTGCTACGGTGGAGCGAGTAGACCCTATATCTCAAAATGCTATTTTAAAATTAGACAATAATGAGATAGTTCTATTTAGAGGAAAACAACTTCCTAATGATGATTTTCAGCCTGGGGATATTATTAAAGTATATGCTGTTTATGTTTCATCTGAAAGTAAGGGAAGTCCTCTAAAAATTTCAAGAACTCATCCTAACTTTATAAAAAAACTTTTTGAACTGGAAGTTCCAGAAATTAGTGAAGGCAAAATAGAAATTAAAAAAGTTGCGCGTGAAGCTGGAGTTAGAACGAAGATTGCTGTTTCAACAAATGACCCTAATTTAGAACCTGTTGGCTGCTGCATAGGAAATAAGGGAATTCGTGTTGGTGCTATAGTTAGTGAGCTGGGCGGAGAAAAAATAGACATTATTAACTATAGTGATGATCCTAAAAAATTTGTTGTTGAGGCTTTATCTCCTGCGCGTGTTTCGGATATTGAAATTTTAGATGAGCCAAATATGGAAAAAGTTGCTTTTGTTTCAGTGCCTGAAACGCAAATTTCTTTGGCTATTGGAAATCGTGGGTTGAATGCAAAGCTTGCCGCTATGATTACTGGCTTTAAAATAGATATTAGTCCTGAGAGTGGTTTTTATGGAGAAGATTCTAATAATACTTTAAAAGAAAAACTTATGGCTAGACTAAAACAACAAACTCAAAAACAAAAGGAAAAAGCTGCAAAGTTAAAGCAAACTGAAAAATCGCCGGAAGAATTAATTGAAGAATCTGATATTCATGCACTTGAAGTTGAACTTATGTTAGATGAAATGGAAAATAAATAGAACTTAAATAAAAAATTTTTGTTTATGGGGTGAGTCGAAGAAGTGTTTAAAGGTTCAAAGATATCTTTAAGAATGTGTATGGCGTGTAGAGAAAATAAACAAAAAGAAAAACTTATTAGAGTGGTTAAACAAAAAGGTGGGTCTATTTTTATAGACAAGACAGGAAAAGCTGATGGAAGAGGAGCATATGTTTGTAATAATTTAGAATGCTTAAATTTGCTAAAAAAAAAGAGAGGGCTTGAAAGAAGTTTTAGGTGTAAGGTTGATGGTTTAATTTATGATGATTTAAAAAAAGAGATGATTTAAATATGAATAACATTTTAAGTAATTTGGGGATGTGTAGACGAGCTGGGAAATTAGTTTTAGGATTTGATGCTGTTTGTAATTTGTTTTCAAAAAACAATTCAAATTTGGTTGTTTTTTTAACATCTGATGCGTCTCCCAAAACTATAAAAGAAGTTAAATATCATGCTAATAAGAAGAATGTTGAGGTTGTTATGCTTCCTGTAACAAAGTTAGATATATGTGAAATTTTAAACAAGCCTTTTGCTGTTTTGGCAGTTATAGATATGAATATGGCTAATATGATAAAAAAATATTTGTAGAAAAAAGTTATTTTTGATTATGAGATTAATTCAATAATAGACAACAGAGGAGTGATCTTTTTTATGGTAAAAAAATGTAAAGTATCGGATTTAGCAAAAGATCTGAATATAAAGTCCAAAGAGCTAATTGAAGTTTTGGAAGAATATACTGATGGACAAAAAAAGACTAGCACTATTTTAACTGAAGAAGAAATTAATATTGCCTTGGAAATATATTCACAAAAGAATGAGGTTGCAAATTTTGATGAATATTTTGCTTCTTCTAGTGAAAAACCGGCAACTAGAAAAAGAGTTGCCGCTAGGAAAAAGGAGAATTCTAAAAGTGTGGGTAAAAAAGAAAACAATTTAAATGCTTCTAATGATAAGAAAGATACTTCTGAAAAAAATAAATCTCAGAAAAGCACTGTTTCAAAAAAGACCGATTCTAGCAAAAATAAAAAAGAAAGTGTTAAATCAAAATCTAAGAATGTTGTAGAAAAAGTTAAAAATGTTGTAGAAAAGGCTAAAAATGTTAAAAAGAAAGCTAAATTAACTAAGACAATTGAGCTCAAGCCTAATGTGGATGAACCATCTACAAATGTTGTTAAAGAAGTAGACAATAATAATCATGTGGATACTAAGTCTGTTCAGGTTAATTTAGATAAGTATAATGAGCGTTATGAAAATATGGCTCAGCAAAGTAATATTAATGATAATTTTCAAAGAAAACAAAAAATTAAAAATCGTGGTAATAAAAAGAATCGTAGTTCTAATAAAAAAGAAACAGAGGCTCAGAAGCTTCAACGTTTGGCATTAGAACGTGCTAGAAAGCAGAAATTAAAAGTTAAAATTCCAGATGAAATAGTTGTTTCTGAACTTGCTTCAAGGCTTAAGGTTAACGTTGCTGAGGTTATTAAAAAATTGATAGCTTTGGGTGTTATGTCAGGAATGAACGACTTAATTGACTTTGATACTGCGGCGATTGTTGCTGAAGAGCTTGGAGCTAAAGTTGAACACGAAGTTACAATAACAATTGAAGAGCGTCTTTTTGAAGATGAAGAAGATGATAGTGAAAACCTTGTTAAGAGAGACCCTATAGTTGTTGTTATGGGCCATGTTGACCATGGTAAAACTAGCCTTTTAGATAAGATAAGAAACTCTGAAGTTACTTCAGGTGAAGCAGGTGGAATTACTCAGCATATTGGTGCATATAAAGTCCATGATAAGACAGGAAAAAGTATAACATTTTTAGATACTCCGGGACATGAAGCATTTACGTCTATGAGGATGCGCGGTGCTAATATGACCGATATAGCTATTTTGGTTGTTGCTGCAGATGATGGAATTATGCCCCAAACTGTTGAAGCAATTAATCATGCTAAAGCTGCGGAGGTTTCTATTATTGTTGCTATAAATAAGATTGATAAACCTGAAGCTAATGTTGATCGTGTTAAGCAGGGCTTAACAGAGCATGGATTGATTCCTGAAGAGTGGGGTGGAGATATAATTTGTGTTCCAGTTTCTGCGAGAACCGGCGAAGGAATTGAGCAACTTTTGGAAATGGTTGATTTGGTTGCTGAAGTAAAAGAATTAAAGGCTAATCCTAATAGATTTGCTAAAGGTGCTGTTGTTGAAGCATATTTAGACAGAGGAAGAGGTCCTGTTGCTACGTTACTTGTCCAAAACGGAACTCTTAATGTTGGAGATTCAATAATTGCTGGTGTATCTGTTGGGCGTGTTCGCGCAATGATTAATGATAAAGGGCAGGAAGTTAAGTCGGCTGGTCCTTCTATGCCGGTTGAGATTACTGGTTTATCTGAAGTCCCGTCAGCTGGAGATGTGTTTAACGCTGTTGAGAATGAAAAACTTGCTAAAGAACTTGTTGATAAACGTAAGTTTGCGGAAAAACAAGAAAGATTTGCATCGTATAATAAAGTAACGTTGGATAATTTGTTCAGTCAAATTGAAGAGGGAGAAAGAAAAGAACTGCCAATTGTTGTTAAAGCTGATGTTCAGGGCTCGGTTGAGGCTGTTAAAAGTTCGCTTGAAAAACTATCTAATGAAGAAGTTAAGGTTAAGGTTATTCATGGAGCGGTTGGTGCAATAAATAAATCTGATGTTATGCTTGCTAATGCGTCTAATGCAGTTATTATTGGCTTTAATGTTCGCCCGGATTCGGTTGCAAAGCGTGGAGCAGATGAGCATGGAATAGAATTAAGACTATATCGTGTTATTTATGATGCAATTGAGGATGTTGAACAGGCAATTAAAGGAATGCTGAAGCCTAAAATTAGGGAAGTTAATCTCGGAACGGCAGAGGTTCGTGAAGTTTATAAGATTTCTAGTGTTGGAACAATAGCTGGTTGCTATATCACTGAAGGAAAAGTTTTAAGAAGTGCTCAAATAAGATTGGTTAGAGATGGCATTGTTGTTGTAGAAGATACCATTAACTCATTGAAAAGATTTAAAGATGATGTTAAAGAAGTTGCAAAAGGATTTGAGTGTGGAATTGGTCTTGAAAAATTTAATGACATAAAAGTTGGAGATGTTTTTGAGTCGTTTATGTTAGAAGAATATCGTGACTAGTTGTTCTTTGGGTTAGATTTGTTTAATATGTTTATTGCAATATTATTTATTGATGGAGGTTTTTATGGCTAGTCATAAGTCTGCGCGAATGGCAGAAGATATAAAACGAGAAGTTAGTTTTTTAATAAGAGAGTTAAAGGATCCTCGTGTGGATAGTTTAAACATTAGTGTGGTTCGTGTCGATATTGCTGGGGACTGTTCATTTGCTAAAATATATATTAGTTCAATTAAGGGTATGAATGATGCAAAACTAGCTGTGAAGGCTTTGGTGGGTGCATCAGGATATATAAAGAGAGATCTGTCTAATAGACTCAGATTAAGAAAAAGTCCTGAGCTTAGATTTATTGCAGATGATTCTATAGCGTATGGTTCTCACTTAGATGAAGTTTTTTTGGGATTTCATGAAGGGAAATAGAGAGCTATGTTGGATGAAATAAATAGAGCAGCTGAATTTTTAGCTGTTCATGACAAAATAAGACTGCTTTGTCATTTGTCTCCTGATGGAGATACTTTGGGTGGAGCTTTTGCGATATTTTATGCTCTAAGATCTATGGGCAAGAAATGCTGTGTTGAGTGCGGTGATGATTTGCCTGAGAAATTTCAATATATGTATCCCGATCAAATGGGTGATTTTAAGCCAGAATATAATGTTACGGTTGATGTTGCAGATATTGGTTTACTTAGTGATTCGCAACAAAAATTACAGTTTTCCCTGTGTATAGATCACCATGAGCGCAATAATATACCGGCTGAATATAAATGTGTCGATAGTAAAGCTGCTGCTGTATGTGAATTGGTATATCTGATTTTGAAACAAATGAATGTAAATTTTACAAGCAAAATAGCAGATTGTTTATATACTGGAATTTGTACTGACACGGGCTGTTTTAAATTTTCTAACGTTAGGGCAATTACCCATAAAATAGCGGCTGAATTGATGGAATTTGGTGCAGATGCACATAAGATTAATTTCAAGATGTTCACTCAAAAAAGTGTTGCTAGATTGGAGTTAGAACGGTTAGTTATTGAAAATTTAGAATATTTTTATAATAATAAATGTGCAATAGTTTTTGTGACTAATGATATGATGAGGTCGGCAGGAGCTAGCGAATCTACATTCGATGGCGTAGCAGCAATTGCAGTTTGTCCTGAAGGTGTTGAAGTAGGAATAACTGTAAAAGAAAAAGACATAAATGAATATAAAGCTTCTGTTAGAACAAATTCTTTTGTGGATGCTTCTGAATTTTGTGGATATTTTGGTGGCGGGGGACACAAACGGGCGGCTGGCTTTAAAATAAATGGCGATATGCAAACTGTTAAAAATAAGATTTTAGACAAACTGAAAAAGGAGATATTTTTTTGAATGGCATTGTTTGTGTGAATAAGCCTGATGGCTTTACATCTTTTGATGTTGTTGCTAAACTGAGAGGCGTTTTAAAAACAAAAAAAATTGGACATGCTGGAACATTGGATCCAATGGCGACTGGTGTTTTGCCTGTTTTTGTCGGTAAGGCAACAAAGGTTATATCTTATATGGATAATAAGGATAAAAAATATGTGGCAAAATTTATGCTGGGCAAGAAAACTAACACGCTGGATATTACTGGAACGGTTATAGAAGAGAAAAAAAGTTATGTTACAAAAAAAGAAATTATTGACGTTTTAAAACACTATATTGGAAAAATAAAGCAAGTTCCTCCTATGTATTCTGCAGTTAAAAAAAATGGTGTTCCTCTATATAAATTGGCGAGGCAAGGCCAAACTGTTGAAAGAAAATCTCGTGAAGTTGAAATATATGAATTAAATTGCAAAAGTTTTGATGAAAATTTACAAGTTGGTGAGATGGAAGTTTTTTGTTCGAGTGGAACATATATAAGAACTCTTTGTGATGATATAGGAACTGAGCTTGGAGTGGGCGGAGTTTTGACAGATTTAACTAGAACTATGGCTTGTGGATATGATATAAAGCAATGTAAAACTATAGATGAAATAAAACTTCTAAATGATAGGGGAATGTTGGAAGAATTTTTACTGCCTATAGAGAGTGTGTTCTGCAGTTTACCGCGTATTTATCTTGACAAAAAGCAGGAAATAATGTTTAAAAATGGCGTTAAACTTTCGTTAAAAAATTTTTCTGAAATTTATGGGCAAGTTGCTGTCTATGGCAGCAAATTTTTGGGAATAGCTCATCAATTTGAAGGTAGACTGAAAATTGATAAATTATTGGTAGAGGATATTGATTAATATATGGAAATATTGAAGTATATACCAGATTTTTCTAAGAAGACGGCCGTTGCGCTAGGCTTTTTTGATGGCTTGCATATAGCACATCAAAAAGTAATATCGTTAGCGGTTAATAGTGGACATTTGCCAGTTGTTTTTACATTTAGTAATGGTGTGAATTGTCCTGAGTGTAAAAAAAATATGCTTCTTTTAAATAACAATGATACTAAGTATGATTTGATAGAAAAGCTGGGAGTAAAAGTTTTAATTGAACCTTCTTTTTCAGATATAAAGAATATCACTGCTGAGGACTTTATTGAGGAATATTTGGCCAAAAGATTAAATGCTAAAGTGTTAATTTGTGGTGAAAATTTTCGATTTGGTAGAAAAGCTTTGGGAAGTGTTGAATTACTTGAAAAATTATCAGCTAAAAATAATATTCGAGCTTTAGTGGTTGAATCTTTAAAACATGAAAATAGGCTTATATCTTCTTCAATTATTCGTAAAGCTTTGTTAAACGCGGATTTGACAATAGCAAGAGATATGCTTGGATATGACTATTTTTGGAACTATGTTGTGGTTGAAGGAAATAAAAATGGTAGAAAAATTGGATATCCAACAATAAATCAAAATTTTCCGTCTGACTGTATAATTCCTAAAATAGGAGTTTATGTTTCTAGGGTTATTATAGACGAAAAAGAGTATATGGGAGTGACGAATATTGGAGTTAGGCCGTCTATTAGTTTAGTTAGTAGGCCAATTGCTGAAACATATATTATTAATTATTGTGGAAAAAACTTATATGGAAAGCGTGTTAAAGTGTCCATTTTGAAATATATTAGAGGGGAAAAGAAATTTGATTCTTTGAATCAGCTAAAAAGTGCTATAAGAAAAGATTTAAATATTGCTGAAAATTATAAATGTATAAATTTTTTGCATTAGTGAAATTTTTGTGATTTATATTGGATTTGTTGATTTTTGAAAAAAATGCTGTATAATAAATATGTGCTTGATTTTTTAATATGATTTCGGGGGCGTGGCGCAGATGGGAGCGCGTCTGAATGGCATTCAGAAGGTCGTGGGTTCGATCCCCATCGTCTCCACCAATATATTAATTTTTATTTTGTGAGAAGTAATTCCTAGTAATATTGGAATTGCTTTTTTATTTTGAATTTGATTAAACACCTATACTATTTGTGTTATGTTGAGTGATGGCTGGTTTTTTACTTGACGTTGTTTTTTTGTTGTAGTATACTTCAATACTATAAAGATGTTAGTTTTTTAATAGATATTATATAAAAGAGGGGGATTTGAATATGCTGATGTATATTATAATTGGTGTTGTTGTGCTTATCATTATATATGCAATTTCTTTGTATAATGGTTTAGTTAGAATTAATAATAAAGTTCAAGAAGCGTTTTCAACTATGGATGTTTATTTGAAAAAAAGGTGGGATCTTATTCCGAATTTGGTTGAAACTGTTAAGGGCTATGCAAAGCATGAAGAAGGAACATTAGAAAAGATTGTTAAATTGAGAAATGGTGCTTATGATGGAATGACAGACGAAGAAAAAATTAAAACTAATCAGGCTCTTTCTGGTCAAATCGGTAAATTGATGGTTTTGGTGGAAAATTATCCTAATTTAAAGGCTAGTGATAATTTTAGAGATTTAACGAGTCAGTTATCTAAGATTGAAGATGATATTGCTAATTCTCGAAAATATTATAATGGTGTTGTTAAATTATATAATGATAAAATTCAAATTTTCCCAAGTAATATTTTTGCGGGTATGTTTGGCTATACTAAAAAGACTATGTTTGAAACTAGCTCGGCTGAAAGAGAAAATGTTCAAGTTAAGTTTTAAATAATATGCAAAAGTGGTGGTTTTTATGGCTGTTAGAATTCAAAATATTATTTTGGAATTTTTAGCTATAATCTTGTTGTTTGCTTTTAGCTGTTTTAATGCTGTCGTTTTAGCTGATAATGGTTCTGAAAATAATGCTAAAGTGCATCAATTGCCTCAATATAAATCTGAGGATTATGTTATAGATAAATATGACATAGATATTGTTGTGAATGAAAATAATACGTTTGATGTTGTTGAAAAAAGGAATGTATATTTTAAAAGGTTTGGACATGGAATTGTTGTTTGGCGTAAATTAGTTGGCAGTTTCTTAAAACCAGATGGGTCTTCGGTAAAATATAAGGCTCAAATGTCTGATATTTTTGTGAGCGATACGTTTGAAAAACATATTAAAGATGGTTCGCAATATATTAAAATTGGATCTTCTGATAAGAAAGTGATCGGAGAAAAGGAATATACAGTAAAGTATAAGTATAATGCTGGTAAAGACAGAGTAACTGATGCAGATCATTTTTATTATGATTTGGTGGGTAGTAAACGTGATGAGCCGTGTGGAAATGTAACTTTTTCAATTACTATGCCTAAAGATTTTGATGCGAGCAAGTTAGGATTTACTGCTGGGCCTAAGGGTAGTCAAGATAGTTCAAAAGTTAAATATAGTGTTAATGGAAATAAAATAACAGGTAGTTATGACGGAGTATTGGAAAAAGGGGAAGCGTTAACTGTTAGATGTGAATTGCCTGAAGGCTATTTTACATCAACGGGATTAGATGATAGTTTTACTAACTATGTACTTATAGGAGTATCTGTAATATTGCTGATTATTGTTATACTTATAACTGCTTTTAGTTTGAAACACAGGCCTGGGCCTTTAGTTGAGCCTGTTGAGTTCTATCCTCCTGATGATTTGAATAGTTTAGATATTGCATATATTTATAAGAGCGGAAATACAGACAATAAAGACATAACATCCTTATTAGTTTATTTTGCTAATAAGGGGTATATTAAAATATCACAAGAATCTGATGATGATAATGATTTTAAAATAACTAAAATTAAAGATTATGATGGAAACAATGAAAGTGAGCGCTTGTTTTTAGAGGGACTATTTGAGTCTGGAAAAAATGATGTGGGTTATGATGATTTGTATGATAAATTTTATAAAACTGTAGGACAAGTTCAGGTTAAAGCTGACAAAATAAATTTTCCTAAAATATTTAGAAAGTTTGTTTTAGCTAAATTTAAATTGATCTTAATGATGGCAATAACAATAACAGTGGCAGTTGTTGGCTTGATTGTTTATAATGAATTTGACAATTTGGGTTATGTTATTCTTGGTGCAGTTGCATTGTTTGTGATTGTTATGATTTTTATACCTAAGTTTAGTTCGTTAAAACTGCGAGCGGCTTTGTTGTTAATACCGTGGGCCTTGTCCAGCTATGTTTCGTTTAATGACAGAACGTATTTTTTGGCTAATTGCGTTGGTGTTGTTTGTGTGGCTATTATGATATATTGTGCATCTTTATTACCAAAAAGAACGGAATATGGTCATAATATGTTAGGAAGAATTAATGGCTTCAGAAATTTTTTGGTTACTGCAGAAAAAGACAGATTAGAAGCACTAGTTATGGATGATCCGCAGTATTTTTACAACATATTGCCATATACTTATGTTTTGGATATTTCCAGCAAATGGATTGAAAAGTTTGAATCTATTAATTTAAAAGAACCTGATTGGTATAGTGGTAGTGGAATGTTTGATGTTTTTGTGTTAGATCGCGTTATGTCTAGCACTATGAACTCTATGACTCAGAAGCAAGAGTCTTCTAGTAGCAGCAGCACCTCTAGTTGGGGAAGTGGAAGTTCTGGAACAGGCGGTGGTGTTGCTGGCGGAGGATATGGCGGCGGTGGCAGTAGTTTTTGGTAGAATTAAAAACTATAAGTGAAAATATAAATCTAGCGATTTGTTTTTATCAGATTGCTAGATTTTTTGTGTTTTAACATGAACTTTATTTGCTTTAAATATATATTTTACATGTATTGTTTTCAATTGTATTTAAGGTGGAATATTTCATGAAATTTTTATATGGCTTTTTATCTATTGCTTTTATTTTGTTTTTAACTACTGGCTGCGGATATATTGACAATGAGCATATGGTGGATATGTTTTTTGAAAATGGCGCAATATATACTATGGATAACTTTGGGACTGTTGCTGAAAATATGGCAATAAAGGATGGCAAAATAGTGTTTTTGGGGACAGCTGATGATGGAAAGAAATATAAAGATAACGCTAAAGAAGTGGTTGATTTAGACGGAAAAATGATTTTGCCGGGATTTGTCGATCCTTTAATAAAAATTATGCATAGGTGTTTTGCGGATTTTTGTATTGAAGGAGTAAAAGATATTGATTCTTTTAATAATGTTGTAAAAAACGAAGTTGAAAATAGTTTAGCTAAAGAATTGTATGTTGGATTATGGATTGATCCGAGCACATTATTTTCTATGAACAGTCAGATGTGTTTGAAAAATATGAAGCAAATTTTGGATGGAATAAGTTCAGAAAGCGCTATTGTTATTTTTTCAATGGATGGAAAATTTGCATGGCTAAATTCAAAAGCATTTGAGTACTTTGATATTAGTTTTCAAACTAAAGTTCCGTGGGGCGGCGAAGTATGTTTAAATAATAAGGGTCGAGAGTGTTTGGGAATGATTTATGCAAATGCATTGGACTTAGTCTCTGTAAACAATACTAGAGAAGATAAAATGATATCTGGTTTTTTGGATTTGCAAAATAAGTTAAATTCTTTTGGATATACTTCCATAATGACTTTGCCTGACAGGGGTTTTTCTAATTTGTCATTTAATTTATTAAAAAAGATTGAAGATTTGGGAAATTTAAAAATAAGAGTGCGATCCGGAAATATAGTTAAAAAGTTGGATTTGGATATTGAAAAATTAGATGAATGTTCGGAAAAATATAATAGTGATATGTTTAAGGTTGATTCTGCAAAAATTTATATTAATAATGTTTTTAATGAGAGAGGGAAATTGCCTTTTATAGGACCTTTTATTGAAAAATCATATGCTGATAAATTGAGCTATTGGGAAAGTCAAGAAGAACTAAACAGAATATATACTAAAATAAACAGTAAGAAAAAACGAATATATGCAGATTATTGTGGTTTATCGGCTACTAGAATTAGTTTGAACGCTTGTGAAGATGCAAAAAATAATCTGCCGAACGAATTTAGAAATATTATATATAATTTTAATGGTTTGAATGAAAATGATATAAGATTATTTAATGAATATGGAATAATTCCTGTTGTTAGTATTGTTAAAAATAATATTAATATAGGAAATTTACAAAATATAAATCATTTTTTATTGAATGAACAGTTTAGGGCTATTGTTATGTCAGATTTGAATCCTGATTTTAAAATTGCTATTTCTTTAGATTTTCCTTCGAATTTGATTTTAAATCCTTTTGAACAAATACAAATGTTCGTAAATGAATTGCCTATTAACATTAAAAAGGACTCTTCTAAAATGAAAAAATTGCTACAAAATATTATAAGAGGCTTTACTTTTAATGCGGCATATTCAATGAATATTGATGACACTACTGGTAGCTTGGAACTGGGGAAATGTGCGGATTTTATAATTTTAAATCAAAATATATTTGAATATGATTGCGAAAATATATATAAAACCAAGGTTATAGAAACATATTTAAATGGAAATATTGTGCATAAACTTAAATAAATACTTACAAAAATGTAATAATTAAGCGTAATTTGTAAGATGATTATATAGAATTAATTAATGTTTTTTGCTAAAATTAAATTAAAGAAAAAGTGGTCTGGAGGGAATCATATGTTTAATATAATTATTAATTTTTACAAAAAAACATAATAATTCACAATTTGTGTACAAATGTTTTTTTTGTGCTATAATGTAGATATATGATGGTTTGGAAAGAATAATTTAATTTAATGTTAGGAAGTGGTACAATTGTTAGAATTAAAAAATATAAAAAAGATATATCACAGTGGTGAAAATGTGGTTGCACTTAAAGATATGTCTGTTAAATTTGGAAATAAAGGGTTTGTTTCTATTTTAGGTCCATCTGGATGTGGAAAAACTACTCTTTTGAATGTTATTGGTGGTTTGGATGCATATGATTCCGGAGACTTGATTATTAAAGGCAAATCTACAAAATCATTTAGAAATTCAGATTGGGATGCATATCGTAATAATTTTATTGGTTTTGTTTTTCAGAACTATAATTTAATAAGTCATCAAACTATTTTGCAAAATGTTGAAGTAGCTTTAACTTTATCTGGCATTTCTAAAGCTGAGAGGAAAAAAAGAGCAACGCAGGCTTTAATTGATGTTGGGCTTAAAGATCATATGAACAAAAAGCCAACTCAATTGTCTGGTGGGCAGATGCAGCGTGTTGCTATTGCTCGTGCTTTGGTTAATGACCCGGAAGTTATATTGGCAGATGAACCTACGGGAGCTTTGGATAGTCATACTAGCGTTCAAATTATGGATATATTGAAAGAAATATCTAAGAGAAAACTGATTATAATGGTTACTCATAATGCCGATCTTGCTCAAGAATATTCATCGAGAATTATAAAAATGTTAGATGGTGATATTGAGGTAGATACTCATTTAGAAGAAAGTGATGGAAATTTACAAGATAGCAAATTTACTAAATTTAAGAAAACTTCTATGTCTATTTTTAATGCTATTGGGCTTTCTTTTAGCAATTTGATGACCAAAAAATGGAGAACAATTTTGACGTCTATTGCCGGTAGTATTGGAATTATTGGTATAGCTTTAGTTCTTGCTATCTCGAATGGCTCTAAAATTTTGATTAATGGAAAAGTAAGCGATATGCTATCTGACTCCCCAATACATATATCAAAAGTAGTTAATAATAGTGGGGGCTTCGTAGAAAATACAAATCCACAATATCCGGATAATAGTAACATTATTGTTAATGATCCTACTAATCGGAAGACGCCTAGTTCACACCAAAATATTATAACAAAAGAATATATGGATTATATTAATAAGATGAAAGTTGAATTAAAAGATAGTATTCTTAGTATAAGTGATTCTAGAAATCTTAATATGAATTTGTTGGCAAAAAGAGGAAGTAAAATTGTAGACATTCAAGGTGTTTATAGTCATGAGATGCCATCAAAGAAAGAAGATTTTGAAAAACAATATGAGTTAGTTGGTAGCACTAGCAGAATGCCTGTGGAAAAAAATGAGATTGTTATTATTGTAGATAGCCAGAATCAGGTTTCCAAATATTGGATGGATAGTTGGAATTTGAAGGAAGATGATGTTAAAAATGCGGAAAGCTTAGTTGGAAAAACTTTGGCAAAATTAGTAGATAATGACAATTATTTTGTAAAAGAAGGAAATATTTTTAGGCCAATTAATTCTGAAGCTTCTAAAATATATGATGATACAAATAAATCATTAGAACTCAAGGTGGTTGGTGTTGTTAGGCCTTCTAAAGAATCAGGGGATAATGGAAAAGTTCCATCAGCAGGAATTGGGTATACTAGTAAGTTAGAAGAACATATTGTAAATAAATCATTAAATTCGCAGATAGTTGCAGCTCAAAAAAATAGTGATTTTAATGTGACTACTGGTCAGAAATTTAGCGATGAGGCTGAAAAGAAAAGTATGATATCAGCTCTTGGTGGAAATGATATTCCTGAAGAATTAACAATAGTTCCATCTAATGTTGAGGGATCCAAACAAATTAAAGAATATTTGGATAAATATAATGAAGGTAAGTCTGATAAGGACAAGATAATATACGAGGATTACTCTAAATCTATTATTAGCGCTTTGGAAATGGCTGTTAATATGGCTTCGGTTGTTCTGATAGCTTTGGCTGCCATATCGCTGATTGTTTCATCAATAATGATTGCAATTTTAACTTATGTTTCAGTCTTAGAGAGAACCAAGGAAATTGGTATTTTGAGAAGTATTGGAGCTAGAAAGAAAGATGTTTCGAGATTGTTTAATGCTGAAAATATAATTATTGGGTTTATTGCTGGAACTCTTGGAGTAGGTTTAACATACTTGATATCTATAGCAGTTAATGAGATTGTGCATAGTCAAATTAAACAAGTAGATACTATTGCTGTTTTGGCTCCAATACATGCACTATTTTTAGTAGGACTTAGCATTGTTATAACTTTAATTGCTGGATTTATTCCTGCGAAAATGTCGGCTAGGAAAAAACCAGTTGATGCCCTAAGAACAGAATAAAATATATATTAATATGTTAGTTCGCATCTATTACTTATTGGTTATAGGTAATAGATGTGATTTTTTATGCATTGAATTTTTTAGCAAAATTATTATAGAAATTAATTATTAAAAAAAACAACTAATTAATAAAAAATTTACATTTTCACAAGATAAATATGTGTTGAAATATTTGATATATGTGATATAATAAATGAGTATTGTTATACAAGATATGCGTTGAAGCGAGAGATGGCTGTTATTTTAAACAGGGAACTTTCGTGGAGTATGTCCGATTTTTAAACCGGGCGGCAAATTTGATAGAAGTTTGGGTGTGTTTTTGCAGAACTGTATGGGTCTTTCTATACAAGCTGTTCACTTATTTGATTTGCTGAAAGAAACTGTGTTTTTTTCAGGTTTTTTATCGTCTAGTGATAGATACACCCGGCGACGTGTCAATGAATATGTGCCGACTCTAAACGACTTTTATTAAGGAGGCGAGCAAATTGGCAGTCAAAGACAAAATTAGGATTAGACTAAAGAGTTATGATCACAGCATAGTTGACGCATCTTGTAAAAAGATAGTGGAAACTGCTAAGAGAACAGGAGCTCAGGTTTCAGGTCCTATACCTCTTCCAACTAAAAAGGAAGTTGTAACAATTTTGAGAGCTGTTCATAAATATAAGGACAGCCGTGAGCAGTTTGAGATGCGAACTCACAAACGCTTAATCGATATTCTGCGCCCTTCCAACAAAACTGTTGAGGCTTTGCAGAGTTTAGACCTTCCTGCCGGTGTTGAAATTGAAATAAAACTATAACGTTTGTTTTTCGGTTTCTTTATTTTCAAGGTCAAGTTGATTTTATTATCAACCAATAACCGACAGGTCAAGTTAGGAAGAAATTCTTAACCAATAACCGGGCTGATTTTCGGCCGTTGAACAGGAGGAAGAATATGAAAAAGGGAATTATTGGAAAAAAAATCGGTATGACCCAAATCTTTGATGAAAATGGAAAAGTTATTCCGGTAACAGTAATTGAAGCTGGTCCATGTGTTGTTGTTCAGAAAAAAACTTTGGATAATGACGGATATGAGGCTGTTCAAATAGGTTTTGAAGATTTGAAACCTAAAAAGGTTAACAAACCTCAAAGTGGGCATTTTAAGAAGGCTGACGCTGCTCCAAAACGTACTTTAAGAGAGTTTCGTTTTGACGATTGCTCAGCATATAATTTGGGTGATATCATCAAAGCTGATGTCTTTGAGGTTGGAGATTTTATAGATGTTTGTGGAACTAGCAAAGGAAAAGGTTTTGCTGGAACTATAAAACGCTATGGCAATCATACTCTTAAAGCAAGTCATGGTACTGGTCCTGTTGCTAGACATGCAGGTTCTATGGCGGGTGCTTCAGATCCATCTCGTATTCCAAAGGGCAAGAAAATGCCTGGGCATATGGGTGCTGAGAGAGTTACAATACAGAATCTTGTAATCGCTAAAATTGATGTTGAAAATAATTTGATTGCTATTAAAGGAGCTATTCCTGGCCCTAAAGGCGGAGTAGTTATTGTTACAAGCAGTATAAAAAAAGCTTAGGAAAGGAGGAAACATAGATGTCAACCGTTGCAGTTTTAAATATGGAAGGAAAGAAGGTTTCTGAAAGAGTTCTTTTAAATTCTATTTTTGCAGTTGAACCTAATATGGCCGTTTTACATATGGCTGTTGTTAATCATCTTGCAAACTGTAGACAAGGAACGCAGTCTACTTTAACTCGGTCGGAAGTTAGAGGAGGCGGAAGAAAACCTTGGAGACAAAAAGGAACAGGTCATGCAAGGCAAGGATCTATTCGTTCTCCGCAGTGGGTTCATGGAGGAGTTGCTTTAGGCCCTAAGCCTAGAAGTTATCGCTTCTCTCTTAACAAAAAAGTTAAAAGAGTTGCTATGAAATCTGCTCTGTCCGCTAAACTAGCTGAATCTGAACTTGTTTTAGTTGACAATATCACTATGAGTGATTATAAAACTAAAGATTTTATTAAAATGTTAGATGCGTTAGGCGCTGATAAGAAAGCTTTAGTGGTTTTGTCAGAAATAGATAAAAAAGTTGTTAAAAGTGCTTCTAATATAAAAGGAGTTAAAACAGCTTATGTTGGTGAACTAAATGTATATGATATATTGAATCATGATAAGCTTATTTTAGATCTTGGTGCACTGAATAAAATAGAGGAGGTGTACGAATAATGAATATGTCTGCTCAAGACATTATTTTGCGCCCTATTGTTACTGAGCGTACTATGGAAGGTATGCAACAACGTAAATATACTTTTAAGGTTGCAAAAAGCGCTAATAAAATAGAAATTGCGAAGGCTATTCAAGAGTTATTTGGAGTTGAAGTAAAGAAAGTTAACACCATGAATTGCAAAGGTCGTTATGTGAGGCATGGTGCTACAGGAGGATATCGTCCTGACTGGAAGAAAGCTATTGTTACGCTTTCTGATAATTCAAAAACAATAGAGTTTTTTGACAATATGTTTTAGATGAATTGTCAAAAAGGTGTTGAATGATGAGTATATATTACTTGTCGCTAAACCAAATCGGATGTGTGAATCTCGTTAGTTGAGAGATTTCAACCATTCAAAAAGGAGAGATAATCATGGCTATTAAAAGCTATAAACCTACTACTGCGTCTAGACGTAATATGACAGTTACAGATTATTCGAACTTGTCTAAGGTTAAGCCAGAAAAAAGCTTGCTTAAGCCGCTGAAGAAGCATTCTGGACGTAATAATATGGGTAGAATAACGGTTCGTCATAGAGGTGGCGGAAACAGAAAAAAATATCGTGTAATCGATTTTAAACGCAATAAAACAGGAATGGATGCTGTTGTTCAAACATTAGAATATGATCCTAACAGGTCTGCTAACATTGCGTTAGTTAAATATGAAGATGGAGAAAAAAGATATATAATTGCTCCAGACGGTTTGAAAGTTGGCGATGTTGTTAGAAGTGGAGCGGGTGCCGATATTAAGCCGGGCAATGCATTAGCAATGGAAAACATACCTGTTGGTACATTTATTCATAATATAGAACTTTATCCTGGGAAGGGAGCTGTTTTAGTTAGGGCTGCAGGAAACACTGCTCAGCTTATGGCTAAAGAAGGAAAATATGCTCTTGTGCGTCTTCCATCTGGAGAACTTAGAAAAGTGCCTGTTATTTGTTTTGCAACAATTGGTCAGATTGGAAATTTAGATCATGAAAATGTTAAAGTTGGAAAAGCAGGAAAAACTAGACACAAAGGCTTCAGGCCAACTGTTCGTGGATCTGTTATGAACCCTAACGATCACCCTCATGGTGGTGGTGAAGGTAAATCGCCAGTTGGAAGGCCTGGGCCTGTTACTCCTTGGGGTAAACCAGCATTGGGTTATAAAACAAGAAAGAAACATAATCGTTCTGATAAATTTATTGTTAAACGCAGAAATGCTAAGTAGAACCGGAAAGGAGGCACATTATATATGGGAAGATCTATAAAAAAAGGCCCTTACGTTCAGCCGGTGTTATTAAAAAGAGTTCAAGAAATGAATAAAAATGGAGAAAAAAAGGTTTTGAAAACTTGGTCTCGCTCATCTACTATATTTCCTGATTTTGTTGGACATACTTTTGCTGTTCATGATGGTCGTAAACATATTCCAGTATATGTCACCGAAGATATGGTTGGACATAAATTAGGTGAGTTTGCTCCTACGCGAACATATAAAGGACACGCTGGGGCTAAAACATCAAGATAGGTCGAGAGGAGGTTAATTGAGATATGGAAGCAACAGCCAAATTGAAATTTATTAGAATTTCACCTCGCAAAGTTAAGATCGTTCTTGACTTAATTCGCGGGAAAAGCACTGAGGAAGCTATGGCTATTTTAAAGTATACTCCTAAAGCTGCTTGTGAAGATTTATCAAAATTACTTAAATCCGCTGTGGCAAATGCTGAAAATAATTTTAATATGGATTCTAGTAATTTATATGTCTCGGCCTGTTATGCAACACCGGGACCAACATTAAAAAGGATACGTCCTGTTTCTAAAGGAAGGTCGTATCGAATATTAAAAAGAACATCTCATGTTACTTTGAAGGTTAAAGAGATGAATGAACCAAAAGGAGGGGAATCGTAATATGGGTCAGAAAGTTAACCCACACGGTTTGAGAGTTGGCGTTATAAAAAACTGGGACTCCCGCTGGTTTACTGGTAAGAAAAATTTTGGAAATATGATTGTTGAAGATTATAAAATTCGTAAATTTCTTAAAAACAGATTATATGCAGCTGGAATTTCCAAAGTGGAAATTGAACGTAACGCTACAAAAACTAAGTTTCATATTCACTGTGCAAAGCCTGGTATAGTTATAGGAAAAGGTGGAGCAGAAATAGAGAAACTTAAAGCCGAAGTTGAGAAGATGGTTAAGGGAAATGTTTATATAAACATTGTTGAAGTTAGAAGTCCTGATAAAAATGCGCAGCTTGTTGCTGAAAATATTGCATCTCAATTGGAACGCAGGGTTTCTTTCAGAAGAGCAATGAAACAGTCTATTGGGCGAACTATGAAGCTTGGAGCAAAAGGAATTAAGGTTAGAGTTGCAGGGCGTCTTG
Source organism: Oscillospiraceae bacterium (assembly GCA_902790675.1). Lineage (GTDB taxonomy): Bacteria > Bacillota > Clostridia > Oscillospirales > Ruminococcaceae > RUG12519. The sequence goes on along the minus strand of CADASU010000004.1, from coordinate 84,348 downwards.
GTGGAGCTGAAATTGCTAGAAGTGAAAGCTATCATGAGGGAACAATTCCTCTACAAACTCTTCGTGCAGATATAGACTATGGATTTGCTGAAGCAAATACAACTTATGGTAAACTGGGCGTGAAAGTTTGGATATATAAAGGCGAAGTTTTGGGAAATCAACTTATGGGAAATCAACTTGATAGAAAAGAAACTCCGCGTCGTCGTAAAAATGATCGTCGTAATAACGCTCCTAAAAAGGAAGGGGGCAAGAAATAATGTTATTGCCAAAGCGTGTAAAGTTCCGTCGTGTACATCGCGGACGTATGAAAGGTAAAGCTACTAGAGGTAATACTATCACATATGGTGATTTTGGACTTCAAGCTTTAGAACCAGGCTGGATTACATCTAATCAGATTGAGGCAGCGCGTGTTGCTATGACTCGTTATATTAAACGTGGTGGACAGGTTTGGATTAAAATTTTTCCAGATAAGCCTGTTACTAAAAAACCAGCAGAAGTTCGAATGGGTAAAGGTAAAGGTGCGCCTGAATTTTGGGTTGCTGTTGTTAAGCCTGGAAGAGTTATGTTTGAAATAAATGGTGTTTCTGAAGAAGTGGCCCGTGAAGCAATGAGGCTTGCTATGCACAAATTGCCGATAAAATGCAAGTTTTTGGCTAAGCATCAAGGAACGGATGGTGAGCAGTAATGAAAGCTAATGAACTTAGAAAAAGTAGTACTGATGAATTGAAAAACAAGCTAAAAGAGTTAAAAGCTGAGCTTTTTAATTTACGTTTTCAAAATGCTGTGAATCAGCTCGAAAATCCTATGAGAATTAGAATAGTTAAAAAAGACATCGCTAGAATAATGACAATTATTCGTGAGCGTGAATTGCAGAAAGATGTTAACTAATTTGAAAGGAGGAGTATGGCTGTGAGTGAGCAAAGAAAACTTAGAAAAACTCGTGTTGGTAGGGTTGTGAGTGATAGGATGGACAAAACAGCTGTTGTTGCAGTTATAGATAATGTTCGTCATCCACTTTATAAAAAAATAGTTAAAAGAACTGTAAAATTAAAAGCACACGATGAAGCAAATAGCTGTTCCATTGGAGATAAGGTTCAAATTATGGAAACTCGTCCTTTATCTAAAGACAAAAGATGGAGAATTGTAAGCGTCTTGGAAAAAGCAAAATAATTGCTTTGTTTAATTAAAGATGTAACAACGTAAGGAGGAACGCATTGTGATACAGATGCAAACTTACCTCAAAGTAGCCGATAATACGGGCGCCAAATCACTAATGTGTATTCGTGTGCTCGGAGGTTCGAGAAAGAGGTATGCAAATATAGGCGACGTTGTTGTTGCTTCAGTTAAAAAAGCAACACCAGGTGGCGTTGTAAAAAAAGGTGATGTTGTAAGAGCAGTTATAGTTCGTTCAGCAAAGGGTGTAAGACGTGATGATGGAACTTACATACGCTTTGATGAAAATGCTGCTGTTATAATTAGAGAAGATAAAAACCCAAGAGGAACTCGTATCTTTGGGCCAGTAGCGAGAGAGTTAAGAGATAAGGATTATATGAAAATTCTTTCACTTGCTCCCGAAGTGCTGTGATGGGAGGTGCAATTAAATTATGAAACGAAAGTTGCACGTTAAGACCGGTGATGAAGTAATGGTAATTAACGGAAAAGAAAAGGGCAAAACAGGCAAAGTTGTTGCTGTGTCTTTAAAAGAAGGTAAAGTTATCATCGAAAACATTAATATTTCTAAAAAACATCTTAAACCAAAAAGGCAGGGAGAAGTTGGAAACATTGTTGATGTTGAATCTCCAATGTATGCATCTAAAGTTATGTTGGTTTGTCCGAAATGCAGCGAAGCTACTCGCCTTGCTCATGGGTTTGATGATGACGGAAAGAAAAAACGTAAATGTAAACATTGTGGCAATTTGTTTTAAGAAAGGAGGATAAACATGGCAAGACTTAAAGAAAAATATAGGCAAGAAGTTGCTCCTGAATTGATGAAAAAGTTTGGATATAAAAGCGTCATGGAGATCCCCAAGCTTGAAAAAATTGTTATTAATGTGGGAGCAGGAGAAGCTAAAGATAATTCTAAAGTAATTGATGCTATAATGGGTGATTTGGCTAAAATTACAGGACAAAAACCTATCGTATGTAGGGCTAGAAAATCTGTTGCGAACTTTAAGGTTCGTGAGGGAATGAAAATTGGCTGTAAGGTGACTCTGCGTGCAGATAAAATGTATGAATTTATAGATCGTCTATTTAACGTTGCTCTTCCAAGAGTTCGTGACTTCAGAGGAATAAATCCCAATTCGTTTGATGGAAGAGGAAATTATAATATGGGTATTAAAGAACAACTCATTTTCCCTGAAATAGATTTTGATAAAATAGATCGTACACGAGGAATGGATATTTGTTTTGTTACTACAGCAAAAAATGATGAAGAGTCTAAAGAGCTGCTATCGCTCATGGGCGCGCCTTTTAAAAATTAATAAGGGAGGAAAAACCAATGGCAAAAAAATCTATGGTGGTTAAGCAACAGAGGGAGCCTAAGTTTTCCACCCGTGCTTATAACAGATGTAAAATATGTGGTAGACCACATTCATATTTAAGAAAATATGGTGTGTGTCGTATATGTTTCCGTGAATTGGCTTACAAGGGCTATATTCCGGGCGTGAAAAAAGCCAGCTGGTAAAAAAGCACGAGCAAAGGAGGTTTAGGATATGCAGATAACTGATACTATCGCTGACATGCTTACTCGTATTAGAAATGCAAGTTCATCTAAGCATGAAACAGTTGATGTTCCTGCATCAAATGTTAAAAAATCTATAGCACAAATTCTTGTTGATGAAGGATTTGTAAGTAATTACGATATAATTGACGACAATAAGCAGGGCGTAATTCGTATCAAATTAAAATATACAGAAAATAGAAAACCAGTTATAACTGGTCTTAGAAGGGTTTCAAAACCTGGTTTGAGAATGTATTCTAATTGTAAAGAACTTCCAAAAGTAATGAAAGGTCTTGGAGTTGCTATTGTTTCTACATCTAAAGGTGTTATGACAGACAAGGCAGCTAGAAAGGCTAATGCTGGAGGAGAAGTTCTAGCATTTATCTGGTAAGGAGGAATAAATAATGTCAAGAATTGGTAATTTGCCTGTTCAAATTCCTTCCGGGGTAGATGTACAAATAAGTGGTAATCACATAACCGTTAAGGGTCCGAAAGGTAATTTGGAAAGAGATTTTGATGAAAATATGGTTGTTAAGTTTGAAAACGGTGTTGTAACTGTTGAAAGACCTAATGATAATAAAAAAAATAAAAGTTTACATGGATTGACTCGTTCTCTTATAAACAATATGGTTGAGGGTGTAACAAGTGGCTTTAAAAAAGAATTGGAAGTGAATGGAGTAGGATATCGTGTTCAAAAGCAAGGAAAAAATCTTGTTATGAACCTCGGATTTTCACATCAAGTTATTGTTCCTGAAATTGATGGAATAACAATAGACGTTCCAAATCAAAATTCCATTGTTATTTCTGGGCCAGATAAGCAAAAGGTTGGTCAGTTTGCGGCGGAAGTTAGAGAAAAAAGGCCACCTGAACCTTATAAAGGCAAGGGAATTAAATATGTAAACGAGCACATTAAACTTAAAGAAGGTAAGGCTGGTAAAGGAGCCAAAGGCTAGAACGAAAAGGAGTGAATGAATAGATGCTTACTAAGCAAAGAGCAAGAAGACACCGTAGAGTGCGCGGAAAAGTTTCGGGAACAGCGGAGCGTCCACGTTTGAGTGTGTTTCGTTCAGCTAAGAATATTTATGCTCAAATTATAAATGACGTTACAGGAACAACACTCGTTAGCGCTTCTTCCGTTGAAAAAGATTTTGGTTTGGGCGGAAACAAAGAAGCTGCTGAAAAAGTTGGAGAATTAATTGGAAAACGTGCGCTTGAAAAGGGAATTGAAGCGGTTGTTTTCGACCGTGGAGGTTATTTATATCACGGACGTGTTCAAAAACTAGCAGAAGGAGCTCGAAAGAGTGGTCTTAAATTTTAATGAGGAGGGGGTTTAGTTTTGGCTAGGAAAGATAGAAGAGAAGCAGTCTCCTCTGAATATCAGGAGAGAGTAGTATCGATTAACCGTGTTTCTAAAACAGTAAAAGGCGGACGAATTTTTAAATTTGCTGCTTTGGTTGTTGTTGGAGATGGAAAAGGAAAAATTGGCATGGGAATCGGTAAATCTGGTGAAGTTCCAGATGCTGTTAGAAAAGGAATCGAAAATGCGAAGAAAAACATGGTAAAAGTTGCGCTTAAAGGAACAACTATTCCACACGAAATAGTTGGAGCCTACGGAGCTGGAAGAGTTCTTTTGAAGCCAGCTCCGGAAGGAACTGGAGTTATTGCTGGAGGTCCAGTTCGTGCTGTTGTTGAAATATCTGGAATTAAAGATATTCGTACAAAGGCTCTTCGCAGTAATAATCCTATAAACGTTGTTAGAGCAACAATTGATGGTTTGCGTTCTTTACGTAATGTAGAAGATGTTGCAGCAATTCGTGGAAAAACACCACAAGAAATTTTGGGTTAAAGGAGGCATTTAAAATGGCGATTAACATTAAATTGGTAAAAAGCTTGATAGGTGCCAATAAAAATCAGGTTGCTGTTGCGAAGTCACTTGGCCTTAGTAAAATAGGTGATGTTGTGGCTCAGCCAGATAATCCTGCAACAAAAGGAAAAATCAACAAGATTTCTCACCTTGTTGAAATATTGTCTAAATAAAATTAAAAGGGAGGTGTAGAATCTTATGAAATTACATGAATTATCTCCTGCACCGGGTTCTAAAAAAGTTAGAAAAAGAATTGGACGTGGAGCGGGTTCAGGAACAGGTAAAACTGCCGGCAAAGGACACAAAGGACAAAACGCTCGTTCAGGCGGAGGAGTTAGGCCAGGATTTGAAGGTGGGCAGATGCCGCTGCAAAGAAGAGTTCCAAAGCGCGGTTTCAACAATATTTTTGCTAAAAAGTATGCTATAGTTAATGTAGGTGATCTTGATAGATTCGAAGATGAATCTAAAATAGACGCAGCGTTGTTGAAAAGCGTTGGTTTAATAAAAAAAGAATATGATGGTCTTAAGATTTTAGGAAATGGAGAGTTAAAAAAGAAACTAACTGTTATAGCTACTAAGTTTTCAGCTAGTGCTAAAGAAAAGATTGAAAACTTAGGGGGAAAGGCAGAGGTAAAGTAATATGTTTGAAACATTCTCAAAAGCTTTTGGTATTAAAGATGTTAGGAACAAATTATTATTTACGCTTTTAATAGTAATAATATACCGCTTGGGATCGGCTATCCCAGTTCCGTTTATTGATGCATCTTATATAGAAAGCGCTATTAATCAGGCGGGTAGCTTTTTGAGTTACTTAGATATTATGTCTGGTGGTGGTCTTTCTTCGGCGACTATATTTGCAATGTCTATAACTCCTTATATCAACTCATCTATTATCGTGCAGCTTCTTACTGTTGCAATACCTGCGCTTGAGAGACTTCAAAAAGAAGGAGAACAAGGCCGCAAAAAGATGACTAAGTTAACAAGATATATAACAGTTATTTTGGCTATAGTTCAATCTTTTGGATATTATGGCTTACTTCGCAGGCAAGGAGCTATAAAATATACATCAGGCTTTGATGGTATTTTTGCAGCAATTGTTATTATGGCTACTCTTACAGCAGGAACAGCATTTATTGTTTGGTTAGGAGAGCGTGTTAGTGAGAGGGGCATAGGTAACGGAATATCTATAATTTTATTCGCTGGTATTGTTTCTAGAGCGCCTTCTGCTGTTATGTCTTTATGGCAGATGATAGAACGTGGTATGGCTGGTCAATATAAATATTATGTCTATGTTCCATTAATTGTTTTGATCTTTTTAACTACAATAATATTTATTGTACTTATGCATTTGGCAGAGCGCAAAATACCAATACAATATGCTAAGCGTGTTGTTGGAAGAAAAATGTATGCAGGACAGAACGCGCATATTCCTGTTAAAGTAAGTATGAGTGGTGTTATGCCAATTATATTTGCAAGTTCAATTTTAGGTATACCAAGCATGATTATAGGTTTCTTTAATGTTGAGCCAGGAACATTTTGGTATAACTTTTTGTCGGTTCTTAAACATGATTCTTGGACATATGCAATTATATATTTTGTTTTGATTATAGCATTTAATTTCTTTTATGTTACAATTCAATATAATCCCATAGAAATTGCAAACAATTTAAGGAAGAGTAATGGTTCAATTCCGGGAATTAGGCCAGGAAAATCTACTTCCGATTATATATCCAAGGTTTTATGGAGAATATCAATGATAGGAGCTATGGGACTAGGAATTATAGCAGTTTTTCCTATCATATTTTCTAAAATTACTAGTGAGAATATTGCCTTGGGAGGAACATCTATTGTAATTATAGTTGGTGTTGCGCTTGAAACTGTTCGTGTTATTGAGTCTCATTTAACAAAACAACAGCATAGAGGTTTCTTAGAATAATATTCGGAGTTTGTTTGAGATAGATGGGTTATTTACAATGGGGGTAATTATATGAATTTGATATTATTGGGAGCTCCTGGTGCTGGAAAGGGAACTCAGGCTGAAGCAATTTGCAAAGAATTTAAAATACCTGCTGTTTCAACAGGGAATCTTCTTAGAGAAGCTGTTAAAAATGGCGATGAATTAGGATTAAAAGCTAAATCTTATATGGATTTGGGTAAATTGGTTCCTGATGAAATAGTAATTGATATGTTAAAAGAGCGTATTTCTAAAGATGATTGCAAAAATGGTTTTATTTTAGACGGCTTTCCAAGAACTATTCTACAAGCTGAAGCTTTAGATAAAATTGGAGTAAAAATTGATAAGGTTATCGAAATTGACGTTCCAGATGAGGTTATTTTAGATAGATTGTCGGGAAGACGTGTTTGTGAAGACTGCGGAACACCTTATCACATTACAAACAAAAAGCCTAAAGTTGAGGGAGTATGTGATGTGTGTGGTGGAAAGCTTGTTAAACGTAAAGACGATAATGTAGATACTATAAAAGATAGGCTTAAGGTATTTCATGATCAAACTGCGCCACTTAAAGATTATTATATTAACCAGAATAAGCTTAGTGTTGTTAGAGAACATAGTACATTGGAAAAGGCTATTGAAGCAACACTTGCTGCTGTTAGAGGAAACATATGATTAATTTGAGAACGCAACGTGAAGTAAGTAAGCTTAAAGACGCGGCTAAAATTTCTGCTCAGGCGCTTCAGGTTGCAGGAGAAGCTTGCAGGGCTGGAGTGACAACGTGGGAAATTGATAAAATTGTTGAAAAGTTTATTGTTTCGCAAGGTGCTGAGCCGAGCTTCTTAAATTATCAAGGTTTTCCGGCATCTTCGTGCATATCTGTGAATGATACTATAATTCACGGAATTCCATCTAAAAATATTATTTTAAAAGATGGTGATGTAGTTAGCGTAGATGTTGGTGCTAAATATAATGGCTATCATGGAGATAATGCATTCACATTTAAAGTAGGTGAGGTAGACCAAAATGTTAGTCAACTTTTGGAAACAACCGAAAAAGCTTTATACTGCGGAATAAATCAAGCTGTTGTTGGAAATAGAATAGGAGATATTTCCAATGCGATAGAAAAAACGGTTGATTTATATGGATATGGAATAGTTAGAGAATTTGTTGGGCATGGAGTTGGTAAAAATTTGCACGAAGAGCCTGAAATTCCTAATTTTGGTCCTGCTGGAAGAGGCCCGAGGTTAATGGCAGGAATGGTCATTGCAATTGAACCGATGATAAATCAGGGTGATGGAGGAATAAAACATTGTCCTGACGGGTGGACAATTAAAACTGCAGATGGAAAGCCATCGGCTCATTTTGAACATACAATTCTCATAACAAAAAATGAACCAATTATTCTTACAAAACTTTGAGGTGTTTGTAATGAGAATTGAGAGCGGATTAATTGTAAAGTCTATTGCTGGACATGACAAGGATAGATTTTATTTGGTTGTAAAAATTGAGGGTGGGCGTGCATTTATAGTTGATGGAAAAAGGCGAAAAATATGCGCGCCAAAGCCTAAAAATTTTTTGCATATAAGAGCTACTAATAAGTTAGTTGATATAGAAAAATATAAAACAGATAAATCTATCAGGACTCTTTTGCATGACTATAATTATGCAGATAAAAATAATGTGTTGGAATCTTAGGAGGCTATTATGGCAAAAGATGATGTTATTGAAATAGAAGGTAAGGTAGTTGAAGCTTTGCCGAATGCTACATTTCAAGTTGAACTTGAAAACGGACATCGAATCCTTGCTCATATATCTGGAAAGCTTAGAATGAATTTTATAAGAATTTTAGTTGGAGATAAAGTAACGGTTGAGATGTCGCCATATGATTTAACAAAAGGCCGGATAACCTGGCGTTCAAAGTAAAAATTGTAAAATTAAAAGCATGTAAATTCGCAAGGGGGGTAATTTCTATGAAAGTAAGGCCTTCAGTTAAGCCGATATGCGAAAAATGTAAGATAATTAAGCGTAAAGGGCGCGTAATGGTAATTTGTGAAAACAAAAAACATAAACAAAGGCAAGGCTAGAAATTATAAAAATAAAAATAAATTAGGAGGTGCAATATGGCTCGTATAGCTGGAGTTGACTTGCCAAGAGGGAAGCGAATCGAGATAGGTTTGACTTATATATATGGTATTGGTTGTAGTACAGCAAAAAAGATTTTAGAAGCAACAGGTGTTAATCCAGATACTAGAGTTGTTGATTTAACAGAAGAGGATACATCTAAGCTTCGTGATTATATTGACAAAAACGTAAATGTTGAGGGAGATTTAAGACGAGAAGTTGGTTTGAATATAAAAAGATTAATTGAAATCAATTGTTATCGTGGAAGACGCCATAGAATGGGATTACCAGTTAGAGGTCAGAAAACTAAAACAAATGCTAGAACTAGAAAAGGACCTAGAAAAACTATGGCCAATAAAAAGAAATAATGGAGGAACAAGAGTATGGCAAAAGTTGCTAAAAAAACGAATGTTCGTAGACGCAGAGAGCGTAAGAACATTCAAAATGGTTCTGTGCATATACAGTCTACTTTTAATAACACAATAGTAACTATTACAGATACAAAAGGTAATGCAATTTCTTGGGCTTCAGCTGGTGGGCTTGGTTTTCGTGGCAGCAGGAAATCTACTCCATTTGCAGCGCAAACTGCAGCGGAGAAAGCAGCTAAGCTAGCTATGGAACATGGATTAAAATCTGTTGAAGTTTTTGTAAAGGGGCCGGGGTCTGGTCGTGAGGCAGCAATTCGTGCGTTGCAATCTGCAGGATTGGAAGTTAGCATGATTAAAGATGTTACGCCAATTCCTCATAATGGATGTCGTCCTCCCAAGAGAAGACGTGTTTAATTTAAAAATAGGGGGTAAAATTAATGGCAAGATATACTGGAGCTGTGTGTAGACTTTGCAGAAGAGAAGGCAAAAAACTCTTTTTAAAGGGAGAACGTTGTTATTCTGATAAATGCTCAGTTGCGCGCAGAGAGTATGCACCGGGGCAGCATGGTCAGGGAAGAAAGAAAATTTCTGAATATGGAATTCAGCTTAGAGCTAAGCAAATGGCAAAGCGCTATTATGGTGTTTTGGAAAGCCAATTTTCAAAATATTTCGATTTGGCAGAAAGAAAAGCTGGTATGACTGGTGAAAATTTGCTTAGAATTTTAGAATCACGTTTAGATAATGTTGTTTATAGCGCAGGTTTTGCATCATCTCGTGCAGAAGCAAAACAGCTTATACTACATAATCATTTTACACTTAATGGAAAAAAGGTTAACGTATCTTCGATTTTGGTTAAACCAGGAGATGTTATTGAATTAAAATCGAATAGTAAATCTTCAGAAAAGTTTAAAGCAATATTAGATAATTTTGCATCGCGTCCAACGCCAATGTGGATGAATGTTGACAAAGATAATATGAAAATAACAATTGAGCGTCTTTGCAACCGTGATGAAGTTGGGCTAGATGTTGCAGAACACTTAATCGTAGAGTTATATTCCAAATAGTTTAAATTTAACATTTAGGGAAAAGGCAGAGCAGGAGATTTGTTGTTTGGTGTATAAAATTATAAATTTGGTTGGCCATGAAATACTATTTTCTAAACTGCTTACAGGAGGTTTTTAAATGATAGAAATCGAGAGGCCAAAGGTTGAGACAGCTGGAATGAAGGCAGATGGAACATACGGTAAACTGATTCTCGAACCATTGGAACGTGGTTTTGGAGTAACACTTGGTAATTCGCTAAGACGAGTTTTATTGTCTTCACTTCCAGGCACTGCGGTAACGTCCATTAAAATAGATGGAGTGCAGCATGAATTTACAACTATTCCTGGTGTTAAAGAGGATATAACTGAAATAACTTTAAATATCAAAGGCTTGGTTGCTAAAATACACGGAGATTCACCTAAGGTGATGTATATAAACGCCGAAGGTGAAGGAGAAGTAACGGCTGCAGATATTCAAGCAGATGCCGACGTTGAAATTTTGGATCCTAATATGCATATAGCAACTTTGGATCGAGGCGCTAAGCTTAATATGGAACTTGTTATTGATCGTGGTAGAGGATATGTTTCTGCTGAAAAAAACAAGATGAATGGTTCTAATGAGATAGGTGTTATTCCTGTAGATAGTATATATACGCCAGTGGTTAAAGTTAACTATTCTGTTGAAAATACACGTGTAGGACAAGTGACAGATTATGATAAATTAACTTTAGAAGTTTGGACCGATGGAACAATATCGGCTAAAGAGTCTATATCTTTGGCAGCCAAGATTCTCAATGAACATCTCAATTTGTTTGCTAATTTATCCGAAGAAGAATATATGGACAAAATAATGGTTGAAAAGGAAGAAGAGAGCAAAGAAAAATCTCTTGAGATGACCATTGAGGAACTTGATTTATCTGTTCGCTCTTTTAATTGTTTGAAGAGGGCAGGAATAAACACAGTTGAAGATTTAATAAATCATACTGAAGAAGATATGATGAAAGTTAGAAATTTGGGAAGAAAATCTTTAGATGAAGTTATATTGAAATTAAAGTCATTGGGATATGATTTGAAGCCTAATGAAGAATAAAATCCGTAAGGGGTGATGAAAATGGCAGGTAGAAGAAAACTTGGTAGAGCATCGGACAGTAGAAGAGCTATGCTCAGAGCTATGGTTACTTTCTTATTAGAAAACGGAAAAATAGAAACAACGGTTACTAGAGCTAAAGAAGTTCGCTCAATGGCTGAAAAGATGATAACATTAGGAAAACAAAATAATTTACATTCAAAGCGTCAGGTAATGGCTTATGTAACAAAAGAGGCAGTGACTAAAAAATTATTTGATGAAATAGCACCTAAATATAATGACAGAAAAGGTGGATATACAAGCATAATTAAAATTGGTCCGCGTCGTGGAGATGCTGCGGAAATGGCAGTAATTAAACTTGTTTAAATTTAGCAATATATTTATATAAAAGATCAGGTATATTTATACTTGGTCTTTTTATATTAAACCGAATAGTTATATTATTTTAAAAATATTTTGTTTGGAATAAACTGAAACTATTATAAGCTTATTTGACAATTTGCATATGTATGATATAATGTAGTGGTAATTTTGTGTATTGTGAAAAATTATTAATTTGGAGATTACATGGATCTATCAATAATAATGGTAAATTATAACACATCTGCAACTACGCGAAATGCCGTTGAATCTATAATAAATACAGTAAAAAAAATAGAGTATGAAATTATTATAGTTGATAATTCTACTAGTGGTGATTCTTTTTGCTTTGCAGATGATAGAGTAAAGGTTTTTGATAATATTGAAAATAAAGGATTTGGAAATGCTTGCAATATTGGCGCGAATAAGGCTTCGGGGAAATATGTTTTGTTTCTAAATTCAGATACAATATTAGATAAAGATACTGTAGATAAAGCATATGCTTATATTGTTCAGGATGATAGTATTGGAGCTCTTGGGGTTAGGCAGCTCTTGCCCAATGGCAAATTAGATGAAGGCTGTAAAAGAGGCTTTCCAACTCCTATGAATTCGCTGTATTATTTTATGGGACTGAGTAAAAAATATCCTCATTCCAAAAAATATGCAGCATATAAGCAGACGTTTATTGATGAGCATAGTGTAGCTGATGTAGATTGTATTTCTGGTGCATTTATGCTTATGAGAAGAGAAGTTTTTGATTTTGTTTTTGGATTTGATGAAGATTATTTTATGTATGGTGAAGATGTAGATTTATGTTATAGATTAAAGAAAAATGGATTTAGAATTGTATATTATGGAAAAACACATTTCACTCATTTGAAGGGGGAGAGCGGAGCAAATAGTTTGTTTGTTTTGAAACATTTTTATAAGAGTATGAAGATATTTTATGATAAACATTATAAACAAAAATATTGCTTTATTGTTGGATTAATGGTTAAATTGGGAATAGACCTTAAGTATTTTTTGGCAAGGCGTGCTTTAATAAAAAAAGGCGAGGTTAAAAATGGTTGATATTTTATTGGCGACTTACAACGGTGAAAAATATTTGCGAGAGCAGTTAAATTCTATTTTTTATCAAACCTATGAGGATTGGAAAATTATAATTATTGATGATTGCTCGACAGATAAGACTTGTTCAATAATTATGGAATATCAAAGCAAATATCCTAGCAAGATTGAATTTCGCCGAAATAATAAAAATGCTGGAAATCCGGCGTTGAATTTTTTTGAATTGTTAAAAATGTCTACATCAAAATATGCTATGTTTTGTGATCAAGATGATGTATGGTTGAACAATAAGATAAATTTAACTTTGGTTGCCATGAAAAAATTAGAGAGTGGCAATGAAAATCTGCCGGTATTGGTGCATACAGATTTAACAGTGGTTGACTCTAATTTAAATGTTATATCTAATTCTATGTTTCGCTATCAGAAGCTTAACGGGAGTGCTAAAACATTAACTGAGCTTATTGTTCAGAACAGTGTAACAGGGTGTACTGTGATGTTAAATAAAAAGCTGGTTTCTATGTGTTGTAATGTTCCTTTAAGTGTTATAATGCATGACTGGTGGGTTGCTTTGATTGCTGCAGCGTTTGGGAAAATTGGCCTTGTTAACAAATCTACAATGCTATATAGACAGCATGAATCCAATCAGGTTGGTTCGAAAGATGTTGCGAGCCTTTTATTTTTGTGTAATAAGTTTTTACATCGCAGTGAGATAAAGACTTCAATGGCTGCAACTTATTCTCAGTGTGAAGCTTTTTTAAATAGATATTCTGGTGATTTGTCTTTAGAGCAGAAAAATATTTTAAAAAATTATTTAATGGTTTCTTGTGGCAATAAAATTACGAGAATATACAGACTATTTTCTGGAGGTTTTTTAAAATGTGGGTTTGCTAGAAAATTAGGGCAGATCATATATGTATGATTTTTATTTTGATGTGAGGTGCGTTTTTAAATGAAAGGAATTGTTTTGGCCGGAGGAGCTGGAACTAGATTATATCCATCTACTAGAGCTTGTTCGAAGCAAATGCTAACAGTTTACGACAAGCCTATGATTTATTATCCAGTATCTACACTTATGCTGGCTGGAATAAGAGATATTTTAATTATATCAACTCCGCGAGATATTGGCTTTTTTAAGGATCTGTTTGGCGATGGAAAACATATTGGCTTGAATTTTTCTTATGCTGTGCAAAATGAGCCGAGGGGGCTTGCTGAAGCTTTTATATTGGGCGCAGATTTTATTGGTAATGATAATGTTTGTCTTGTTTTAGGCGATAATATATTTTATGGCAATAAATTTTCTGATTCATTAAAGCGTGCGACTTCTAGAAAAGATGGGGCTACCATATTTGGATATCATGTGAGCAATCCTAGTGATTTTGGTGTTGTTGATTTTAATGATGATGGAGTTGTTGTAGGAATTGAGGAAAAGCCTAAAAATCCTAAATCGAGTTATGCTGTTCCTGGCTTATATTTTTACGATAATAACGTTGTGGATATAGCCAAAAATGTTATTCCGTCCGCTAGAGGAGAACTGGAGATAACTTCTGTTAATAATGCTTATTTGAGCGAAGGAAAGCTAAAAGTTGAACTGCTTGGTAGAGGAATGGCGTGGTTAGATACTGGAACACACAAAGCTATGTTGGAAGCTGCCAATTTTATAGAAACGGTTCAAACAAGACAAGGACTTTTTGTTGCTTGCTTGGAGGAAATAGCGTATGCTAATGGATTTATCACAAAAGAACAGCTATTACAAATGGGTAAATCTATGAGTAAAAATGATTATGGAAAGTATTTAATTGAAATTGCTAATGGAAAAATTAATCTGTAAAAGGTGGTGTTTTGGTGAATAACATAATAGTAACAGGTGCTAATGGTCAATTAGGCTCGGAAATTATAAATATTATGACTAGTGGAAAGTCGGAACTCGGCCTGCTAAACTCTTTTTATGATAATTGTAATGTTATTGGTATTGATATAAATGATTTAGATATAAGTGATTTAGATAAAACAATTGAATTTGTTAGTAATAATAGGCCATATGCTGTGATTAATTGTGCGGCTATGACAAATGTTGATGGTTGTGAAACTAACATTGAAGGTGCGTTTAAAGCGAATGCGATTGGGCCGAGAAATTTGGCTATTGCTTGTGAAAAAACCGGCTCAAAAATTTTGCAAGTTTCTACTGACTATGTTTTTGATGGGCTAGGCAGTTCACCTTATATTGAATCTGACGATGCGAATCCTAGCAGTGTGTATGGGGCAAGTAAAAATTTAGGTGAAAGGTATGTTCGAGAACTTTGCAATAGATGGTTTATTACGAGAACAGCTTGGCTATATGGCTATCAAGGAAATAATTTTGTAAAAACAATAGTTAAAATTGCTAGAGAAAAGGGATTTTTGAAAGTAGTTAACGATCAAATCGGAAATCCTACTAATGCTGTAGACCTTGCTTGGCACATTTGTAAGTTGATTATTACTGATGAATATGGAACATACCACTGCACGGGGGCTGGAGAATGTTCTTGGTATGATTTTGCGTGTGAAATAGTTAAATGTTTTAATATAAAAGCAACGGTTGAGCCGTGTTCCACTGAAGAGTTTCCTAGACCGGCAAAAAGGCCACAGTATTCTTCTTTGGATAATTTTATGTTAAGATTAACTGTTGGAGATGAATTTAGACATTGGCAAGATGCAATAAAAGAATATGCTAAAAATGTTAAAATTTGATATACGTATTAATTTATTTGCTTTTTATTATTTTAAGTTTGGAAGGATGTAAAACATGAAAACCTATTTGGTTACCGGAGGAGCAGGGTTTATTGGCTCTAATTTTGTTATATATATGCTTAATAAGTATGATGATGTGAAAATTATAAACATAGATAGTTTAACTTATGCTGGAAATTTAGAAAATTTAAAATCTGTTGAAAATAATCCTAACTATAAATTTATTCAAGCAGATATATGTGATAAAAATGCTATTAACGAAATTTTTGAAAATAATGATATAGACTATGTTGTTAATTTTGCGGCAGAGAGCCATGTTGATCGTAGTATTGAAAATCCGGAAATATTTGTTAAAACCAATGTTTTAGGAACATTAAATCTTCTTTGTGCAGCTAAAAAAGCTTGGTCGGTTGGAGATGATGTTTACAGAAATGGTGTTAAATATTTGCAAATTTCAACAGATGAGGTTTATGGTTCTTTGGGTCCGGATGGATATTTCTTAGAAACAACTCCTCTCGATCCTCATAGCCCTTATTCTTCATCTAAAGCGTCAGCTGATTTGGTTGTTAAAGCATATTTTGATACATATAAATTTCCTATGAATATAACAAGATGTTCTAATAATTATGGGCCTTTTCAATTTCCCGAGAAATTAATTCCACTTATGATAAATAATGCTTTATCACATAAATCTTTGCCGGTATATGGAGATGGAATGCAAATTAGAGATTGGCTTTTTGTTGAGGACCATTGCAAGGCCATTGATATGGTAATAAGAGATGGAAAAATAGGAGAAGTTTATAACATTGGTGGCCACAATGAAAGGCCAAATGTTAAAATTGTTGAAACCATTATTGATTACATAAAAAACAATGTTGATGATAGTGTTGATAAACATTTAATTAAACATGTTGAGGATAGAAAAGGCCATGATAGACGTTATGGCATTGCTCCCGATAAGATAAAGGAAGATTTAGGCTGGTATCCTGAAACCACATTTGAAGTTGGAATTCAAAAAACCATAAAATGGTATCTTGACAATATGGATTGGATGAAAAATGTAACTTCTGGTGAATATCAAAAATATTACGAAAAAATGTATTCAAAAAAGTAGAGGAGTTGTTTTTGAGTTGGGAAGATTTAAATTTAAGGAAACAGGAATAGAAGGATTAACTGTAATAGATATCGAACCTTTTGGCGATTCTAGAGGCTATTTTATGGAAACTTATAATAGGGAAGACTTTACAAAAGCAGGCCTAGATATGAAATTTGTTCAAACTAATGAGTCTAAGTCTACTAAAGGCGTTTTGAGAGGGCTGCATTTTCAAAAAAAGTTTCCACAGGGTAAATTAGTGCGCTGCATTGAAGGCGAAGTTTTTGATGTTGCTGTTGATTTGAGACCAGGTTCAAAAACGTTTGGCAAATGGTATGGAGTAAATTTATCTGAGTCAAACTTTCGTGAATTTTATGTTCCAGAGGGTTTTGCGCATGGATTTTATGTTTTAACTGATATTGCAAGATTTGAATATCAGGTTACGAATTTATATCATCCGGAAGATGAGGGTGCTTTGTTTTGGAATGATCCTAAAATAGGAATAGATTGGCCAATAATTGAAGGAACAGAGCCTTTACTTTCAGATAAAGATAAGAAAAATCCATTATTGGATGATATAGAGTTTTAGATTTGTATTTGTGTTTTTTATTAAGGAGTTGAAATTATTTTGTTGAAGGCGTATTGGCGAGATTTTGTAAAATTTATTCCACTACTTGTTGGACTAACTAGCCGAGATTTTAAACTGAAATATAGAAGATCTTTTTTAGGAATACTTTGGAGTATGTTAAATCCACTTTTAATAATGCTTGTTTTGACCTCAGTGTTTGCTATAATATTGCGACAACAGCCTATAGGTATGCCGTTTGCGGTTTATTATATAACGGGAGCAACATTGTTTAATTTTTTTAATGAAGCTTCTTCGAGTTCAATGTCTTCCATTATTGGAAATGCACCTCTAATAAAAAAAGTGTATATTCCGAAGTATATTTTTGTTTTAGAGAAGTGTTCATTTTCTTTTATAAACATGTTATTTTCTTTAATAGCTATGATGGGTGTTATTTTATTTTATGTAATAACTGGTGAAGTAAAGTTACATTTAACTGTTTTTTTGATTTTTATTCCTATAATATTTATATTTGTGTTTTCTGTTGGTGTTGGCTTAATTCTTTCGGCACTTAGTGTGTTTTTTAGAGATATTACACATATTTGGGGTGTTTTAATTACACTTTGGATGTATTTCACTCCTTTAATATACTCAATAGATCTTTTGCGTGATCATGGTCTTGAATGGGTCGTTAAGTTAAATCCTTTATTTTACTTTGTTGATGATTTTAGAAATTTAATGATATGTGGAATTTTTCCAAGTATGGATCATTTTTTAATTAGTTTTTGCATTTGTAGTGCGACTTTGTTGCTTGGGATGTTAATATTTAGAATATTTCAAGATCGTTTTATACTTCACATATAGCTGTTTTATAGGGAAGGAATTAAAAATATTATGAAAGTCAATAATAAAAAAAAAGTTGTTCAAGTAGAAAACGTCTCAATGCATTTTAACATGAGCAGCGAAAAATTAGATAGTCTTAAAGAATATTTTATAAAATTGTTAAAAAGACAGCTGTTTTTTAAAAAATATGTTGCTATTGATAATATAAGCTTTAGCATTGAGCAGGGCGATGTATTTGGAATAGTTGGACTTAATGGATGTGGCAAAAGCACAACACTCAAAATTATTTCTGGAATATTGAAGCCAACAATGGGCAGTGTTGTTGTTAGCGGTTCTGTAGCGCCGTTAATTGAACTTGGTGCTGGATTTGATATGGAGCTTACTGCACGTGAAAATATATATTTAAATGGGGCTGTTTTGGGATATTCTAAAAAGTTAATTGATGAAAAATTTGATGAAATAGTAGAATTTTCAGAAATGAGAGAGTTTTTAGATGTTCCTATGAAAAATTATTCTTCGGGAATGGTTGCCAGAATTGCGTTCGCTATAGCTACCATAGTTCAGCCAGATATTTTAATTGTTGATGAGATATTGTCTGTTGGAGATTTTCATTTTCAGGAAAAGTGCAATAGACGTATAGAGCAAATGATGAAAAATGGAACAACTATTGTTTTAGTTTCTCATGACATAGAACAGATACAATCTTTGTGTAATAAAGTTATGTGGCTTGAAAAAGGAAAGATAAAAATGCTTGGCGGGGTTAAAGAGGTTTGCGAATCATATAAAAACAGTTAAAGAGGGGGGTATTTTCAATGAGCGAATTATATGATAAAAAATATTTTGATCATTATTATTTCAATTTCGATGTAGTGGATTATTCTAATTCTAGTGAAATTAGAGAATATTTTGATAAATTAGCCAAAAATATTGTTGATAAATTTAATCCAAAAGCTGTTTTGGATTGTGGATGTGCAATGGGTTATTTAGTTTCAGCCTTAAGACGTTTAGGAGTTGAGGCATTTGGCATTGATATTTCTGAATATGCTATTTTTAATGTTGAGCCAGAAATTAAAGAATATTGTTTTAATATGTCTATTACAGATAAATTGCCGCAAGAATTGCCCAATAAATTTGATTTAGTTGTTTGTAATCGAATTTTAGACTGTATGGGTTATGAAGATGTTGCAATTGCGTTGAATAATATATCCCAAGTTTCAGATAATATTTTGATTGGTGATTCCTATTCTGCTAATGAAGACAGTGTTGAATCATATATAAAATTTCGTGAGTATGTTGCTGGGCTATTAGCAAAAAATGGAAAGTTTAGAGATACTGGTAGTAGATTGTTTTCTGATGATTGGCATTTGGATTTATATTGCAAGTCAGATAATTTAACTGCAGTTGTAAAAAAATATGAAAGAGATATTGCATCAATAAAAAATGCAAATCAAAAGTTAATGTGTGAAAACAATCTGTTAAACGATAAAATTTTAAATTATTCGGAGGAATTTGTTTATTTAAGAAATTTGTCTGAAAAATATGATGTTTTGAAAAAGAAACATGAAATCTTAAAAGAAAAGCTTTTCTATTATGATGATACGGTTAATTCACGGTCATTTAAGTTTGCTAGGCATGTTAGAATTTTGTGGGGAAAAATAAAAAGAAAAATGAAATTTGTTAATAAAGGTGTAAAGTCTGTTTGTAAAGTTGGATTTAAAGCAACATGGAATAAATTTAAAAATCGATTGCATAATTTTAGAGACTATTCGTTATATATGAAAAGTAATGTTCCATCAGATGGGGAATTAGCTTTTCAGAAAAACCATTCTTTCGATAAGAAGACAGTTTTTTCAATAATTGTTCCGCTCTACAATACTAATATTGATTTTTTAAAGGAAATGATAGAATCTGTAATTAATCAAACATATTCAGGTTGGGAGCTTTGTTTAGCTGATGGAAGTGACTCTGAGCATAGTGATATTGAAAAGTGCTGCGCAGAATATGTAGCTAAAGATTCTAGAATAGTTTATAAAAAACTTGAATCTAATATGGGAATTTCTGGGAACACTAATGCTGCTTTAAAGATGGCTCAGGGCGATTATATAGCTTTATTGGATCATGATGATTTGCTCCATCCATCTGCGCTTTATGAGTGTATGAAAGTAATGGAAGAGCAGTCTGCAGATGTTATATATACTGACGAGATGGTTTTTAAAGGCAGTTTAGAAAATGTTGAACTCATACATTTTAAGCCTGATTTTTCTCCGGATACGCTATTAGGACATAACTATATATGTCATTTTTTAGTTTTTTCTCGTGAACTTCAAAATAAGGTTGGATATTTTTCTGATGAATGTAGTGGTAGTCAGGATTATGATATGGTTTTAAGATTATCGGAAAAGGCTAAAAATATTGTCCACATTCCAAAAGTATTGTATTTTTGGCGCTCACATGATCTTTCAGTGGCTAGTGATGTTAGTGTTAAGCCATATTGTATGGAGGCAGCGAAGAAAGCAATTTCGAATCATTTGCAAAGAATAGGTAGAGAAGCAACTGTTACAGATTCTAGCGTATTGTCTACTTATAAGATAGATTATAAAATTATTGGAAATCCGAAGGTTTCAATATTAATACCTAATAAAGATAGTATAGTGTATTTAGATAGATGTATTAAGTCTATATTAGAAAAATCTACGTATTCTAATTTTGAAATTATAATAATTGAAAACAATAGCGTGGAAAGCAAAACAGAAGATTATTATAAAGTTCTTGAGAAAAAGGATTCTAGGATACAGATTGTGCGCTATGATGGTGATTTCAACTATTCTAAAATAAATAATTTTGGAGCAGAATTTGCAAACGGTGAATATTTATTATTATTAAATAATGATACTGAGATAATATCTCCTAATTGGATTGAAGAAATGTTGATGTTTGCTCAACGCGATGATGTTGGTGTAGTTGGAGCAAAGTTATATTATGAAGATGATACAGTGCAGCATGCTGGAGTTATAGTAGGCATAGGCGGTACTGCTGGGCACGCTCATAAAGGCTTCCCTAAAAACAGTGGAGGATATATTCATAGAATGAGCATAGCCCAGAATGTCAGCGCTGTAACGGGTGCTTGTTTAATGACTAAAGTTGATATTTGGAAAGAAATGCATGGTTTGGATGAAATATTTAAAGTAGCATTTAATGATGTTGATTTTTGCTTACGAGTTAGAAAGGCTGGATATTTGGTGGTATTTACACCTTATGCAAAACTATATCATTATGAGTCTAAAACTAGAGGATATGAAGATACATCTGAGAAAGCGTTTAGATTTTCAAACGAAGCTAAAGCTTTAAAAGAGAGATGGCATGACGTTTTCGAAAAAGGAGATCCTTACTATAATCCTAATTTTTCTTTAGATTCTGAAGATTTTCAAGTAAAAACAGATAG
The DNA here is from genome assembly GCA_902790675.1 of Oscillospiraceae bacterium. GTDB lineage: Bacteria > Bacillota > Clostridia > Oscillospirales > Ruminococcaceae > RUG12519. The sequence goes on along the minus strand of CADASU010000004.1, from coordinate 63,094 downwards.
AGTAGATTAAAATAAAAAACAGTTTATTATATAATCAATAATAAACTGTTTTTTATTTTAATTAAATGCTAATTTTGCAAAGTTCCAAGAATCATGGCACATATCTTCGAGGGAGAGAGTTGCTTTCCAATTTAGTAATTTTTGTGATTTTGTTGGATCTGCATAGCACTCGGCAATATCTCCAGGGCGACGCTGAACAATTTTGTATGGAATTTTAATATTATTTACTTGTTCAAATGCTTTTATTATATCCAGTACAGAATATCCAACACCAGTTCCGAGATTAAACGTTTCAAATCCATTATGATTTTCGATATATTTTAAAGCATTAAGATGGCCTTTAGCCAAATCTACAACATGAATATAATCTCTAACACCTGTTCCATCATGGGTTGGGTAGTCGTTTCCAAAAACAGAAAGAATTTTTAATTTGCCAACTGCTACTTGCGTTATATATGGCATTAAATTATTTGGTATTCCATTAGGAATTTCTCCAATTAATCCGCTCCGGTGGGCCCCTATTGGATTAAAATATCTTAAACAAGCTACGCTGAAATCCGGATTTGCAAGGCAAATATCTTTTAAAATATTTTCAATCATGAGCTTAGTAGTTCCATAAGGATTTGTTGTTGATGTAGGAAAATTTTCTTTTATTGGAACTGTTTTTGGAGAACCATATACAGTAGCGGAAGAGCTAAACACCAATTTGTTGCAATTAAATTTGCTCATTACTTCACAAAGTGTTAATGTACTTTTAAGATTGTTGCTATAATATTTAAGTGGCTTTTCTACAGATTCACCAACTGCTTTTAATCCAGCGAAATGGATTACTGATTCTATTTCGTTTTCTTCAAAAATTTTTGTTAAATTTTTCTTACAGCAACAGTCATATTCAAAAAAAGGAATAGAATTCGTGTTAGTAATTTTTTTAATATTTTCAATTGTATTTATATTGCTATTGCATAAATTATCGACAATTATTATTTCTTTTCCTGAATTTATTAGTTCTATTGCTGTATGAGAGCCTATAAAACCTGCTCCACCAGTTATTAAAACAGCCATATAGTTATTACGTCCCTCCTAATGAAAATAGATAGCAACATTATATTATATGTAAAATTATTTGTCAAATTTCATCTTATACATTGTGAATATTTTTATTAATGTGATAAAATATAGTTCGATCATATTTTTTTAGAAAATTTTATAAACATGAGGTGCTGATAATATGAATTCTGCAATAGTTGTAGCAGCAGGTCGAGGAACAAGACTAGGTGGAATAAAAAAGCAATTTTTGGAAATTGAAGGTAAAAGTGTTTTAAGAAGAAGTGTTGAAAAATTCGTGGAAGCGGGCATATCTGATATAATAATTTCAACTTTAAGTGAAGATTTAAATTTTGTGAAAAAAATGTTTTATGATATAAAAGATATTGTTTTTGTTGTTGAGGGTGGAGAGACCAGACAGCAAAGTGTTATAAATGCTTTTAATGCCTGTAGTAAAGGTGGAATCGTTTTAATTCATGATGCAGCTAGGCCTTTTGTTAAGGTGGAAGATATAAATTGTGTTATTGGGATGGCTGAAAAAACAGGTGCTGCAGCTTTGGCTATTAAATCAACAGATACTGTAAAAACTGTTGAAAACAATATAATAAAAACTACACTGGACAGGAATAAAATATATTTAGTTCAAACACCACAGGCTTTTTCAAAAGATTTGTATAGAAAAGCATTAAATGAAGTAGTAGGTGATTATACTGATGATTGTCAGCTTATAGAGAAAATGGGAGTTAGTGTTACAATTGTTGATGGGAGCAGAAACAATATAAAAATTACAACGCCAGAAGATTTAGAATATGCTAAAATTTTAGCTAAAATATGATTTCAATTTTTAGGAAGGAATGTGCGTTATTATGTTTAGAGTAGGGCATGGATATGATGTTCATAAATTGGTTGAAGGCCGAAAGTTAATTCTTTGTGGAGAAGAAATAGAACATGAAAAGGGTTTGCTTGGACATTCTGATGCTGATGTTGCAACGCATGCTTTAATAGACGCTCTTTTGGGAGCAGCTGCATTGGGAGATATAGGAAGTTTATTTCCCGATACTGATGAACAATATCGCAATGCTAATAGTTTAAAGCTGCTCGAGATTGTTTGGAAAAAATTAAAAAATATGGGCTACCAAATATCTAATATAGATTTAACAATTGTTGCGCAGGCCCCTAAATTGAAAAAATACATAAATTCTATGAAAAACAATATAGCCGATGTTTTAAATTTAGATTTAAATCAAGTGAATGTTAAAGCAACGACAGAAGAAGGACTAGGATTCACTGGAAATAAAGAAGGAATTTCTGCCTTTTGTGTCATTTTAATATATTAAAGGATATAAAATAACCTTTTCACGAAGTTTAGGTGTTTGTGCATAATATATGTTAACGGGACATATTTAATTTTGTCTCGATTTATATTTAATAAAAATTTATATGTTGCAAAAACAAATAGACGGAGAAAAGAGGGGTTAATAAAGTTGAATAGAGTTTTAAAATTAGACTGTGTATTATTGGATATATCATCTATTACCATCGCAGAAAAAGCAAAAAGGATATTAAAGTCTAATGGAATACGTTCGGAAATTCGTCGCACAGGAAAAGGTTTAGATGGTTGTGGATATCAGTTAAAAATTATGGGGGACACACTTAAAGCTAGAGCATTACTTTCAAGCAGTGGGGTTTCAATCCACGGAGTCTCGCCGTGTAAAAAGCAATGATTATATATTTTGATAATGCTGCAACAACCTATCCAAAACCAGAAATTGTTTCTAGGGCTATGCTCAAAGCAAATTTAATATATGGTGGAAACCCTGGAAGAAGTGGCCATAAACTTTCTATGAAAACGGCCGAGCAGATATATTTGACTAGGGAAGCTGTTGCTGAATTTTTTGGTGCACAGCCAGAAAACGTTGTATTTACAAACAACTGTACCAGTGCATTAAATACTGTTATTCATGGATTATATGAAAAAGGAAAAACGATTGTTACTTCTAATTTAGAACATAATTCTGTTAGTAGACCGGTTTATAATGTGTCAAAAAATAGAGGTGTTAATTGGATACAATTAGATGTGTATGATAAAACTGATGATGAAATAGTTGATAATTTTTATAGAAATGTTGGATCTGATTGTTGTTTGGTTGTTTGCACACATGCTTCAAACGTAACAGGTCAGGTTTTGCCCATAGAGAGAATATATAACGTTTGTAAGGCAAAAGGAGTCCCGTTTGCAGTAGATGTTGCTCAAACAGCTGGAGTATTTCCGGTTAAAATAAACTTGCATGCAGATATTATATGTGCTGCGGGACATAAAGGATTATATGGTCCTATGGGAACAGGGATTTTAATTTTAAATGGTGAAGTTTTGCCGAGGGCATTAATTCAAGGAGGAACTGGGAGTTCTTCAATTTCATTTGAGCCACTTAATGTTCCGCCAGATTACTATGAAGCAGGAACGGTTAATGTGCCGGGAATAATAGGGCTGAGATATGGCATAAAATTTGTTAAAAGTCGTGGACTGGCTAATATATTAAAACATGAATTACAGCTTTGTAAATTAGTTTATGATAATTTAGCTGAAGCTAATATTGAAATCTATACTAAACAATATGCTAAGTGTGCGCCAATTTTTTTATTTAATTTTAAAAATATGTCGTGTATGGATGGAACTAAACTTTTGAGTGATAGAGGCTTTGCAGTTCGTGGAGGAATACATTGTGCACCAATGGCACATAGAGCTTTAGGAACATTGCCTGAAGGAGCTATTCGTTTTGCGCCATCTATTTTTAACACGAGAAGGCAAGCATTAGATTTTTGTAAAGCAGTTAGAAATATTTCTGATAACGGCAAATAATAAGCAAAATTGGGACTATATTGTGTGGCTTGAAAGGCACTGTATAGTCCCTCATTTTGCTATATAATTTTCTTGCTTATTTATATTCAAATTGATATAATTTAATTAGGATTAATTCAAAATTATGATTTTAATATATTAAGCGAAAGTGGGTTAGAATGAATTTGCATATATCTAGAATTGTTAGAAATATAGTTAGTATTTTTGTGATTTTGTGTATTGTTATTTCAACGAGTGGATGTAGTGGAGAGAGTTCTGCGCAGGCAATAAGTTTTAGTTTGCCTAGTAATCCCGATAATTTAGATCCTCAAACTGCGTCTAGTTCTAGTTCTATAATGGTAATAAACAATATATTTGAAGGGCTTTATAAAAGAACGCTAGATAACAAATTTGAATTGGGCTGTGCTAAAAAAGTTGAAAAGAGTTCTGATGGAAAAACCTATACATATACTTTGCGAGATGATGTTTATTGGAAATATTATTCTAAAGATAACGCTATGGAGGATGGAAGAGTAATAGATAGCAAAGTTACGGCTGATGATTTTATGTTTGCGTTTCAAAGACTAATGGACCCTAAAGTTGAAACTCCATATAGCTCTAATTATTATTTCATTAAAAATGCTAAGGATGTTAAGTCTGGTAAAAAGCCTATGAGTAGTTTAGGAATTAGCGTTAATAGCCACGGACAATTAGTTTTACAGGTTGAATATAACACGCCGCTTATGGAAGAACTTTTGTCATCTGCCCCTGCTATGCCATGTAATCGAGAATTTTTTAAGTTAACAAAAGGCAGATATGGCGCTAAGGGTGATATGATTTTATCTAACGGTCCGTTTTTTTTAAACACTTGGAAAAACACAGAAGATGCTAAAAAAGTTAAACTTAAGTCTAACGATAAATATTACGACTATTCTAAAATTTTAGTTTCTAGTGTTAATTTAGTGGCTAGAACTAAATCGGAAGCATTTGAATTATATAAAAAAAATGACGTTGATACTGCAATAATTAATCATGATCAATTTAGTTCAGCTAAAATATCTCCTAAATTAAGCACACAATTTCAAAACACTGTAGTTGGAATTGGATTTAATGAGTCTGGTAAATATTTTTCTAACGAAAAAGTTAGAAAAGCGCTAGCTTTAGCACTCGACAGAGAAAAACTAAAAACTGTTTTGAATGAAGACCAAATTATTGCATCTGCGTTGGTTCCCAGTTCAGTTACAATAGGAAGTGAGAACTATAGAGAAACTGTTGGCGAGAATGCTTGTCCGTCGTGTGACTTTGGAAGGGCTAAAGACCTTTTAAAGAAAGGATTAGAAGAGTTGAAAGAAAAGAATGGAAAAACTGTTAATTTAAATTCGCTGTCTATCTTAGTTGATCAGGATTCTTATCCTGTTTTGGATCAAATTTTACAGACGTGGCAAAAAGAATTGGGAGTTTTTATACAAATTGATGTACAATCTAGAGACAGCTATTTAAAAAGACTTAAAAATGGTGAATTTGAGTGTGCTATAATGTCTATATCTAGTGATTCGGATACGCCTTCATCTGTGCTTAATAAATTTATGAAAGATTCACAATTTAACTATGCAAAAGCAAATATAAATGGTTATTCGGAAATATTAAGCAGTACTGTAACTAAGGAAAGCGTTAATTCTATGGCAAAAACATATTTTGAAGCAGAGCGTTTGGTTTGTTTTAACGGAAATTTCATTCCTATTTATTATCAGACAGAATATTTTGTGTGGCAGAATGGCATTAACAATATTATCTTTGATCAGGGGAGCAAACAGTGTTATTATAGGTATGCATATAAAAAATAGGAAAGATTTTACTTTGAGATGTATTTATGTTATAATGGAAGACGCTTTAGTTTAAGTATGCGAGGAAGAGTGAAAAATGAAAAATAGTTTGAATTTAATTGTTATGTTAACGCATAATGACAAAACATCGATGAATGCCTATGATATTTTTGAAAAGTGTAAGAATTCGAAGGCTAAATTTTTTGGGTTTAAAGAAAAGCCGCTGCCTTTATCAGAAATGAAAAAATTATATAAATATATGAAAAAGTGTGGTAAGAAAACAGTTTTGGAAGTTGTTTCTTATACTGAGAGTGAGGGAATTGAAGGCGCCAAAATGGCGGTAGAATGCGGAGTTGATATTTTAATGGGGACAAAATATTTTGCTTCAATCCATGACATTTGTGAAAAAAATAATATTAAATATATGCCATTTGTTGGAGAAGTTGTTGGGCGGCCGTCTGTTCTTAAAGGAACTGTTGATTCTATGATAAATGAGGCTAATATATTAGTAGAAAAAGGTGTTTATGGATTTGATTTGCTTGGATATAGATTTGAAGGAAATGCTCCTGAGTTAAACAAACAGTTTGTTTCTAAGATTAATTTTCCAGTGTGTGTGGCAGGTAGTGTAGATAGTTATATTAGACTTGATGAATTGAAAGAAATTAGGCCTTGGGCATTTACTATTGGAGGAGCTTTTTTTGAAAATAAATTTGGCGATGATTTTTGTTCACAAATTAATAATGTTTGTGAATATGTGAAATAGACGTTATAATTGGCAATTTATATTTTAATTTAGGAGAAAGACATGTTTAAAACATTTTATCCCTATGAGCATGTTAGCAGTGTTTTTGCTATCGACTATGAAGAACTTTACCGTAGTGGTTATAGGGGAATAATATTTGATATAGATAATACTTTGGTGCATCATGGAGATGATTCTACAAAAGAAATAGATGCATTATTTGTGTTTATTAAAAATATTGGTTTAAAAACACTTTTATTGACTAATAATACCGAAGAAAGAGTGAAAAGATTTCTTAGGAATATTGATTCTCCATATATTTGTGATGCGGATAAGCCCAAAACAGATGGATATTTAAAAGCAGTTGAAATGTTGGGTATCAAAAAAGAAGAAGCTTTATTTGTGGGCGATCAAATGTTTGTGGATATTGTTGGGGCTAATAGGAGTGGAATAGCTAACATTTTAGTTGATTTTATTAGACAAAGTGGTGAAACAAAAATAGGGAAAAAAAGATATTTAGAGAAAGCTATTTTGAAATTATACAGAAAAAATAAACGTTTTCAACATAGGCTTGGAAATATTGTTAAAAAATAAGGGGTACTTTATAGATGCTTTTTAATAAGAATAAAAATTTTTGTGATATTAGTCCATTGTGTTATGAAATTTCTACATACAAAGGGATTTTTATTAGAATAATACAAGATATGTTTAGCAATCAGAAATTTGCAAAATATAGGCAGAACAAAAAACTTTCTAATTTAGTTTCGGAATATAGTTCGATTATGATAAAAAAAGGAAAAGACATTGACCCTAAAACTCAAGAAAACAAAGCGGTAAATATAAAACTAGCATCAAATAAAATAAATGGTATTGTAATTCATCCGGGAGAGGTTTTTTCATTTTGGAAAACTGTTGGAACTGTAAATAAACGAAAAGGCTATAAGGAAGGCCGTGTTATTAGGCAAAAAAAGTTAGTAACCGGAACAGGTGGGGGATTGTGTAATTTAGCGAATACAATTAATAATTTGATATTACATAGCCCTTTACAGATTGTCGAATTTCATAAGCATTCAGATGCTCTAGCGTGTGATATTGGACATCGAGTGCCAATGGCTAATGGAACGTCGGTTAACTATAATTATATTGATTATAGATTTAAAAATAATACGAATCAGGACGTTCAAATTTTATTATGGTGTGATGATTTAAAGTCATATGGACAGCTGCGCAGTGAACGTGCGTTTGCCAATAAATATGAAATTACTGAAGAAGATCATCATTTCGAAGAAAGACACGGTAAATATTATAGAGTTTCAAAAATTTATAAAAATGCTATTGATAAAAGAACAGATAAGACAATAAATAAAGAACTGATTTGGGATAATAATTCGCTTGTTATGTTCGATCATGCTTTAATTCCAAAAGAATTAATAAAAAGTTAACTGTTGTCTATAAATAAAAAACAAGAAAGCTTATATAGCAATCTTGTTTTTTCTTTTTTATTCTACTGTTACTGATTTTGCGAGGTTTCTTGGTTTGTCTACATCACATCCACGTAAAACAGCAGTATGATATGCAAAAAGCTGAAGGGGCACAATTGAATATAGTGGGGAGAAAATATCGGTTGATTCTGGTATTTTTATTATTAAATCAGTTAGAGAATCGTCAACTTGGGAATTTTCATTGCATAAAAGTAAAATTTTTGCGTCTCTTGCTTTAACTTCTTTTATGTTGCTAATAGTTTTAGCGTATAAATTTGATTGAGTTGCTATTGCAATAACAGGGGTGTTGTCTTCAATCAAAGAAATTGGACCATGCTTTAGTTCTCCAGCAGCATATGCCTCGCTATGTATATAAGACAGTTCCTTTAGTTTTAAAGAGCCTTCTAAAGATATGCAGTAGTCAACGCCTCGGCCAATAAAAAATATATCTTTGGATTTGTGAAAAATTTTTGCAAACTTTAATATTTCTTCGTTATTTTCAATAACTTTTTCTATTTTTGTTGGAATGTTTTTTAATGTTTTGCATAGTTCATTATATTCTTCTGAAGACAAATTGTTAGAAATTTTTCCCATTTTTATTGCTAATAAATACATTGAAGCCATTTGGACAGCAAAAGCTTTGGTTGATGCCACTGAAATTTCTGGCCCTGCCCAAGTATAAAATACACTATCCGCCTCTCTGGCAATTGAAGAACCAACAACATTCACTATTGCTAAAGTAAAGATGCCTTTGCTTTTGGCTAATCTTAGTGCTGCTAAACTGTCGGCAGTTTCACCGGATTGGGAAATAATTATTACAAGATCATCTTTTGTTATTATAGGATTTCTATATCGGAACTCAGATGCAATATCTATCTCAACAGGTATTTTAGCAAAATGTTCTATAACATATTTGCCAATCATACCAGCATGCATAGCCGTTCCACAGGCAACTATATGAATTTTTTTGAAAGAACTTAATTTTTCGTCTGGTAGATTTTTAATTCCTAATTCTAAATTGTTGTTTACAAAACGTGGATTTATACATCGTTTTATGGCATCGGGCTGTTCATAAATTTCTTTTAGCATAAAATGGTCAAATCCATTTTTTTCAGCTGATGATATGTTCCAATCAACGTGTGATATTTTTTTATTAATTTCATTTTTATTTAAATCTAAAATTTTTAAAGAATCTTCCGATAAAACAGCAATTTCATCGTGATCTAGCAAAATATATTTATTAGTATGTTTAATAATTGCGGGTATATCTGAAGCTATGAAATTTCCATCGTCGCTTATTCCTACTATTAAAGGACTATTTTGTCTTATAGCATAAATTTCATTAGGTTTATCTGAAAAAATAATCCCTAGAGCATATGAACCTTCTATTTTTTTTGTTGCTTCTATTATTGTTTCAATTGGGTCTCCATTATACAAAAAATCTAATAAGGCTGCAACGACTTCTGAATCGGTTTCAGTTTGGAATTTGTAATTTTTTTCAATTAAAAAATTTTTAATTTGCAGATAATTTTCAATTATTCCATTATGAACAAGAGTAACCTTTCCTTGATGATGAGGATGTGAATTATTATCTGATGGTTTGCCGTGGGTTGCCCAACGAGTATGGCCTATTCCACAAATTCCATGGGGACGAATGCAATTTGTAATATATTCTGATAGTTTACTTAATTTTCCGCATTTTTTTAATATAGATACATTATTATCATCTTCATTAAACACGGCAATTCCAGCTGAGTCATAGCCTCGATATTCTAAATGTTTTAGTCCATCTAAAATGAAATCTACACAATCGGATTTTCCAACATATCCAACTATTCCACACATATTAATTTTTGTTCCTTTCTAAGAAATTTAGTATTACGAAATTAGCAGCCATTTTGTATGTAATTATAACGCATTTTTGCGCATTACTTTTTGTAGAACTGTTTTACGACCTATCGTTAAAGCCGAGAGAGCATCCGCTGAAAACTCGATAGAACTCTCTTCCTCGTCACTCTGGGGAACTTAATAGTTTTTATTCCGGGAGCCTAGCGCTATATTTTTATTTTTAGATGAATGATATATAAATAAATTTATTTTGATATTATGTATACGTCATTCACTTAAATTACTATTACATTGTATATATTAATCCAAACTGTGTCAAACAAATTATTTTATCATTTGAATTTTTACTGAAAACATATATATTTAAAAATATGTTTTTTCTTTTGAAAATATACAACTGTTTAAATTATTGCGAAGAAAATAACTTTTTAATTGTTGATTTTTTTTGTTAATTGGTTTATAATTGGTTTAAAGTGGCTATAATTGGTTAATAGTGGTTAAGTTGCAACTGTCTTTTGTTTGAGAGGAGGCTTCTATGCTTATAGGGGAGTATAATCATACAATAGACGCTAAAGGTAGGCTTAATTTTCCAGCTAAAATGAGAGAAGTTTTAGGAGAAAGTTTTATAGTTACTCGCGGGTTAGACCATTGCTTGAATGTTTATTCTTTAAGTGAGTGGCGTAAATTAGAACAAAGTATTGGAGAGCTTCCAAGAAATAAAAGGCGTGATATTGAAAGATTTTTCTTTTCGGGTGCTGTGGAAGTAGTTCCCGACAGGCAGGGCAGAATTGTTATATCGGCAAATTTGAGAGAGTATGCGAGATTTGATAAAAATATAGTAGTTGTTGGTGCTTCAGATCATGCTGAAATTTGGGATGAGTCTATTTGGAAAAAAGAATTTGAAAAATTATCTCCAGAATCTGTAGCTAAAATTATGGATGAATTAAATTTTTAGCACATAGTTTTTTATGTGTTGGTTTGTTATAGTTTGGGGGAGATAAGATGAAAATAGATGCTTTTTCTCATAACTCGGTTTTATTACAAGAAAGCATATGTGGCTTAAATATAAAAAGTGACGGTATTTATGTTGATGGAACAGCTGGTGGAGCTGGTCATTCAACGGAAATTGCGAAGAAATTAACTGATGGAAAATTGTTTGCGTTTGATAGAGATCCGGATGCTTTTGAGGTTTGTAAAGCAAGATTATGTAAATATTCGGCAGAAGTTATAAATGATAATTTTTGTGAAATGAAGAGCTATTTAAATGATAGAGGTATTTTTGAATTAGATGGAGTATTAATTGACCTTGGAGTTTCATCATATCAGTTGGATAATCCGACAAGAGGTTTTTCATACAAGCATGACGGAATGTTGGATATGCGAATGAGCAAGAAGGGTTTTACAGCGGCTGATGTAGTTAACGGATATTCTAAGGACGATTTAATATATATATTAAAAAAATATGGCGAAGAAAAGTTTGCGAGGTCTATAGCTAGCAATATAGTAAAAAGAAGAGAAAAAAAATCAATAGAGCGAACTAGTGAATTGGCGGAAATAATAAAAACTTCTATTCCTGCTAGGGCTAGACGAGATAAAAATCCTTGTAAAAGAAGTTTTCAGGCAATTAGAATAGTAGTTAATGGTGAATTAGATAGTTTAGAAAGTGGAATAGAATGTGCTTTTAATATGTTAAAACCCGGAGGAAGGTTGGTTATTATAACGTTTCATTCGCTTGAGGATAGAATAGTTAAACACAAGTATATAGAGTGGAGCAAAGGCTGCATTTGTCCGCCAGGATCTCCAATTTGTATTTGTGGGAATCTTCCTAAAGCAAAAATAATAAATAAAAAAGCAATAGAACCCAGTGAGCAAGAAAAGAAAAATAATCGACGAAGCCAAAGTGCAAAACTTAGAATTTTGGAAAAACTATAAATTCTTTGAAATGGAGGTAGGTTGATAGATGAATTTAAAAACTAATTTAGCTTATAAAGGAAATGCGCTCTCTAGAGAAAAACAGGAAAAGATTCATATTGGAAAAATTAGGTCTAGGAGGGCTAGTCAAGAAAAACCATTTTTGGCTATATTCCTTATATTAATTATATCGGGATTGTTTGCTTTTTTAATATTTAGTATGGTAAAAATGAATGAGATTACAACTAATATTAGTATGCTTGAGAAAGAATATAAGCTTCAACAAAGCGAGCAGGTAAGACTGAATTCTGAAATTGAAGCGCAAATGAACTATTCTAGTATAGAAGAATATGCTAAAAACAAATGGGGTATGCAGAAACAATCTGGAAGTCAAGTAAATTATATTAGTATTTCTAAAGGAAACGTAATTGAGATAGATAGTGCGAAAGATAAAAACATATTAGACGAGATAGCTGATAGCATAAATAATATTTTTTCATAAATATGACTTGCGTGAATATGATATAATAAAAAGTGAACGTTAATTTAATGGTTTGGTTTTAGTTGATGTTCGCATTTTGTGTAGCTTGTTATATTGAATATATTTAAGATAACTGTGGTATTAAGCCTATTCGTAGAGGACGAGTAGGCTTTAACCTATATTTTAATTGTGGGGGAATTCTATGGCCATCATGCCGAGCAAAAAGATGAAATTTAAACTGAATATTGTTGTTTTGGGATTTCTTATTGTAGGCTTTTTTATTTTGGTTGGACGCATAATATATATTTCTTGTTTTGCTGAAGTTGATGGAATAAAATATGGTGTGAAAGCCTATAATCAACAATTATCGGCTGATAGTGTTGCTGCTAATAGGGGAACTATTTATGATAGAAATATGGTTCCGCTTGCTCAGAGTGCAACAGTTTGGACTGTGTCGCTAGCGCCAAATCAAATAAAAAGTAGTGATGATTCGGAAAAAATTGCTCGAAAACTTAATGAAATACTTGGCGTGGAGTATGAAAAAATATTAGAAAAGTGTAATTCAAAAACAAAATATGAGATAGTTAAAAAGAAAGTTGAAAAGCCAGAAACAGATAAAATTTTGGATTTTGTAAAAGATAATAATATTTCTGGAATACATATGGTTGAAGATACTAAGAGATATTATCCTATGGGAAATATGGCAGCTCAAACAATAGGTTTTGTTGGTGGTGATAATCAGGGGCTGCTAGGTGTTGAACTTTCTTATAACAAAGAATTGTCTGGAGTGTCGGGTAAAGTTACTGGTGTTCAAAATGCTAAAGGTGGGCCTATGCCATACGATTACGAATATTATTATCCTTCTCAGGATGGTAATTCGCTGGTATTGTCCTTAGACAGTACATTACAGCATTATTGTGAAAAAGCTTTGGATGAAGTTTTAAAAATACGCAGACCTGCCAATAGATGTCTTGCTATGATGACAAATGTTAATACGGGTGAAATATTAGCACTTGCTATAAAGCCTGATTTTAATTTAAACAATCCATTTATATTGCCTCCAAAAGAACAATTTCCTGCAATTGAAGGAAAATCTGAAGTTGACGCGAGAACTGCTGTTTGGACAAATAAAGCTGTGTCTGAAACATATGAACCTGGTTCGGTTTTTAAAGTTGTTACGGGATCGGCCGCATTGGAAGAAGGAACTATGACTTTAAACAATACGTTTGATTGTAATGGCTCTTGCACTGTGGATGATACGACGTTTCATTGCTGGAGGAGAAATGGCGGACACGGGCATGAGAACTTTACGCAAGCATTTATTAACTCGTGTAACCCGGCTTTTATAAAAATTGGTGCTTCTATGGGGCCAAAAGTTTTCTTTAGATATTTTTCAATGTATGGAATGACCGAAAGAACAAAGATAGATTTGCCGGGAGAAACAGATTCTATATATGTTAAGGAAAAGGATTTGACTCCAGTTTCTTTTGCATCTGAATGTTTTGGGCAAACAGAGGCTATAACTGTTATGCAAATGATGACGGCTTTTAATGCTGTTATAAATGGTGGATATATGCACACACCGCATGTGGTTAATCAGGTGGTAGATAGCAATGGAAATATATTAAAAACTATTGGGAGCGACACAAAGCGGCAAGTAATATCTGAAACGACTTCTAATACTATGAGAGAAGTTTTGGAAAATGTTGTTAAAGGAATAGATGGAAGGGGAACAAATGCAAGCATACCTGGATATAGAATAGTTGGAAAATCGGGAACAGGACAAAAGCTGCAATATAAGAGACAAACAGGCATAGATACATATGTTAGTTCGTTTGTAGGAGCGCTTCCAGCCGATAGGCCGCAATATTCACTTTTGATATTAATAGATACTCCAACAGATGGAACATATTATGGAGGATCAATTGCAAGTCCGGTTTTTGCAAAAATAATGGCGGAAGCAGCTCAATATTTGGGAATTCCGCCTGAATATAGTAAAGAAGAGCTAGAACATCTTTCAGTTGTGGTTCCTGCTTGTGAGGGTCTTTCTGTAGATGATGCTAAAGGCAAATTAGCAAAATGTAATTTTAAAAACGTTGAAGTTATTGGAAATGGATCAGCAGTGCTTAATCAGACCCCAAAAACAGGAAGTAATGTTAGTCGGGCAACAAAAGTTGTTTTATATACAGATAATACTGAAAAGCAGTCAGTAAATGTGCCGAATGTTATAGGGCTTAGTCAAGCAGAAGCGAATAATGTTTTAGCAAATTCTGGCTTGAATTTGTCTATTGAGAATTCAGGAGTTCAGAGCCAAAAGGCAAGAGCTGTTTCCCAGTCTCCTGCCGAAGGAACTAGTGTTACGAGAGGAACAGTTGTTTCGGTTAGCTTTTTAACTAATGATGAAACAGGTTGATTGTTTTGGCATTTTTGATTATTTATATAAGAAAGAGGTTGTATATATGAAGTTGGTTAAACTCCTTGATGGAGTAGAATATAGCGGGGTTGTTATGGACTCCGAAATATCTTTTTTGACTTGTGATTCTAGACAGGTTAAGGAAGGTTGTTTGTTTGCATGTTTGAAGGGTGTAAATTGCGATGGCCATGATTATGCATTTCAAGCGAGTCAATTTGGAGCGTCTGCCATTTTAGTTGAGAAAGATATGGGTGTTGCTAATCAGATTATTGTAGATAATACTCACGCTGCATATGCAAAAGTGTGTGCTAATTTTTATAATAATCCTGCCAAAAAGTTGAAATTTATTGGTGTTACAGGAACTAATGGTAAAACAACTGTTACTAATATTGTAAAAAATATATTATCAATGGAAAATAAAAAAGTAGGTTTGATTGGAACAATACAAAATGAGATTGGCGATATGATAGTTAAAACAGATAAAACCACTCCAAATCATTTGGAATATCAAAAATTGCTTAAAGATATGGTTGATGGAGGCTGTGAATATGTTGTAATGGAGGTTTCGTCTCACGCATTAGAGCAACATAGAATAGCGGACACTCAATTTGAAATAGCTGTGTTTACTAACTTATCTCAAGATCACTTAGATTATCATGAAACGATGGAAAATTATTATTTGGCTAAAAAGAAATTGTTTGATGTTAGTAAAACGGCTGTGATATGTGTAGATGATGAATATGGGAAAAGACTTGCTAACGAAGCTGACTGCGATATTATTACATTTTCAGCTGATGGATGTATTGCTAACTATAGCGCTAGTGATATAAGTATAAATGCTAGTGGAGTTAAATATAAATTAACTGGGGAAAGCAATTGCGAAAATATTTGCTTTTCAACCCCAGGTATGTTTTCTGTTCATAATTCGATGGCAGCAGCCATAGTTGGCTTTTTGTTAGGCTTTAATACAAAAGATGTTGCAAATGATATAGCAAAATGTAAACCAGTTAAAGGCAGAAGTGAAAATATACCGACAAATAGAGATTTTTATGTTATATGTGATTATGCTCATTCGCCGGATGGCCTGAAAAATATATTGGACTCTATAAACAGTTATAGCAAGGGCAGAGTAGTTACATTATTTGGCTGTGGTGGCGATAGAGATAAAACTAAAAGGCCTATTATGGGAGAAGTTGCTGCTAAAAATTCAGACTTTTTAATTGTTACTTCCGATAATCCTAGAACAGAAGATCCAGATAGTATAATAGAGGATATAATTGTTGGAGTGGAAAAAGCAAAAAAACCATATGTAAAAATTACTGATCGTAAAGAAGCAATAAAATATGCACTTGAAAATGCAAAAAAAGATGATATAATTTTGTTGGCTGGAAAAGGTCATGAGGATTATCAAATCATTGGTAAGAAAAAAATACATATGGATGAAAGGGATATTGTTGAAGAAATATTGAATGATTTAGATAAGAGTGGCATATAAAGTTTTGTATTATTTAGGAGGAATTGGAATATGGATCCAATTAAAATTCAAGATGTTGTGAATTCTGTTTGTGGTGTGGCTAAAAATGTTCGCTGCAAGGAAATAAAAGATGTGGTAATTGACGATAGACGTGTTACTGATGGATCTGCTTTTGTTGCAATTAAAGGCGAAAAATTTGATGGACATGATTTTATACAATCTGCAATTGACAACGGTGCTAGTTTAGTTATTACTGAAAAAGAACAATTGCTAGTTCCGCAGATTATTGTTGAAGATACAAAGAGGGCTCTTTTAGATTTAGCTTGTTTTAATAGAAGCAGATTTTCGGGGATGCTTGTTGGAATAACAGGTAGTGTCGGTAAAACTACCACAAAAGAAATGGTTGCAACAGTTTTGGATAGTAAAATGAATGTTTTGAAAACGATTGGTAATTTGAACAATGAAATAGGGCTTTCCAAAACGCTGTTTGGGCTAAATTCTTTGCATGAAGCTGCTGTAATTGAAATGGGAATGTGTAATGCAGGTGAAATTTCTGCGCTTAGTCAAACGTCAAAGCCTACTATTGGGATTATAACTAATATAGGAACTTCTCATATTGAAAATTTTGATTCTAGAGATGGAATATTAAAGGCAAAGTTGGAGATATTGGATGGGATGTCTAACGGATCGACGCTAATTGTTAGTGGAGATAATGATAAACTAAAGGATTTGATTTTACCTAATCATACAGTTATAAAATGTGGAATAGAAAATAAAGATTGTGATTATTTTGCTGATGATATAAAAACTGATGGATTAAAAACAGAATTTAATGTAAAATATAGAGGTAATGTTGTTAATGTTATGATTCCTACTGTCGGCAGTCATAATGTTTTGAACGCTTTATATGCTTTTGCTGTCGGAATAATAGCTAATATTAAACCTGATAAAATTGCAAGCGCTTTGAGTGAATATAAGGCTGTTGGAATGCGTCAAAAAATTTTTGATGTAGATGGGGTTACTGTAATTGGCGATTGCTATAATGCGAGTCCAGAATCAATGAAAGCATCAATGACTGCGCTTATGACAATTCCTTGTAAAGGGAAAAGAATCGCGGTTTTAGGAGATATGTTAGAGCTTGGAGAAATTTCATTAAAAGCACATGAAAATATTGGAAAAACTGCAGCAAGTTTTGGCATAGATATTATATATTGCTGCGGCGCTAATGCTAAGCACATATATGAAGGAGCTGTTAATTACTTTAAGAATAAAAAAGAAAATTGTGATTTGCAAATAAAATATTTTGAAAATAAGGAAGATTTATCAGAAACAATAAAAAAAGAAATAAAAAAAGGAGATGCGATTCTTTTTAAAGCAAGTCGATTGATGAAATTTGAAGATATAATACAGAATGTTTTTAATTGTTTAAAATAATTGAAAGGACGAAATATGATGGTTTTGACGGCAAGTGTGCTGGCAATTGTGGCATCTTTTTTAACTACAGCTTTAATTGGAATAATAATAATTCCAATTTTGAAGAGATTAAAAGTGGGTCAATCTATAAAAGAAATAGGGCCAACGTGGCATGCAAGTAAAAGTGGAACGCCAACTATGGGTGGAATATTATTTATAATTGGAATAATTGTAGGAGTTGTTGTTGCATATGGTGCTCTGCAAATGTTTGAAGATAAGTTAAGTGTTTTAGACATTAAAGATTTGATTAGGCTTTGGGCAGGTGTTTTTTGTTCATTGGGTTTTGGTTTGATTGGATTGGCGGATGATTATATAAAAGTTGTTAAAAAGAGAAATAAAGGATTATCTGCAATTCAGAAAACTATGTTTCAATTTATATTCGTTTTAGTTTATTTTTTTATGTTGATAGTAAATAATTGCTTAAGCACAATTGTTGAAATGCCTCTTTTTGGGCGTGTGGATTTTGGAAATTTTTACTATGTAATATCTATATTAGGAATATATGGTGTTGTTAACGCTGTTAATTTAACCGATGGAGTGGACGGCTTGGCTAGCTCTGTTACTGCTGTTTATGCGATAGCTTTTATGATTATATCAAATTGCGTGCAGTTTTATACGATGAATATACTTGCTGCTGCACTTTGTGGAGGATGTTTAGGGTTTTTAATTTGGAATTTCTATCCGGCAAAAGTTTTTATGGGAGATACAGGATCTATGTTTTTAGGTGGTGTAGTTATATCTCTTGGGTTTGGAGTAAATCAGCCAATTTTAATTATAATTGTTGGTATTATATATATAGTTGAAGCTATGTCGGTTGTGATTCAGGTTATTAGCTTTAAAACTACCGGTAAAAGAATTTTTAAAATGAGCCCAATACATCATCATTTTGAAATGTGTGGTTGGAGTGAAGTGAAAATTGTAATGGCTTTTTCAGCTGTTACGGCAATTTTTGGCTGTATTGCGGTTTTGTTAATATGATCTCTATTTTAAAGGTTATGTTAAATTTTCCTTGTTGAAGGGAGGAGTAGCGTGAAAAAGAAAGTGAGTAGAGGGCTGGCAAAAAATCTTAACATTAAAAAAATTGTTAGACAAAAAAATATGGATCCGGTTTTTTTGATATTAGTTTTTATTTTATTAGCTTTTGGTCTTGTTATGCTTTTTTCAGCTAGTTTTGCTAGGGCATATTATTATAAGGAAGGAAATAGTTTTCATTTTATATCCAAGCAAGTTATACATGCAACAATAGGTGTTGTTGGAATGTTTATTATATCTAAGATAGATTATAATAAATATAGGAAATATGCTGTTCCATTATTTTTTATTTCGCTTTGTTTATTAGTTGTGGTTTTGTTTATGAAAGGAGACGCGAATGGAATAAAAAGATGGATATCTTTAGGGCCATTGGGACAGTTTCAACCGTCAGAACTAATGAAATTTTCTTTAATTTTATTGTTTGCATCTATAATTTCGGCAAATTACAATAAAATGAAAACATTTCGATATGGTGTTTTAATTTTTGTTGTGTTGTTAGGCGTTGTTGTTGCGCTGATGTATTTAGAACCACATCTTTCAGGAATTGTTTTAATGTGTGCTATATCTGGAACAATGATGTTTGTTGGTGGAACAAAGCCTAGGTGGTTTGTTATATTGCTTGTTGTAGCTGGAATGGCTTTAATTTATATTTTGTTGTTCAAAGGCAATTACATGAGCGGACGTGCATATTATTGGCTACATCCTTTTTCCGATCCTCGTGATCAAACTATGCAAACAGACCAGAGTTTACTTGCAATAGGATCTGGTGGTGTTTTTGGATTAGGACTAGGCCAGTCTAGACAAAAATTTATGTATTTGCCAGAAGTTCATAACGATTTTATATTTGCAGTTATTTGTGAAGAGCTTGGTGTTGTTGGAGCTGTTGCGGTTATTGTTCTATTTTTACTATTTTGCTATAAAGGATTTGAAATTGCTTCAAAATCTCCCGATAAATTTGGAACGTTGATGTGTGCGGGAATTGTTGCTCAATTTGGAATTCAGGCTATGTTTAATATTGCGGTTGTTACTGCAACTGTGCCTAATACAGGAATAAGTTTGCCATTTTTTAGCTATGGCGGAACAGCTCTGGCAATGCAGTTATTTGAAATGGGTGTTGTCTTGAGTGTTTCTAGATATTCTATTACGCCAAAATTATCTGATATTGCTCATATTGGTAGAAATAGATTGAAAAAAAATAGAAATTAGAGTCATTAATTTGAATTATCAAGTTAGGGAGGTTAATGTGCTTAAATAGCGCTAATTTGTGAATATGAATATACTTTTTGTTGCTGGAGGAACAGCTGGACATATCAATCCTGCTATTGCTATTGCCGATTATTTTAAGCGAAATTTAAAGGATGCTAAAATTTGCTTTGCAGGAACGCCTAAAGGAATGGAAGCTACATTAGTTCCTAAGGCAGGATATGATTTTGTTTCTATGAGAGTTCGCGGATTTCAAAGAAGACCCTCTGTTAAGAATTTTTTTAGAAATATAGATGCATGTTATTTGTTTGCAATATCTAGGTTTAAAGCATCTGAAATTATTAAAAAGTTTAAGCCAGACATTGTTATTGGAACTGGGGGATATGTTTCTGGGCCTATTTTGCTTCAAGCCAAGAGAATGGGAATAAAAACAGCAATTCATGAGCAAAATGCATATCCAGGTGTTACAAATAAAGTTCTGGCAAAAAAAGCTGATATAGTTTTTTTAGCTGTAGAAGAAGCCAAGAAAAAGTTTCCTGAATGTGAGTCTGTTGTTGTTGGAAATCCTGTTAGAAGCAGTGTTTTATCGCAGTCTAAAGCCCAAGCTAGAAAAATTTTAAATATGGATGATAATTTTTGTATATTGTCATTTGGAGGTAGTTTGGGTGCTGTTAAAGTAAATGAAATAGCTGCTGATTTGATGGAATGGCATAGTAAATTTGGAAAAATAAACCATATTCATGCAATGGGAAAACTTGGTATAAATTGTTTTCCAGAAATGTTAAAGAGACGAGGTGTTAATCCTCAAAAAAATTCTAGATTAGATATTAGAGATTATATACATAATATGGATATATGTATGGCTGCAGCAGATTTGGTTGTTTGTAGGTCTGGCGCGTTAACATTAGCTGAATTAGAAGCAACTGGAAAACCATCAATTTTAATTCCATCTCCTCATGTCGCCGAAAATCACCAATACCATAATGCGATGGTGCTTCAAAAAAGGAAGGCTGCAGTTGTTGTTGAAGAAAAATCATATGACAAGGAATATTTGATAAAAACTGTAAAATCTTTTTATGAAGACCGAGAAAAATTAATTACATATAGTAAAAACGCATCTAAAATGGCCATATTGGATACTCCAAAAAGAGTATTTGATTCTGTTATGAATTTGTTTTAAAATGGCTTATAGTAGTACTTTTTAGGCTGTGTATGATTCACCCTATTTTTACAATGAGCATAAGATAAGCTGTATACTTATTGTTTAGCGGGGGTGCCATAAATGGAAAAAATAGTTGTAAATGGGGGTAAAAAATTAGAAGGTGAATGTAAAATTCAGGGGTCTAAAAATGCCAGTCTCCCTATAATAGGAGCTACTATGTTGAGTAGTGGCGAGAATATATTACATATGTGTCCTATGCTTAGAGATACTGAAACAGCTTGTAAAATTTTACAGTTGTTGGGATGTAAAACTAATTGGCAAGAAGATGCTTTGATAATAAATTCTAGCGGTCTTTGTAATAATGAAATATCTAAAAATTTAATGAATCAAATGAGATCATCAATAATATTTTTGGGTGCAATTTTGGCAAGATGTGGAGAAGCTAGGGTTTACTTTCCTGGAGGTTGTGATATAGGCAGCCGGCCAATAGATCTCCATATTGATGCTTTGAAGAAAATGGGAGTTGATGTAAATGAATGTGGAGGACAACTGGATTGTAAAGTTAATGGGAATAGAATGCATGGTGCGGAGATATTTTTATCTTTTCCGAGTGTTGGAGCAACAGAAAATATTTTGCTGGCTGCTGTTACCGCAAAAGGAAAGACGGTAATAAATAATGCGGCTGTTGAGCCAGAAATAGAAGATCTTTGTAATTATTTAAATAAATGTGGAGCAAAAATAGTTGGCGGTGGGACTCAGATTATACAAATTGATGGAGTAGATAGCTTAAAACCTTGCGAATATACAATTATGCCCGATAGAATTGTTGCTGCCACATTACTTTGTGGCGTTGCTGCTACGGGAGGGGAAATTTTTCTGAAATCTGTAAATGCAGGTAATTTGAGTTCTGTTTTGCCAGTATTATCAGATATGGGATGCAGAGTGCGTGTGTTTGGAAAGTCTATTTTTTTAAAGGCAAAAGATTTTTTATTTGCACCAAAACAGCCAATTAGAACTATGCCATATCCGGGATTTCCAACTGATTTGCAGCCTATAATGATGGCGCTATCTTGCTTTGCTGAGGGAACAACTATATTTGTTGAAACTATTTTTGAAAATAGATTTAGACATGTTCCAGAATTAAAACGCTTGGGAGCATCTATAAGAGTTGAAGGCAGAGTTGCTGTGGTTGAAGGGTCTAGAGAACTTAGAGGGGCTTGTGTATATGGAACAGATTTAAGAGGAGGAGCTGCTTTGATAGTTGCAGGTTTGGCGGCAATGGGCAGAACAGAAATTTTTAGGTTATGTTATGTTGATAGAGGATATGAAAAAATAGAGGAGCAATTTTCTGAGTTGGGTGCAAATATTTTTAGAATATAGATTCAATTGGGTGCTATTTATAATAATTACATTATGTTAATGATTTACTAGGAGAAAAAATGAAAAGAGTAAATAAAAAGGGCAGAGTAAATGCTAGAGATGCTGCACGTATGAGAAATGGTGTTGTGCGTAGAAAACGCAGGAAGAGAAAATATACGTTATACTATATTTTGATGTTTATTATTCTTACTACAATGGCAATATCTCTGTCTTTAACCGTATTTTTTAATATTGATGAAATAGAGGTTTTAAATTCTAATACTCACACTCAAGAGGAAATAGTTTCAGCAAGTAATGTTAAAATAGGAGATAATTTGTTTAGGACAAGTCTAAAAAATATAGAGAAAAGTATATTGGATTCATGCTTGGATTTTGATAAAGTTATTGCTAGAAGATCTTTGCCTAATAAACTTGTTATTGAGTGTGTACCCTGTAATGTGAAGTTTTGCTATCAGAAGAATGATGGTAGATATGTTTATGTTTCTAATTACGGAAGAATAACTGAAGTAGATCAGCAAGAACCTTTGCCCAATACACTAACTTTAAAAATAAATAGTGAATTGTTTGAAAATTGTCAAAAAGGACAATATATAGAATTGGAAAAAGAAGATGAAATAAAAATTAACTCTATAATTTCAAAATTAGAGAATGTTGGATTTAAAGATATTAACATGATATCTTTTGATGAATCTAGTGTATATATTACATATCAAAATAGAATTGTTATTGAAATTTCTGATATGTCTAAGCTGGATTATATTATAAATATGTCTAGGAGCATAATAGATAGTTATATTGGTATAAATGAACATGGGCGAATATTTTTGGATGAGTCCAATCAATCTATCCATTTTTTACCGAAAAACACGTAATTTTTAATGAATTTTTATTAACTATGCATATGATATTTAGCGGGTTTTTTATATTATTTTTGTCGATAAATAGTTAGAGAGCTGCTATATTGTTTATAAACAATTAGTGAATTATACAAATAAATTTTAAAAAAACTGTTGAAATTATTCTTTATATATGATACCATAAGTTGTGTATAGAGTTTTAAATGAAGTTATTAAATTTTTTGTTGTAGGATTTTGATTTTAGTGCATAAAAAAATAAATTTTAAAAAATACATGGTGTGGTAAACTTCGCTTACATGATTAACGTAATAATGTTAAAATTTAAGTGCATAGGAGGAAACGACTTTGAGTAGCATAAATATTATGCATGATGATAATTATGCGGTAAATATTAAGGTAACAGGAGTTGGTGGCGGAGGAGGAAATGCTGTTAATCGCATGGTGGACTCCGATATGAAGTATGTAGATTTTATAGCTATAAATACAGATAATCAGATTTTGTTTTCTTCTAAGGCTGCTAATAAAGTAGCAATCGGTGCAAAAACAACCAAGGGAGATGGCGCTGGAGGGAATCCTGAAGTTGGTGAAAGTGCGGCTGAAGAGAGTAGGGAAGAAATAGCAGCTGCTTTAAAGGGAGCTCAGATGTTGTTCATAACGGCCGGTATGGGCGGAGGAACAGGAACTGGTGCTGCGCCTGTTGTTGCCCAGATTGCGCGTGAAATGGGAATATTGACTATTGGTGTTGTTACAAAACCTTTCAATTTTGAGGGTGCTATGCGTATGCGTCAAGCTGAGCAGGGGATAGCTAAGTTGAGAGCGTGTGTGGATTCTTTGGTTGTTGTTCCTAATGAAAGGTTGAAAATGCTGGAAGACCGTAAGATTACATTTGCTAACGCGTTTCAAGCTGCTGACGATGTTTTGCAGCAAGGAGTTAAAAGTATTTCTGAACTAATAAATACGTCTGGTTTTATTAACTTGGACTTTGCCGATGTTAGCACAATTATGAAAGATGCAGGATATGCTCATATGGGTGTTGCTAGCGCTCAAGGGAAGGACAAGGCTATTATTGCTGCAGAGAGTGCTATTTCTAGTCCTTTACTTGAAACGTCAATTGATGGTGCAAAAGGTTTAATAATAAATATAACAGCTCCTCCAACAATTGAATTTGACGAGATAGATGCTGCAACTAGTCACATAAGTCAGAGTGTGGATCCTGAAGCAAATATCATATTTGGTGTGGCATTTGATGAAAGTTTAGATGATGAATTAAAAATAACTGTTATTGCTACTGGTTTTGATACTGAATTTAAAGACAAAATAAGAAAAACAACAGTTTCGGATGTTAATCAAGAGGATATTGATGAGCCTGAAGATTCAGGCGGTTTTGATGATGTTGTAGAAGTAGACGACGATTTTACTAAAATATTAGATATTTTTAAGAATAAAAATTAATTTTTGAATTTGATACATAGTTTTCAATAACGGGTCTTGATATTGATTTTTCAAAAATGTAAATGGCAATGATGGCTAAGCTGTTTGTTGATTTTTATTTTATACATATAATTCGCTGGAGTTTTTGTTAAAAGTTTGAAGATCTTCTGTTTGGGTTGACGGGAGATTTTTGCTTTATATTTTTTGGCATATTTTAAAATGTTACATATATTTATATAATGATTTTTTGTAACGTTTTATTCGCATTTATCAAAAATATGATTAATATTATTTGAAAGTGGGATGTTGTTATGGCAGAGGAGCAAAAATTTAGAACGTCGGTTTTTGGTGGGTTTCATAAAAAAAATGTAGTGCAATATATAGCTAAAATGATGGATGAGTTTAGTGAAAAGATTGATTTGTTGAAAAAAGGATATGAAGATCAAATTAAACAGAAAAATTCTATAATTTCTGATTATGAATCTAGATATAAAGCGTCTGTGGTTCAAATTGAAAATTTAAAAAATAAAATAGTTTGTAATGAACAGAATTATCAAGAAATACTTGAAGATAAAATAAAATTGATTGATTTAAAAGAAAATACTATATGTAAAATGGATAGGCAAATTAACAATATGGCAAATGAGATTAATGAATTAAAAAAAGAAGATGAAAAAATTGATGACAAGATTCAGCGAGCAGAGATTGATGCTAAAAACCGCGTTAGTAAAATTATAAATCATGCAAAAAGGAAAATAGAACGAGAATGTAGAGAACATGTTGAATTGGCTGATAGAGAGAGCCGTTCTTTACGAAAAAAGGCTAGGGAGGAAGCTTCTAGAATTTTGAAAAATGCGGCTGATAGAGCATATAAGGTTACTATGGAGTCTAAAGAAGAAACTAAAAGATTGGTTGAGGTAGCTCAGGCAAAAGCTGATGGAATAATTGCTGTGGCTCATATGGTTGTGGAAAGAATGTTGAAAAATAGTGCTAGAGAGGTTATTGAGGGCTTAGAACCTCGTGAGTTGAGTGATGTGGATGTGAACTTTGATGTAGATTTTTTAAAAGAGAAAATAGATGCTGAAGTTTTAAATGCAGCTAATAAAATATATGATAAAAACCAGAAAGATGATGGTATGTTAGAATCGGCTAAAAAGTTGAAAGTTTCTTTGAACAATTCAGATAGAGAGTTTATCGAAAAATTTTTGGAAAAAAATAAAAAAGATTTTAAAGATATTTTAACTGCAAAGAATTAGAATTAGGCGATTTAATATTTTGAATTCGGATGGTGGGTGTTAGTTTGGCAGAAGAGTTTTTGGATGGTAAGGTGTTTGAGTCAGAATTGTTGGAAACTTTGATGACGAAAACGGCCAAGCTGTCTCGATGTCAAAAAAAAATATCTAATTATGTTATGAATAATTACGATAAAGCCGCTTTTATGACTGCGTCAAAATTGAGTAAGGCAGTTGGAGTCAGTGAAGCGACTGTTGTTAGGTTTGCGGTGGAAATAGGCTTTAGTGGATATCCGGCATTTCAAAAAGCGTTAAGGGAAATAATTCAAAATAAGCTTACTACCGTTGAAAGATTGAAAGTTGCTAATGATCAAATTGGTGATGGAGAAGATGTTTTGTCTAAAGTTTTGAATTTAGATATAGATAAGATAAAAAAGACTCTTAATGTAGCATCTGGCGAAGATTTTAAACGAGCGGTGGAATATATAGTTAGTTCTAGCAAAATATATATAATTGGAACTGGAAGCGCTTCGGTTTTAGCCAATTTTATGAATTTTTACTTTGAGTATATGTTTGATGATGTTGAGGTTATATATACTAAAAGTAAAAGTGAGATGTTTGAAAAAATATTAAATATTAAAAAGGGAGATGTATTAATAGGAATTAGCTTTCCAAGATATTCTAGCAATACAGTTCAAGCTTTTCATTATGCTCATAGCAACTGTGCTAAAACTATTGCAATTACTGACAGTGTGGGGTCGCCTTTAATAGATGAGGCGGATTCTGTTCTTTTAGCCCAAAGTGATATGATTTCTTTTATTGATGGATTGGTTGCCCCTCTTTCTTTAGTTAATGCGCTAGTTGTTGCTGTTGGGTTTCGTAAGAAATTTGAAATATCTAAGACTTTTCAGAAGTTGGAGCATATATGGAAAGAATATAAAGTTTTTGAAGGATCGAGGTTGAAAAAGGAAGAATAAATGTTTGATGTAGTTGTAATTGGGGGAGGGGCTTCTGGCTTATTGGCGGCCGGGCGTTTGGCCAGCCTGGGAGCTAGGGTTGCTCTTTTGGAAAAAAACGACGTTGTTGGAAAAAAGCTTTTAATTACTGGCAAGGGTAGATGTAATATAACTAATAAGTGCGATATTGATGGCGTTATTAATAATGTTGTGGTTAATGGTAGTTTTTTATATAGCTCGCTCTATAGGTTTTCTCCAGATGATGTTATTGAATTTTTTGAAAAACAAGGTGTTCTTTTAAAAGTTGAAAGAGGAAACAGGGTTTTTCCGGTTTCGGATAAAGCTTCTGATATTGTTGAGGCACTTTTGAATTTTTGTAGAAAATATGGGGTGAAAATTTTAAATCAAACTGTATATGATATTATATTTGAAAAAGATAGTGTTGTTGGTGTTAAACTGAAAAAAGAAAAAATTTTTTGTAAAAATGTTATTGTTGCTACTGGTGGTATGTCATATCCACAGACTGGGTCCACCGGAGATGGCTATGTTTGGGCCAAAAAAGCTGGTCACAAAATATCAAAAATTTCACCATCTTTGGTCCCTATAGTAACTGTTGAAAAATGGCCAACGCTTGCTCAGGGCTTGTCTTTGAAAAATGTAAAGTTAACTGTTATAGAAAAAAATAAAAGCATTTTTTCTGAACAAGGAGAGATGTTATTTACTCATTTTGGAATATCTGGGCCGCTAGTGCTTAGTGCATCTTCTCACATTAGAAATATTGAACGCGTAAAATATAAGATTATTTTGGATTTAAAACCTGCTTTAGATTTTAGCAAGTTAAATAATCGCATTGTTAGAGAAATTTCTAAGTTTCCAAATTATGATATGATTAATATATTGAGGAAATTGCTTCCGGCAAAGCTTGTTGGGCCAATTTTTTCTATGTTAAAATTAAATGATGGTTTTAAGGCTAATCAGTTTAATAGAGAGCAGAGAAAGTACTTGGTAAATTTATTGAAAAATTTGACATTAACAGTTAAATCTTTTAGACCGATTAAATATGCAGTTATAACTTCTGGTGGAGTTGATGTTAGTGAAATTAATCCTAAAACTATGGAAAGTAAAATAAAAAATGGGCTTTATTTTATTGGCGAAATATTAAACGTTGATGGATATACAGGCGGATTTAATTTACAAATAGCTTGGTCGACAGCTGCTTCTGCTGCTGATGCAATTGCGTTAAAACTTAAGCAAGGAGATAATTGAGTGAATAATATAGCTATAGATGGACCTGCTGGAGCAGGAAAAAGTACAATTGCTAAGAAAGTTGCCGAGAAACTTGGAATAGTTTATGTGGATACAGGAGCTTTGTATAGGGTTGTTGGATTGCATATGCTAAACAAGAAAATTGATGTTAATGATTCAAGTAGTGTGATTCATGAACTGAAAAACTGCAAAATATCTATGGATTATGTTGATGGCATGCAAAGGATGTTTCTTTGTGGAAAAGATGTTACAAATCTAATTAGAACAGATGATGTTTCTATGGCTGCATCTACAGTTTCGGGAATATTTGAAGTAAGAGAGTTTTTGCTAGATTTGCAGAGGAATATTGGTAAACATCAGGACATTATAATGGATGGAAGAGACATAGGAACAGTTGTTTTGCCAGATGCTTCTGTTAAAATTTTCCTTACGGCATCAATAAATCTTAGAGCTAAACGTAGATATGATCAGCTGATTGCTAGTGGAGAAAAAGTTGTTTTTGAAAATGTTTTAAGAGACATGAAAAAACGTGATTTACAAGATATGAATAGAAAAATTTCGCCTTTAAAACAAGCAGATGATGCTGTTTTGCTAGATACATCTGATTTGACTTTGGAGGAATCTATTGAAAGTGTTTTAAAAATTGTAGGGAATAATGGAGTTGAGATATAAAAGTGAGTTTTTACAATTTTGCTCGAAAAGTGTGTGTTGTTTTTTTAAGAATATGTTTTAAATTGCATGTTAAAGGAATTGAAAGTGTTCCGCCATGTGGAGAAGGAATAATATTAATATCGAATCATCAGTCTAACTTAGATCCTGTTTTGTTGGGCCTTTATATAAAGCATAGAAAGTTATTTTTTATGGCTAAGGAAGAATTGTTTAAAGTTCCTATATTGTCCTCAATAATAAAAAAACTGGGAGCATTTCCTGTTAAAAGAGGGAAAAAAGATTTAGGGGCTATAAAAAAGGCTGAGGAAATAGTTAATAGTGGTAAAATTTTGGCTATGTTCCCAGAGGGCGGAAGGTCTAAAACAGGAAAGTTATTAAGGCCAAAAGTTGGAGCAACCAAAATAGCAGTTTCCACTTGTAAAAAAATACTTCCGTGCTCTATTTGCTATTCGAGCAAACGACGATTTAGAAGTAATATTTATATTGAATATGGAAAACCTATTAGTGTTGTGGAAATAATGGATAATCTTGATATTAATCGTGATGAATTAAATTCTCAAAATTTAAAAATTATTGCAGAAAAGTCTTGGGAAAAAGTGTCTGAAATTTATAATTTGCAGCGAGAGGAAATTTAATATGATAACGGTTGCTAAAACTGCTGGTTTTTGTTTTGGAGTGAATAGAGGAGTAGAAATTGTATATAATCTTGTAGATGAAGGAAATAAAGTTTGTACATTAGGACCAATTATTCATAATCCTCAAGTTGTAAATGATTTGGCAGAGCGAGGAGTAAGAATTATTAATAGTCCTAAGGAGGCAAAACCCGATGAAACTCTTGTTATAAGATCTCATGGAGTAAGGCCGGAGGTATATGATTATATAAAAAATGTGGGAATTAATTTTAAAGATGCAACTTGTCCGTTTGTAAAAAAAATCCATAATATAGTAAAGAGAGAGTCTTCAAAAGGGAAAACTGTTTTAATAGCAGGCAACAGGGATCACCCTGAAGTTGATGGAATAAAAGGTTATTGTGAGCAAGATGCATATGTGTTTTCAACATTGGAAGAGTTGAAAACTTTGCTCAAAAACCACAAAAACTTTGTAAAAAGTGCACTAATTTTAGTCGCGCAAACCACATTTAATTCGATATTATGGCGAAAATGTGTCAATTTTGTTAACAAACTATGTACAAACGTAAAAATATTTGATACAATATGTAATGCAACGAGTGTTAGGCAAAAAGAGGCAGTGTCTTTAGCTAATAATTCTGATTTGTTAATTGTAGTTGGTGGGAAATGTAGTTCAAATACAAGGAAATTGTTTGATTTGTGTAGTGCAAGATGTAAATCTATGTTAATTGAAACTGTGAATGAGCTTCATGATTGTGTTTTGACTCCTTTACCACTTAAGATCGGAATAACGGCTGGTGCGTCGACTCCGGCTTGTATTATAGAGGAGGTTCATGAGATTATGAGCAAAAAAATAAACGAAAGTGCTGGTAGTTCAGGTGAGATGAGCTTTGCAGAATTGTTTGAACAATCTGGGCAACAGGCTGTCTATAAAGTTGGGAAAAAGGTAAAGGGAGTTGTTACCGCAATTTCCAAGAATGAAGTTCAGGTTGATATCGGGGGAAAACAAGCTGGGGTTATTCCGGTTTCTGAAATTTCAGCAGATAGTTCTGTTAAAGCAGAAGATGTTTTAAAAAAGGGCGATGAGGTTGATTTAATCGTAACTAAGGTTAGTGATCAAGATGGAATAGTTACTTTGTCTAAAAAGCGCTATGATGCTGAAAAAGGCTATGATATGATTTTAGAAGCTATGGATCAAGATAAGGTCTTGAATGGAACAATAACGGATTCTGTTAGGGGCGGAGTTTTGGCTGTTACTTGCGGAGTTAAAGTTTTCATTCCCATTTCTCAATTATCTGACCACAGAATTGAAGATACAACAGAATTTGTTGGCAAGAATGTTGATTTTAAAATAATAGATGTTACTCCAAGTAAGCGCAGAGCGGTTGCGTCGGTTCGTAAGTTGTTGAATGAACTAAAGCAAGTTGAAGTTGAAAAGTTATGGGATGAAATAAAAGAAGGAGATGTTCGTACTGGAACTGTTAAATCTATAACCAATTATGGAGTCTTTGTAGATCTTGGCGGAGTGGATGGAATGATCCATATTACTGAGCTTTCATGGGTTAAGGTTAAACATCCTTCTGATATTGTTAGTGTTGGAGATACGGTTGAGGTTACAGTCAAAGATTTGGATAGAGAAAATCATAGAATTTCTCTTTCGTATCGTAAGGCTGAAGATGATCCTTGGAGGATATTTACTGATAAATATTCGGTTGGTCAAGTTTTGGATGTTAAAGTTTTTGCAATTAAGCAGTTTGGTGCTTTTGTTGGAATTATGCCGGGAGTTGACGGATTGATACACATTTCTCAAATTTCCGACAAGAGAATAGATAAAATTTCGGATGTTTTGTCTGTTGGAGATGTTGTTAAGGCGCAGATAACAGATATTGATTATGATGCAAAAAGAGTTAGCCTTTCTATGAAAACTCTTTTGGAAAATTCGGCAAATGAAGAACAACAAAAAAATTTAGAGTCTGTTGAAAATATTGAAGGTGTTGAAATCAATAGGGATGCGATTGCACAATAATATAAAACTGTTTTTTAAATTAGTATTTTGTACCATTTTGTTCATGCGATGTGAGCAAAATGGTGGTTTGTTTTAATGGAAAAAGGGAGATTTTTAATTTGAATATTGTTAAAATGCTTAGAGAATCAGCGAATGAGTTTAAGAATGTTAGGAATTTATGTGTTATATCTTTATTGTTAGCGCTGAGAGTTTGTTTAAATTTTTTTACCATTCCTATATCTGATGCATGTCATTTGTCTTTTTTATTTATTGTTATGGGAATTATTGGAGGAATGTACGGCCCTTTTGTAGGAGCTGTGTGTGGCGGCGTTGGAGATATTTTGTGCTATATTGTTCATCCGATGGGAGGCTATTTTATTGGATTTACCGCTAGTGCAGCGATTGCTGGAATTTTATATGGATTGATATTATATAAAAACAAATTTCGCGTTCCTAGAATAATTTTTGCAGAAATATTGGTTGATGTTGTAGTTAATGTTTTATTAAACACACTTTGGATAAGCATGTTATATGGAACTGGCTTTTGGGAATTGTTGATTACTGTTAGAATACCGAAAAATTTGATTATGATACCGCTTAGTATTGGTATTTTTATTTTGCTTTCTCCCTTGATTAATAAGGTGGCAACTCAAAATATTAAAAAATAATTTTTTAAGCATCCTTAAATTAGAGGGTGCTTTTTTCATAACGTTTTAAAAATTATCATATAAATTGAATGTTATTTTTATATATGCAAATTAGTATGATTTCATCTTAAAAATGGAGGAATTTTTGTGAAACTACCATCAATATTCAAATTGTTTATAGATGATGTAAACAATTCTAATAGTAAACAATTGTCGGAAAATAGTATAAAAAATAAAGCTCAAATTCATGATGCAGATAGGCAATTAGAAAAAAAACGACAATCTGTTAGGGGAATAAGTTCCAAAAAAGCGATAAATATGCTAAAAAAAGAGGGTGAAAATAAATTAGTTTCTCAAAAGAAAGTGTCTGCAGCCAAAATTTTTGCTGGCCAGTTTAAAGACTTTTTAGTTTTGATATTGTTGGTGGGAATGTTAATTTCTGTATTTATGGGAGAAATATTTGAAGCAATTTCAATTTCTATTATTTTATTTTTGAGTGCGGTTATGGGCTTTATTCAAGAATATAAGACCGAAAAAACGCTTGAAGCTTTAGAAAATATGGTGTCTCCATCTGCCAAAGTTTTTAGAGATGGCAAGCTTTGTAAAATACCTGCTAATTTAATAGTTAGGGGTGATGAGATTGTTGTTGAGGCTGGAGATAGTATACCGGCGGATTGTGTTTTATTAGAAGCTAGTCAAATAGAGGTTGATGAATCCATTTTAACTGGTGAGTCTATATCTGTTGAAAAAGAGGCGGGCAAATTTGAAGAAAAATCGGGCGAGATAAGCAAAAAGAACATGCTATATATGGGAACATTAGTTTTTAAAGGGCATGGTATAGCTAAAGTAATTAGAACGGGAATGAATACGCAAATTGGCAAAATTGCTGGAATGATAGACAATGTAGATCCAGATCAAACTCCGTTACAAAAAAGGCTAGCTCAGATTGGAAAATTTATTATAGCAGGATGTTTGTTAGTTTCCGCCATTGTTATACTTGCTGGAATATTGCGAGGAGAAGATCCTTTTAACATGGTAATAACTGGTTTATCTGTTGCGGTTGCATCTGTTCCTGAGGGACTACCGGCTATTGTAACAATTGCGCTTGCATTAGCTGTGAAACGTATGGTTAAACGAAAGGCTCTTGTTAGAAAATTACATGCAGTGGAAACTTTAGGATGTGCAAATGTAATATGCACTGATAAAACTGGAACAATAACACAAAATAAAATGACTGTCAAAAAAGTTGTTACGGCAGATGGCGACTTTAAAATTGAAAGAAATGATAGGAAAAATGATGGTTGCTTTATCTTTGGTGGAGAAAAAATTAGTGTTTCAAATTATTCAGCTTTAGAATTATTAGTCGAAATAGCTGTTGTTTGTAATAGTGCTCATATTACTATGAAAAATTTAAATAATGGCAGAAATGAGTGGAAGGGGGTTGGTGAGCCAACTGAAATAGCTCTTTTAATGATGGCCAAAAATGGGGGCATCACGAAAGAAAGTTTAAAAACGAAATATAATATTTATAATATTATTCCATTTGATTCGTCAAAAAAATATATGAGCGTTTTTGTTAAAGACAATTATGGAAAAAAGTATGTGTTTGTTAAAGGAGCGTATGACATTATTTCCGATAAATGTGTAAGCTGCAAAGATAAAGATGGGGTAAAATCTTTTTCAAAAGTCAGATCTTTTTTTGATGGAAAAAATGAAGAATTGGCTAAAGGCGGAATGAGGGTTTTAGCTTTTGCATATAAAGAAATTTCAAAATCAGAAAACGATAGTAATTTAGTTTTTTTAGGCTTAACAGCTATGCATGATCCTCCTAGAAAAGAAGCAAAATCTGCTGTTATGACTTGTAGATATGCGGGAATAAAAACAGTAATGATTACTGGAGACCATAAGTTTACAGCAATTTCTATTGCAAAGCAAGTTGGAATATATAGAAAAGGAGATACATGCATTGAGGGAAAAGAATTAGATAATATGAGTGATTCCGCTTTGAAGGAAATTATAAAGAAGACAACAGTTTTTGCTAGAGTTTCTCCTAGCCATAAACTTCGAATAGTTAAAATATTAAAACAGCAAGGAAATATTGTTGCTATGACAGGTGATGGAGTAAATGATGCGCCTGCAATAAAGGAAGCAAACATAGGAGTATCTATGGGGGAAAGCGGTAGTGATGTTTCAAAACAATCTGCAGATTTGATATTATTGGATGATAATTTTGCTACGCTTGTTGCAGCAGTGGAAGAAGGAAGAATAATATATGACAACATACGTAAATTCATGAGATATCTGCTTTCTTGCAATATGGGAGAGGTTTTAACAACTCTTTTTGCGATGCTAATTGGAATGCCAATACCATTAATGCCAATGCAAATATTACTAATTAATTTGGTGACCGATGGATTGCCTGCAATTGCTTTAGGACTAGAACCTGGAGATAAAAATATAATGAAGCATAAACCAAGAAATGTTAATGAGAGTATTTTTTCAGGAGGATTAATATTTACAATTTTTGTGAGAGGAATGTTAATTGCCTTTACTTCGCTAACAGTTTTTACTATAATGTTAAAGATGACGGGTTGTTTAACAACATCCAGAACAGCAATATTTTTAACGTTGGTTGGTTTACAATTAATACATGTTTTTGAATGTAAAAGCGAAAAGAAATCAATTTTTAAAATAAATCATTTGACAAATAAAAAGCTAATTTTTGCCACAATAATTTCTTTAACTGTCGCTATTTCTGCTATTTGGCTCGAGCCCTTGAATAAAATAATAAAGAATTGTCCATTAAATATGCATCAAACATTTATTGTTGTGATTTTTGTATTATTTGTACCAATTGTTAATGCTATAATTATGAGTTTTAGAGCAAAAACAAAAAATATTAATGAAATGAAAGTTAGCTTGCCGGCCAAATATATGTATCAATAATATTTACTTTATATCTATAAATATTTATAAAAAACTTGATTTTATTATTTATCGGTATATAATAAAGAGTAAGTATGTTTTTGTTTTCGCGTAAGTTACATTCTCATTTTTTTAGAAAAGGAGAGCTGATTATGAGTTTAATGGATAAAATTTTTGGTTCATACAGTAAGAAAGAAGTAAAAAGAGTAAGGCCAACGGTAAATAAAATTTTGGCTTTGGAAGAAAAGTATAAGGCGCTTTCTGAGAAAGAACTAAAAAATCAAACTAATGTGTTAAAAGAAAGATTAAATAAAGGAGAAACTTTAAATGATTTGCTGGTTGATGCATTTGCTGTATGTCGTGAGGCAGCTAGCAGAGTATTAAATATGCGTCATTTTGAAGTTCAGTTAATTGGCGGAGTCATATTGCACCAAGGACGTATTGCTGAAATGAAAACAGGACAAGGAAAAACGTTGCTTGCAACTTTGCCGGTTTACCTTAATGCTTTAACTGGTGAGGGTGTTCATGTTGTTACGGCTAACGACTATCTTGCAAAACGTGACTCTGATCTTATGGGTAAAGTATATAGATATCTTGGCCTAACTGTAGGTGTTATATTAAATGGAATGAATAATGATGAGCGTAGAGCGGCATATAATT
This sequence comes from Oscillospiraceae bacterium, assembly GCA_902790675.1. GTDB lineage: Bacteria > Bacillota > Clostridia > Oscillospirales > Ruminococcaceae > RUG12519. The sequence goes on along the minus strand of CADASU010000004.1, from coordinate 27,511 downwards.
GTGACGTTACCTATGCTACAAACAATGAAATAGGATTTGACTACCTTCGTGATAACATGTGTATATATAAAGAACAACAAGTTCAAAGGCCTTTCAATTTTGCTATTGTTGACGAGGTTGACTCCATTTTAATAGATGAAGCTAGAACTCCATTAATTATTTCTGGTCCTGGCGAGAAGTCAACAGATTTGTATGTTTATGCTGATAAATTTGCTAAAGGTTTGAAAATGTACAAGGTTCGAGAGCTAGACGATAAAGAGGAACATGATGATGTTGATGGCGATTATATAGTTGATGAAAAAGCTAAAACAGCTACTTTAACGCCATCAGGAGTTAAAAAAGCTGAAGAATTTTTTAAAGTTGAAAATCTTATGAATGGCGAAAATATAACATTACTGCATCATATAAATCAAGCTATAAAAGCTTATGGAGTTATGCAAGAAGATATTGACTATGTTGTAAAAAATGGAGAAGTTTTGATTGTTGATGAGTTTACAGGAAGGGCCATGCCTGGACGTAGATATAATGATGGCTTGCATCAAGCTCTAGAAGCAAAGGAAAATGTAAAAATTGCAAATGAGTCTAAGACGCTTGCTAGCATAACATTCCAAAATTTATTTAGAATATATAATAAGCTTTCTGGAATGACTGGTACTGGATTGACAGAAGAAGCAGAGTTTAGAGAAATATATAAATTAGATGTTGTGGAAATTCCGCCGAATAAGCCTGTAATAAGGAAAGACTATGATGATGTTGTATATCGTACGGAATTGGCTAAATTTCGCGCTGTAATTGATCAGATAGCAAAATGTCACGAAAAAGGACAACCTGTTTTGGTGGGAACTGTTTCTATAGATAAATCTGAGATTTTGAGTAAAATGTTGGTTGAACAAGGAATAGATCACTATGTTTTGAATGCTAAATATCATGACAAAGAAGCAATGATAGTTGCGCAGGCTGGTAAAAAAGGTGCTGTTACTATAGCAACAAACATGGCTGGACGTGGAACAGATATTTTGCTTGGTGGTAACGCAGAATATATGGCAAAAGAGGAAATGAGAAAAAGAGGTTACTATGAAGATTTAATTAATGAGGCTGTTGGATTTGCAGATACTGATGATGAAGAAATTTTAGAAGCTCGAGAAACTTTCAACAGATTAAATAAGGAATTCAAAGAAGCTATTTCTGGGGACGCAGAAGAAGTAAAAGCTGCTGGAGGGTTGTTTATTATAGGAACAGAAAGACATGAGTCTAGGCGTATTGATAATCAGCTTAGAGGACGTTCTGGTAGGCAGGGAGACCCGGGAGAAAGTCGTTTCTACTTATCGTTAGAGGACAATCTTATGAGATTGTATGGCGGTGAGAGAATAGACAAGATTATGGGCATGTTGAACGTTGATGATGACTTGCCAATTAAAAGTAAGATGTTAACTAAGCGTATAGAGTCTGCTCAGGCTAAGGTTGAAGCTCAAAACTTTGCGTCTCGTAAAAGTGTTCTTAAGTTTGATGATGTTATGAATTCACAGCGTGAGATAATCTATAAAGAGCGTAAAAAGGTGCTTGATGGGCAAAATATGCGCGATCATGTTATTAAAATGATAAATAGCGCTATTACTGATACTGTTGATGTTTATATTGCTGATACGGATGATCATGAGCATTGGAATATCACTGGACTTCGGGATTATTTTATGAATTATATTTTAGATGAAAACGACTTAAAATATAGCAGCGCTCAACTTGCTAAGATGAAAAAACAAGATTTAGTGGATATTATATATAAAAAAGCTATGGATATTTATGAGAAAAAAGAAAAAATGGTTGGCGAAGAACGTATGCGTGAATTAGAAAGGGTTGTTATTTTAAGAACTGTTGACTCTAAGTGGACTGCCCATATTGATAATATGGAAGAGCTGCGCAAGGGAATTTATTTGAGGTCATATGCACAGAAAGATCCTGTAATTGAGTATACAATTGAAGGCTTTAGCATTTTTGATGCTATGGTTTCAAGTATAAAAGAGGACGTTGCAAGATTGATAATGACAATCCGTGTTAGAACAGAGGAAGAAATTAAAAGAGAGGAAGTTAATAAAATTCCTGTTCCTATTAAATATAAAGAAAGCTCAGCTGGAGAAGAGAGAAAGCCAATTAGAAATGAAAATAAAGTTGGCAGGAATGATCCTTGTCCATGTGGTAGTGGAAAGAAGTATAAAAACTGTTGTGGTAGAGATTAATAAAGTCCGAAATTTCGGGCTTTTTTCTATGCCTGGGAAAATGCGGATTTTAAATTAGATACAAATTTAGATACAATTTTTCCGATTTTTACATTTGCGATTTGTATCTAGAAGTGTAAGCAAGTTCTGAAACTATTGAAAATACTAAAGAAAAACAAAAAATGACCACTGCCACTATAGATGTGGTAAAATATAGAAAAAACATAGAAAAATTTAATTATTTATTATATAATTAATAGAAAGAATCTGTGCAATAGAAGTAGGAGATGAATTTATGCTAAAAAAACACTTTAGCGGATTGAAATTTGGATTACTATTACAGATTGCTGTTGGACCGATGTGTCTAATGGTTTTTAATACCGCAAAAAATGTTGGATTTTTAGTTGCTTTATCATTGGTATTAGCTATAGCTCTTGTTGATGCTTTTTATATTACACTTGCTGGTTTAGGAATAAGTAAACTGTTAGAAAAAGAAAAAATAAAAAAGATATTTAAAATAATGGGCTCGATAGTTTTAATTTTATTTGGAATAAATATCTTTCTTAATGTTTTTGGAATTAATATTATTCCAGGATTAAATTTAAAACCAACATCAACAAATATTTTTATACAAGGATTAGTTCTGACTTTATCTAATCCAATTACGATAGTTTTTTGGGGAAGTGTACTAACAAGTAAGATCATAGAAGACAAATTAAAGAAAAAAGAATTAATAATATTTTCAATAGGATTGGTTTCTGCAACTTTATTATTTCTAACATCGGTAGCAATTATGGGAACCATACTTTCAAGTTTCATACCAGATAACATATCAAGTATATTAAATATAGTTGTTGGTATTTTAATAATATTTTTTGGTATTAAAATGTTTATTAAAAAAGAAAATCAATAAATTATTCAAACATGTTTTAGATACAAATTTAGATACAAATAACTACCAAAGCCGAGTGGAGTAGAATGAAGTCAAGTGCATTTTTAACGAGTAAAGTGGACTAAAATGTTGTAGAATGGAGCCAAATGAACGAATTTTAAAAGCAAACTATTATCTGGATACCTGGATAATCTTTTGCTTTTATAATATAATTAAATGGGAATAAAAAAATAAATATTATTTACGTGCTTTATATTTATAATGTTTTAATATTCAGTATAATTAAAAAAAGAGGTGAAAATTATGGAAAAGGAAAAAATTAAAGAAAAAAGTGAAAAAAAATTAAGAATTTTAGTTGCAGTATTTTTAGGAATAACAACACTTCTTGTTGCGTGGGCAGGCTGGATTGGTTCATTACATGGAGGAATTCAAGCTATAAATTTTACTAAAAGCAATAATTTGGCAGCTAAAGGCAATGCCGAATATAATGTGGCAGCACAGGTTTATATATCAGATTTATGTGCGTGGAATACTATTTTAAGCCTACAAGTAGATATGGAAACTGCTAAAGAAAAAGGCAATACAGATGAAGCAAAAGCTATTGAAACTAAAATACAAAAAATTATGAATGGCAGTTGTTCGCCAAGACTTTTAGAGGCTATTTCTTCGGCAAATTGGCAAGAAAAAACAAATTCGCCATTTGAAAAAGAAGAATTTGTGAAGGGCTATTTTGAAGAGGCTGACAAAATACGAAATGAATCACAACAAGTTATGGAAGAAGGAAAGCAAGATAATTTACGTGGAGACTCATATAAATTAGTTTCAGTTATTTATTCTCTTGTACTATTTTTATTAGGTATCGTAGGAGTTCTTAAGGATTTTGGAAGTCGTAAAATGCTATTTATTTTTTCAGTAGGTATTTTGATTTTTGGAATTATTTACATGCTTACAATACCAATGCCAACTGGATTTGATATTACAAGTTTTTTTAACCATAAATAAAAAATTAAATGTTCGCAATATTTTGATATTTCGCACAAGTTAACTTATAATGAAGTAGAGAAGATATAAAATCTCTGCTTTATTTTTTTACAAAATTATCATAATTAGCTGGCAGAAAAAATGGTGATGTAAAATAGTAGATATTTTTGTTGAAGATAGTGTTTTGGTCATATTTTATGAATACATTATCATTCATAATCAATATAAAAAGCAATATTATCTATGGCTTAAGTGTTAACAGACATTTTATTTAATTTGTAGGGATTTTTACAATTATTTTATGAAAAAATTGTAAATTAGAAAAATATGATGCTATTGATTGTTGTAAAAATAAATTTTTAAAATATTAGTTAATTAAATATAAAGGAACAAATAAATATTATTTACATGTTGTATATTTATAATGTTTTAATATTCTATACAATCAAAAAATAGAGGAGGTTTTGTTTATGAAAGAGAATAGATATGTTGATTTATCAATATTATTAACAAAAAATACGCCTGTTTTTCCAGGAGAGCCTAATATTACTTTTAAACAATATGCGAGTATAAAAAATAATACATATAATGAACATCAAATAACTATTAATACACATTTTGGAACACACATGGATTTTCCATATCATATGATTAATAATGGGAAAAAATCAAGTGATTTTGAATTAGAAAAATTTATAGGGATAGGAAAAGTAATTGATATTTACAATCCAGACTTAAATAGTATTGAAAATGAAGATGTTTTTCTTTTATATTCAGAGCATATAGAAAAAGGAATAGATAATATATTTAATAATGTTCCTGTGCTTGATGAAGATTTAGTAGATGTTTTAATATCTAAAAAGCCAAAGATGGTTTTATTAGATATTCCAACTCCTGATCAATTTCCATATCCAATACATAAAAAATTATTGGGAAATGATATACTAATAGTAGAAAATGTATGTAATATGAAATTATTAATAGACAAAAAGTTTAAAGTTTATGCTATTCCTTTAAATTTTAAGGATTTTGATGGCTCTCCGTGCAGAGTTTTTGCAGAGATAGAATAGTGAAAGTGATTACAATTTATTAAGATGTTTGAAATTTTTATTTTATGATATAATAAAAATATATTAAATTATTGTTAAATCTTCATGGTGAAAGGAATAGTAATGGTAAAATTATTAAAATATGGAAATACTAATTGCTATTATATCAAAGGGAAAAAGGGAAGTGTTTTAATAGACACAGATTGGGCAGGCACTTTACAATTATTTTATAGAAAAATTAAGGAATTGGGCATAAAAACTATCGACTATCTTTTAATCACACACTATCACCCTGACCATATGGGAATAGCGCAAGACATAGTAGATAATATGGGTGTAAAATTAATAGTGATGGATGTTCAAAAGGATTATATTCATTGGCCAGATAAAATATTTGCAAAAGATGATAGAATAAATTTTACTCCAATTAATACAAAGCCAGTGATAATTTCGTGTAAAGAGAGTAGAAAGTTTCTACAAAATTTAGGAATAGATGGAGAAATATTACATACTCCAGGACATAGCGATGATAGTATTTCTTTAGTATTAGATGATGGCGTGGCTTTTGTTGGTGACTTATATAATTTGAATTCAGCCGCTGCACTTAATGACCAAAAAGTAGACGATAGTTGGAAAAATTTATTAAGTCATAACATATCAAAAGTGTGTTATGGACATCACGAGCAAATTATTGATAAAGAAAGTAAACAGATGAAATCATGATAAATATGAAGTAAATTTTGATATATAAAAATAAGCTTTAATTTGAATTGGAGTTGAAATATATTTGGAAAAAATAATAACTGTTACATGTTTTGAAGAATTATATGATTGGCTTTCTAGCAATTCTGATATTGAAGATTTTGTATGGGTGAATGCTAAAAGAGGGAAACCTAATGGAAAAGATTTTAGTTATATAGATGCTGTTTATTGTGCACTATGTTTCGGATGGATAGACTCTACTTGTAAAAACATTGATGGAGTAACTTATCAGAAATTAATGCCTAGAGGTAAAAAGACCCACTGGACTTATTTAAATATTGCAAGATGTCAGTACTTGATAAAAAAGGGGTTAATGACAGATCGAGGACTTAACGCTTTGCCTGATAAATATAAACAGTTTAGTATTTCAGATGATATATTAATTGAATTAAAGAAAAATGAAAAAGCTTGGAACAATTTTAGTTGTTTTCCTGTTTTATATCAAAGAATAAGAATTGATAATATTGAGTGGGCTAGGAAAAATAATGAGTTATTTCGCAGGAGACTTAATAAATTAATTAAAACTGCTGAGAATAATGAAATGTATGGGCAGTGGGATGATTATGATAGGCTTAAAATTTTGATTTAATTTTGTTCATCATTTATTTACTAGGAAATATAGTTTGAAAGGGGAAGTATTTTATGGGAATTTATGATTTAAAGGTAAAAATGAGAAATGAAAAAGACTATGATTTAAGTTGCCTAAAAGGAAAAGTTTCGCTAGTTGTTAATACTGCTACGGGATGTGGATTCACCCCACAATATGAAGCTATAGAAAAATTATATGAGAAATATCATGAACAAGGTTTTGAAGTTCTAGATTTTCCTTGTGATCAATTTGGACATCAAGCGCCTGGAAGTGATGATGAAATACATGAGTTTTGTCAGCTTAAATATCAAACTAAGTTTGATCAATTTGCAAAAATAGATGTGAATGGGGATAATGAAAATAGTGTGTTTTCAATTTTAAAAAAGCAGCAGCCTGATGATATTATAGAAGGACTTAAAAATAAAATTTCTATGAAGGCTATAAAAAAATTGAGTAAAAGCTGCAAAAATAAAGGAGATATTGTATGGAATTTTACTAAATTTTTAGTTGATAAAAATGGTAATGCTGTTAAAAGATATAGTCCAATTTTTGATCCTAGTGATATTGAAAAAGATATAGTAAAACTTTTGTAATCATTGACATTAAAATAAATTATGCTTCAAACACTATGTAATTTAAATATTGTAAAATTTTCCACAAATAAAAAATAAATGTTTGGTTAGAATATTTATTACAAACGCAAATTATATTTTATAATTTGAAAGGAAGTGTTTGAAATGTCAACAAATAGTACAAACAATAGTAAATTAGTTGTGCCAGAAGCTAGAAAAGCAATGGAAAAATTTAAAATGGAAGCAGCTAATGAAGTTGGTGTTGATTTGAAGCAAGGATATAACGGACATTTAACATCTCGTGAAGCTGGTTCTGTTGGCGGACAAATGGTTAAAAAGATGATTGAATCTTACGAAAACTCATTGAAACAGTAAAATAATAATAAAAATGCTGGTAGCAAAATAAGCTATCGGCATTTTTATTACTATCATTTAAGTTATTAAATTTTATTTATATTAAATATTTCCTTCATTATAATATCCGAGTAATTTAAAACCATTAGTTTCTTGTGAGAGAAAGTTAATAAATGATATTGAAGATTGGCTTTTAATATTTCCAATAAAACTGATATATATAGTATATGCATCGTTTTGGTTTGTAGACTGTTTTATTTGTAGTTGAAGAAGTTTTATTTTGTTAATATTAAAATATGAAGAGACACTGATTAAAAATTGATTTATATTTTTAACTTTTATTGAAAATGATAGAATATTTTGATTTTTTGTAGTATATAATTTTTTTGAAATAACTGCAAATTTTTTGTTTGCTTGAGTGGAATTTTGAACATCTTTCTCAACGATTGTTAAATTATTGTTTAATGCTATTTCTTTTGGACATATAACAGCTGTTGTCTTGTCTAGTGTGGATACTAAAAAAGCTGCGCTTGATGCTAAATTTAAAGTTGATGTTTCATATTCATGAGTTTTTATATATTTTGAACATTGAGCTAGAATTTGACTGGTTGATATTATTTTTTTAAAGTTGTTTTTGTTTTCAGAATTTACAGCTAAACAATACGATGGGGTTATATTTATCGTTTTGTATATATATACATCATGTTGATTAATCAAGTCAAATATGTTGTTTATTGGTGGTGGATTTGAATTGCTTATTTCAAAAACACCAAAATCTATTATATTTTTGTTGATATCACCAAACAAATCGGATAAAGAAGTATAGTTGATTATATTATTGTTTGAAAAAATTTTTGATGCTGCAATATTAGAATAGCTGTCGTTGGCTTCTAAGCAGCCTAATTTAGCTGTATCTATTTGAGCGGTGTTATTTTTTGAAATATTTATTATTTTTTCTATATTTTTAGGAAGAGTTTTTATTTTTTTATATTGCAGAAATTTTCCAGTATTAATTATTGTTGAAAATAAGAAATGATTTGAACTTAAAAATTTTTTAGTAGAATTATCTTCAATTGTTTTGAATATTTTGTTTTCTCTGTTAACATCAAATATATTTTTATTATTTGATATTTTATATTTTGCAATTTTGGTTGAAATTTGCATTCGCTTTTCAAGAAGACTTAATAATTTTTTATCAATGTTATTTATTTTATTTCTTAAACTATCTATTTTCATTAAAAATTTCTCCTTTACTAAAAATGATAGTTGGCTGTTATTATTAAATTATAGCATATTTTTATTAAGCTCCACGAACGGATGTCATATTGACAAATTTTTTTTATAATGATATACTAAAAACCGTGTTTTTTGATATTGAATTTTATAAATTTTTATATAATTTTTGTTATATTTTTATATATAAAACATTATTATTTAAAGTAATTTGTTGTTAGGGAGAGTGTAAACAATGAAGCAGCGTAGTAGTGGGGTTTTGATGCATATTTCTTCAATTCCTTCTGATTATGGAATAGGAACTATGGGTAGGGAATCTTACAAATTTGTAGATTTTTTGAAGAAATCTGGTCAGTCTTATTGGCAGTTTTTACCTTTGTGTCAACCAGATCCAGCGGGATGGTCTCCCTACAGTTCATATTCTACTTTTTCTGGAAATTTTTGCTTTATTGACTTTGATTTGTTAGAAGAAGACGGCTATTTAAAAAAGTCTGATTATGCTGCTATTAACTGGGGAAGCGATGAAACAAGTGTGGATTTTGATAAGGTTAGTAGTAACAAAATTGATGTTTTGAAAATTGCTTATAAAAATTGGATTAAAACTAATAAAAAACGTATTGCCGATTTTGTTAAAGAAAATAAGTGGGCTGATGATTATGCTATGTTTATGGCCTTGCTTTCGTTTAATGATAAAAAATGTTGGTGGGATTGGAAAGATAAATATAAGTTTAGAGATGAAAAGGCTTTAAATGAATTTAAGATAGAGCATGAGGATGATGTTAATTTTTGGCTTTTTACCCAGATTGTATTTTTAGATCAATGGAATTTGCTTAAACAATATGCAAATAAGCAAGGAATTGGACTTATAGGAGATATTCCAATATATGTTTCAGGAAATAGTTCTGATGTTTGGACAAATCCTGATGATTTTTGTTTGGATGAAAATATGATGCCAGCTAAGGTTGCGGGGTGTCCTCCAGATGCTTTTGCTAAAGATGGGCAGCGTTGGGGGAATCCAATTTACAATTGGAAGAAAATGAAAAAAGAAAATTATACTTGGTGGTGTGAGCGTCTTCGTGCTTATAAAAACATGTATGATGTTGTTCGAATAGATCACTTTAGGGGATTCGACAGTTATTATTCGATAGATGCAAGTGAAAAAACAGCTAAGAATGGAGAATGGGTTAAGGGGCCTGGAATAGATCTATTTAACGTAATAAAAGATCAATTGGGTGAAATTGATATTATTGCTGAAGATTTAGGATATGTTACTGATTCTGTTAGACAGCTAATAAAGGCTACTGGGTTCCCTGGAATGAAAATACTCGAAATGGCGTTTGATCCACTCGAAGAGAGTGATTATATGCCTCATAACTATGATTCAAATTGTGTTGTGTATGTTGGAACACATGATAATGATACCGCTATAGGATGGTTTAATGGTGTTGATTCAGAAACAAGGGAATTATGTAAAGAATATTTAAATATAGGTTTGTTTGAGGGCGTAAATTGGGGCATGATACGTGGATCTATGGCTAGTGTTGCAAAATTGTCTATTACTCAGATGCAAGATTTTCTTGAACTAGGTTCCGAAGCGCGAATGAACATTCCTGGCACAGTTGGTATAAACTGGAAGTGGAGAATGAAAAAGGGTGCTGCAACAGAGCAGCTATCAGAAAAAATATATCATATTACCAAAATGTATGGTAGAATATAAATAAAAAAATAAAAGGAGAATTGAATTGTCCATGAATGGTTCTGATATTATAAAAAAGATGCACGAGCATTTGAAAACTGACTATCATAAGGATATTAAGAATGCTACAGCAATTCAGGTTTATAATGCTCTTTCAAAATCTACAATGGAAAATTTGGCAGATAATTGGATTAGTAGCATAAAATCTCATAACGATGGGCGTAGAGTTTGCTATTTTTCTGCGGAATTTTTAGTTGGGCGTGCAATTTTTAACAATCTTTTATGTTTGGGAATATATGATGATGTTAAATGCTTGCTTAGTGAGCAGGGATTTGACATTGAAAGATTGGAAGAAATTGAAGATGCAGCTTTGGGAAATGGAGGCCTTGGAAGGTTGGCTGCGTGTTTTTTAGATAGTGCTGCTACTTTAAATTTACCGGTAGATGGTTATGGAATTAGATATAAATATGGGTTATTTAAGCAGGCAATTGAAGGTGGATTTCAGGTTGAATATCCAGATGATTGGACAAAATACGGTGATCCATGGGCTGTTAGATGTGAAGAAGATTCGGTTTGTGTTGATTTTTATGATCAAAAAGTTGTTGCTGTTCCATATGATATGCCAATAATAGGCTATGGAACTAACCATGTTGGAACTTTAAGGTTGTGGCAAGCTGAGGCTGTTAATTGTTTTGATTTTGAAGCATTTAATGACTGTAAATATAGAGATGCTGTTGAAGAAAGAGATGCCGCTGAAGATATATCAAGTGTTTTATATCCTAATGATAACACTATTTCTGGAAAAGTTTTAAGATTAAAACAGCAATATTTCTTTTGCTCTGCTTCATTACAAGATATAATTAAAAAGTATAAGAAAAAATATGGTAGTGATTTTTCAAAATTTGCCGACATGCATGCTATACAACTAAACGATACGCATCCGGTAATTTCTATTGCTGAATTGATTAGATTACTTTGTGATGTTGAAGGATTATCGTTTAAAGAGGCGTTTAATATAGCAAGAAAAACTTTTTCATATACTAACCATACAATAATGTCCGAAGCATTAGAAAAATGGTCGAAAAAGTTTATGAAAAAAGTGATTCCTACAGTAGTCAAATATATTTTATTAATACAAGATGAATTTAAGAAAGAAATGAAATCTTTAGGTGTTTCTAAGGCTATAGTTTCTAAGATTTCTATTTTGCAAGGAGACACTATTCATATGGCTAATTTGGCGGTTTATGCTTCAACATATACGAACGGTGTTGCGCGTATACATACTGATATTTTGAAAGATGATGTTTTAAAAGAATGGTATTCGATATATCCTGAAAAATTTCAGAACAAAACTAATGGAATAACTCAGCGTAGATGGTTGTTGCTTTGCAATCGTGAATTGTCTGATTTAATTACTCGTTTGTTGGGAAGTGATAAATGGATTACTAATTTGTCTGAACTTAAAAAATTAGAGAAGTTTGTTAGTGACGAAAGTGTTATTAATGATTTTATGAAATTAAAATATGAAAAGCGCTGTCAGTTAGCAAAGTATATTAATAGTCAAGATGGGGTTTCGATAGATCCTGATACTATTTTTGATGTTCAGGTAAAAAGATTGCATGAGTATAAGAGACAGCTTTTGAACATTTTAGCTATATTGCATTTGTATTTTAAAATTAAGGACGGAAAAATAAAAGACTTTACGCCAACAACGTTTATATTTGGTGCTAAGGCAGCTCCTGGCTATGATAGAGCTAAGGGAATAATTAAATTAATAAATACAGTTGCCGATTTGATTGAAAAAGATAAATTGGTTAGTAAATATATAAAAGTTGTTTTTGTACAAAACTATAATGTTTCATATGCTGAAAAAATAATGGCTGCTGCTGATGTTTCTGAGCAGATTTCCACAGCTGGAACAGAAGCTTCTGGAACAGGAAATATGAAGTTTATGCTAAATGGAGCTGTAACATTAGGAACATTTGATGGTGCTAATGTTGAAATTGTTGAAGAGGCTGGAAGAGAAAATAATTATATATTTGGAAATACGGTTGAGCAAATAAAAGAATTATCTGAAGATTATGATCCTGTTAAAATTTATAATAATGACGAAGATATAAAACGTGTTTTAGATGCACTAGATAATGGCTTGCTAGATGATGATAAAACTGGTGTTTTTAAAGAGCTGAAAAACTCTATATTGAAAGGTGCTAGTTGGCATGATCCCGATCAATATTATTTGTTGGCTGATTTTAAAGATTATGTTTATGCTAAGTTAAAAGTAAATCAGGATTATAAAAATAGAGTTGAATTTGCAAAAAAATGTTGGATTAATATTGCTAATGCTGGTAAATTTAGCTCAGATAGAACAATTGCAGATTATGCAGAAAATCTTTGGCACATTAAAGAAGTTTAATAAAAAATTGTCTCTCAAAAAATAAGAGAGGCAATTTTTTATTTTATTGTTTTATTTATAGTCAGATAATTTTAAGGTTATTTCTTCCGACAGATTAGATTGAACATTATCATAATTTTCAGAATCTACCCAAACATTTGCCAAGATTAGAGGAGCATTATCATCCGATTTGCAGTGAATTGTTGGTGGAGGGCTGTTTAAAATCATATTGTTTGATAAAATTATGTCATAAATTATTTGCTTAGTTTCTTTTATTGAAAGGTTATTTGGTATATTAAAATTCATGTCTAATCTTCTAACTGGTTCTGCTGAATAGTTTATAATTTTATTGTTAGCTATTAGACTATTTGGTATTAAAATTAGACGATTGTCAGCAGTTGTTAGTTGCGTATATATTAGTTGAATTTTTTTAACCTTTCCTATTGTTTGATTTATTTCTACAGTATCTCCCGTAGAAAATGGCCTGCATATTAGTAGTTGAACACCTTTGGCAATATTAGATAGCACATCTTTTAAAGCAATTCCAAATGTTAATAGGGCAGATGATGTAACAGCAAGAATAGCTGCACTTGAAACATTAAATTTTGCCAATATAATTAATATAATAAGAGTATATATCAAGCATTTAACAAACTTTGTTATTATAGGCATAGATGATGAATCTTGTTTGTCTATTTTTTCGAACGCTTTTTTAATTGCTTTGTTTATAAGCTTTATTAAAATAAACCCTAATAATATAGCTATTAATGAAAATATAATACTTTCACCATATTTGTTTATTTTTTCGAGTATTAAGTTAAATATTTCTTTTGTAGATTCCATTGGGGCTTCTCCTTAAACCATTTTGTTTTTTTATTATATATTAAATTTGAATAATGTCAATATAACAAAAACTATGTAAAATTAATAAAATTTGCCAATAATATGACGTGGTGTTATACATTTTTACTTGACATTATATTTTATATGAAGTATTATATGTGTAACACATACAAATTTTTGAGAGGAAGATGTGCCTATGGATGCAGATGGAGGGAAGAGTGGTTCGTCTGGTCGAATGTCTAAATTATTTGGAATAAAATCTTCTGATAAAGTAACCGAAGACGATATAATGTGCTTGGTTGAAACTGGAGAAAATGAGGGAGTTCTTCTTCATAGTCAATCTAAAATGATAGAAAATATTATTAAATTTCGTAAAATTACTGTTGCTGATATAATGACGCATAGGGTTGACATAGAAGCTGTTGAGGAACACGATAAAATTTCAGATGTTTTGAGGATAGGAATTGAAAATGGCTTTTCTAGAATACCTGTATATAAAGAGGACATTGACAATATTATTGGAGCTGTTTATGTTAAAGATTTGTTGGTCCTTATTCGTGAAGAAAATGTTGAAAGCAAAGCAATCAGCTCTTTTATTCGTGAATTGCCGTATGTTCCAGAAACTATAAAGTGTGTTGACTTATTTAGGCAATTTACAGAAAATCATCAACACTTTGCAGTGGTTGTAGATGAATATGGAGGAACATCTGGAATAGTAACTTTGGAAGATATATTAGAGTCGATAGTTGGAGAAATACGAGATGAATATGACGACGAGCGCGATGAAATAACAAAAGTAAATGAAACAACTTTTATTTTACAAGGATCAGCTGAGTTAGATTGTGTTTCAGAAAGTTTAAATATTAATTTTAAAAATAATTCGGATTACGACACAATAGGTGGATTCTTGGTAGATATGTTGGATAGAATACCAGATGAAAATGAGCATCCAATTGTTAAATATGATGGAGTAGAATTTACAGTCTTAGTTGTTGAGGAACGACATATTGCTAAAGTTAGAGCCGTAAAATTAGTAGATCAATTAACGTAATTATTGTAGTTTAAGAAAGTTGTGTTGTATATGAAAAAGGAAATTTCATGTGGTGCAGTGGTTTATAATATTTATGATGGAGCAGTTAAATTTTTGCTGGTTAAACATATTAACGGAAAACATTGGGCTTTTCCAAAAGGTCATATTGAAAATAATGAAACTAAGGTTGAAACTGCTTTGCGCGAAATAAAGGAAGAAACTGGGTTGGATGTAGAATTAGATAATAATTTTTGTAAAATGGTTTCATATAATATTGGCCCTTATATTTTAAAAGATGTTTTTTATTTTGTTGCTAAAACAAAGGATAAAACTAGCAGGGTTGTTTTACAGGAGGAAGAAATTTCTAAATATGGATGGTTTGATTTTGATAAAGCGCTTAGTGTTTTAACTTTTCAGAATGATAAGGATGTTTTAACTGGGGCAAAAGAGTATTTGGAAAAAATATTTAAGCCCAAAAAGTAGAGCTAATCTTCAATGTTTTAAAAGTTAGCTCTGCTTTTTTTGTTTTTATATTGATATGCACAAAGTCTGATTTGATGGTATATATTTTTTATACTCCACGCCAGCTAAATCAAACATATATTTAGAGGCTATTACACTATCACTTTTGAAGTATTTATCTGATTTATATATTATTGATTTTATTCCACATTGAATTATTGCTTTAGCACATTCGTTGCATGGAAAAAGAGTGGTGTATATGCGAGCGCCCCGTAAATTGTTGCCGCCATTATTTAGTATGGCGTTTAATTCAGCATGACAAACAAACGGATATTTTGTGTTTAAAGCTTTGCCATCTCGGCTCCATGGCATATCATCGTCGTTGCACCCAACTGGCATTCCATTATAGCCAAGAGATAAAATATGATTGTTGTTTCCTACAATACATGCACCAACTTGAGTTGTTGGGTCTTTACTTCGCTTGGCAGAGAGCTCAGCTATTCCCATGAAATATTCATCCCAAGAAATGTAGTCTTTGCGCTTGGTCATTTTATTTATTCCTTTCAATTTCGCCAAGAATTATTTGTTTTATTTATAAAATCTCGCCTGTTTTTCCAATACTTAAGTTTGGTGAACATATCTGTAAAGAATCTAGGGCCAAAAAATATTAAAAAATTAAGTATTGCCATAACAGCAGCAAGCGCATTAGACCAATTCATTGCAAGCAACGAGGAGATTATGCTGAATAAGAAAATTACTGCGTCTAAATATCCTAGCCATTTTACTTTTACTGGGATAACGAAAAACAAAAGAATTTTAAGATCGGGATGTGTTGCTGCAAAAGCAAAAAACAGGGATAAGTTCAAAAAAATAGCAGTTGTGGCTCCAACAAGAAAACCACCCAAGATGCAAAAAATAATTCCTATAAAATAATATAGCGTGAGCTTAAACTCTCCCCAAACCGCTTCTAAACTTCTTCCAATAAAGTATAGAAAATATAATCCGAGCAAAGTAAAAAATGGAGAGCTGTTTGGGGGAACAAATATGAAAGAAAGTAGTCTCCAAAATTGGCCCTGCAAAATTAAATTACGATCGAAATATATCATTGAATATAGAGAAACATTATTACGTTGAACTGCAGAAATAAAGTCAAAAAGATAAACCATTCCTGAAATTATAACGATAAAAAACATTAAATTAGGAATTCTAAACCAAGGTATCTTTCTTTCTAATTTATAAATCCACATAAATATTTCTTCCTTTTTAAAGTTGATTAAATTAATATAATTATATCATACAAAAATTAATCAATCAATATAAATTTGCGCATAATTTTGGTGATTTTTAGTTCTTATATTTTAAACTATATGTAATATTTTGCAAAAATTAGAAACTATAAAACAAATAGTAAATCCACAAATGGTTGGAATTATAAATGAAAGAGCTGTCCATTTAATGCTTTTACATTCTTTTTTTATGGTTAAGCAAGTTGTTGAACAAGGCCAATGCATTAAACAAAATAGAGAAGTGCAAAGAGCTGTTAACCAGGTCCAACCATTATTGACAAATAGTGTTTTTAATTCTGTTAAATTTTCGTATTCAACTAAACTGCCTTTGCACAAATATGCCATTATAATTATGGGTATAACAATTTCGTTGGCGGGAAATCCTAATATAAAAGCTATTAATATTACGCCATCTAAGCCAAATAGTTTTGCAAAAGGATCTAAAAAATTAGAAATGTGGTTTAATATGCTAACATCTGAAATCATTACATTTGACAGTATCCATAGTATTATGCCAGCTGGAGCAGCAACTATAATTGCTCTTCCCAAAACAAAAAGTGTTCTATCAAATATTGAGCGAACTATTACTTTGCCAAATTGTGGTTTTCTATATGGAGGAAGTTCTAGCGTAAAAAAAGATGGCATACCTTTTAAAATTGTTTTAGATAGAATTTTTGATGTTAGAAATGTCATAATTAATCCTAAAATAATTATGCCTGAAAGATATATTGCACATACAAAACTGTTTAAAAATGAATTTGAATCGCATTCTAAAAAAAACATGGTTATTAATGCAATCAACGTAGGGAAGCGGCCATTACAAGGAGTAAAATTGTTTGTTAATATTGCTATAAGTCTTTCTCGAGGAGAATCTATAATTCTGCAGCCGATAATTCCTGCAGCATTACATCCAAATCCCATGCATGTTGTTAGAGCTTGTTTTCCGCATGCACCAGCTTTTTTAAAAGCACAGTCTAAATGAAAAGCAATTCGGGGTAAATATCCAAAATCTTCTAGCAGAGTAAAAATAGGGAAAAAGATGGCCATTGGGGGGAGCATTACTGAAACCACCCATGCTAAAGTTTTAAACATACCTTGTATTAATATACCCTCAATCCAATTAGGAACTTGAATATATTGGAAAAAATCACTTAGAATATCTTGAACTTTGAAAAGATTTGTAGACAAGAATTCCGATGGTGCATTCGCGCCAGCTATTGTTATCCAAAAAACCATACATAGTAATAATATTATTGATGGGAGACCGGTCCATTTGTTTGTTAGAAAGTCATCTAATTGTTTGTATTTTTTACTGTTTTTATTATTTTTATGTATACATTTTGTAGATATTTCTTCGGACAGTTTTGTAAATTGAGATAAAATGACCTCTTGTAAAGAATCAGAATATGTAGATGTTAGAATATCTTTACATTTTTGAATTTCCGGATTTAAATCGTTTAAACTTTCATTTGTAAGTTCATTATTTGAAACTAAATTTTGTATAAAAAGTTTATCATTACTTAAAAGTTTTAATGCAACAATTTCTTTATTTATATTTTTTGTTTCAATATGATTGGATAATTGTTTAATAGCGTTTTCAATAGGCTTATCATATTTGATTTTGCCTGCTTTTTTTGTGGGTTGTTTGCACATTAATTCAATTTCGCTCAATAAATTATTTATTCCTTGCTTTTGACGTGCAGAAACTGCAACAACAGGAACATTTAGTATGTTTGATAATTTTGAAAAGTTTATTTTTATATTTTTTTTGTTGGCTTCGTCTATCAAATTCACGCATATTATAACATTTTTAATTGATGCAATGATTTGTAATGCTATATTTAAATTTCTTTCCAAACATGTTGCATCGCATATAACAACTGTTACATCGGGCTGCTTAAACAGTATATAGTCTCTAGCAGCTTCCTCTTCGCATGAGAGTGTGTTTAAACTATATGTTCCGGGAAGGTCTATTAGCTTATATTTTTTATTATTAAATGTATATGTTCCTTTAGCTATATTTACAGTTTTTCCTGCCCAATTTCCTGTATGTTGTTTCATCCCGGTTATTATGTTAAAGATTGTGCTTTTTCCAACATTTGGATTACCAATTAACGCTATATTTTTAATATATGAATCGTTTTTATTCAAGTTATGGGGCCCTCCTTTTTTTTGCTTATAGTTACAAAAATTTTGGATGAAATTTGATTTCTTATTGCAAAAACAGTGTCTTTTATAAGAAATGCAGTTGGATCGCCAAACATGCTTTTTTGTAAACATGTTATTTTTGTTCCAGGAATCATTCCTATATCGTATAGACGCTGTTTTATTTGATTTTTCGCTTCAATGCTTTTAATTTCACAAATATCACCCTTTTTTAAGTTTGATAGAGTGTGCTCCATATATTGCCTCCTATAAATACTATTTCTAAATATTTATATTAAAATTAAGAAAATTATGTAAAATTGAACTGAGTTTATATTAATTTTAAGAAAATATATTTTTATGAACATGTAATTTGACCTTATAATTAAATATATGTTATTCTATAAATGTATTGAAAAAATATACACTATATTGGAGGTAAAAATGGTTTTAAATTTTACGAAAATGCATGGTTGTGGGAACGATTATATATACTTTAATTGCTTGAACGAACAGCTTAAAAATCCTGAAAAAATAGCTATAAAATTATCAAATAGACATTTTAGTGTTGGTGGAGATGGAATTGTTATGATATGCTCATCCAATGTTGCTGACGCTAAGATGAGAATGTTTAATAGTGATGGCAGTGAAGGAAAAATGTGTGGTAATGCAATAAGATGTGTTGGTAAATATTTATATGATAATGATATTGTCAGCAAAGAAACTATTACTATTGAAACTCTTAGCGGAATAAAAACTTTGGAGCTGACTAAAAAAGATAATAAAGTTATTTCAGCAAAAGTTGATATGGGAAAAGCTGAATTGGTTCCTGAAAATATACCTGTTTGTGTTGATGGCAAGCATGATAAATTAGTGGATTATCCATTGGAAATTGATGGAGAGGAGTATAAAATAACATGTGTTTCTATGGGTAATCCGCACTGCGTTGTTTTTTGCAATGATGTTAGCAAAATTGACCTTGAAAAATTAGGACCAAAATTTGAAAACAATTCTATATTTCCAGATAAAGTAAATACTGAATTTGTTAGTATAGTAAATAGAAATAAAATTAAAATGAGAGTTTGGGAACGTGGAAGTGGCGAAACAATGGCGTGTGGAACAGGGGCTTGTGCTTCTGTTGTTGCTGCAGTAGAAAATGGTTTTTGTGATATGAACAAATATATATCGGTTGAGTTGCTTGGTGGAGAGTTAGATATATGTTATAGTGAAGATACAGTTTATATGATTGGAGAAGCTGCTGTTGCTTTTAGAGGAACTGTTGAAATATAATAGTTATTTTGATTTGAGTAAAAATTAAATTTATGGTATAATCCATTGTATGATTTTAGTTTGAAAGGTTGATTTTTAATGCGTGTTAATAGAAATTATGCTAATCTTGAAGATAACTATCTTTTTGCGACAGTGTCTTCGAAAGTTGCTGAATTCAAAGAGGCTAATCCAGATAAAAAATTGATATACATGGGCATTGGAGATGTTACTAAACCTTTGTGTAATGAGGTAATAAATGAACTTAAAAGTGCAGTGTCCGATATGGCAAAAGCAGAAACTTTTATGGGTTATGGGCCATATCAAGGATATGACTTTTTAAGAAAATCTGTTGCAAAATATTATGCTTCTCATGGAGCAAATGTAGATTTAGATGAAATATTTATAAGTGATGGAGCAAAGAGTGATTGTGGAAATATTCTTGACATTTTTGGAAATGATCAGACAGTTTTAATTCCCGATCCTGTATATCCCGTGTATCTAGATACAAACGTTATGGCAGGGAATAAGATTGTTTTTGCAAATGCAACTGAAGAAAATGGCTTTTTACCGTTGCCAGATCGCAGTGTTGATGTTGACATAATATATATTTGTTCGCCGAATAATCCTACTGGAGCTGTTTATAATAGAGATCAGCTTAAGGATTGGGTTGACTATGCAAACGAAAAAGATGCTATAATTTTGTTTGATTCAGCGTATGAAGCTTTTATAGTTGACGAAAATTTACCTAGAAGTATTTTTGAAATAGAAGGCGCCAAAACTTGTGCTATTGAAATATGTTCTCTCTCTAAAACAGCAGGCTTTACAGGAACTAGATGTGGTTTTACCATAGTTCCTAAAGAATTAAAAAGAGATGGCAAATCTATTAATGCTATGTGGCTTAGAAGACAAACCACTAATTTTAATGGTGTTTCATATATAATTCAACGTGGAGCTGCTGCAGTTTTTACAGAAAAAGGATTGCAACAAATTAAAGAAAATTTAGATTATTATGGCACAAATGCTCATGTAATAGGTAGTGCTATGAATGAAATGGGAATTTGGTATACTGGGGGTAAAAATTCGCCCTATATATGGCTTAAATGTCCTAATAATATGGACTCATGGAAGTTTTTTGACTTGTTGTTGAATGAAATTCAGGTTGTTGGAACGCCTGGCTCTGGTTTTGGAAAGAATGGGCAAGGCTTTTTTAGGCTAACAGCATTTGGCAATTATAACGATACAATAGAAGGTATGAATAGATTAAAAAGCATTTTATAAACAAAAAGCCTGACCTGTTAAATTTACAAGTCAGGGTTTAATTATTTGCTGTCTTACATGAAGTTGTTGTTGTTGTTGAAGTTGTTGTTGTTGTTGAAGTTGTTGTTGTTGTTGAAGTTGTTGTTGTTGTTGAAGTTGTTGTTGTTGTTGAAGTTGTTCATGTTGTTGTTGTTGAAGTTGCTGTTGTTGTTGAAGTTGTTGTTGTTGAAGTTGTTGTTGTTGTTGTTGAAGTTGTTGTTGTTGTTGTTGTTGAAGTTGCTGTTGTTGTTGAAGTTGTTGTTGTTGAAGTTGTTGTTGTTGAAGTTGTTGTTGTTGTTGTTGAAGTTGTTGTTGTTGAAGTTGTTGTTGTTGTTGTTGTTGAAGTTGCTGTTGTTGTTGAAGTTGTTGTTGTTGTTGAAGTTGTTGTTGTTGTTGTTGTTGTTCATCATACCCATGTTGTTTCTCGTATTATTATTTATAATTATAATGAAGTTATTGTTATTCATGTTGTTTATGTTGATCATGTTTATGTTGTTTCTTATGCCCATGTTGTTTATGTTGATAATGTTTATGTTGTTTCTCATACCCATGTTGTTTATGTTGATCATGTTTATGTTATTTCTCATACCCATGTTGTTTATGTTGATCATGTTTATGTTATTTCTCATACCCATGTTGTTTATGCTGATCATGTTTATGTTATTTCTCATACCCATGTTGTTTATGCTCATCATGTTTATGTTATTTCTCATACCCATGTTGTTCATCATGCCCATGTTGTTGTTGTTCAATAAGTTTTGGTTGTTGATGATATTATTGTTGTTTCTCATGTTTATGTTGTTGTCATCTTCAAAATCTTTCGCGATATTAAAGATTGGGTTTTTTATTTCATCTTCATCGGAATCGTCGTCTATCGTGTTTAGGTTGTTGTTGTTGTTGTTCAACAAGTTTTGGTTGTTGATGATATTATTGTTGTTCATCATGCCCATGTTGTTGTTGTTCAATAAGTTTTGGTTGTTGATGATATTATTGTTGTTTCTCATGTTTAGGTTGTTGTTGTCAGTGTTGTTGTTGTTCAATAAGTTTTGGTTCTGGGCGTTTGATTTTTGGAGATCATTCTGAATTTGTTCAATTTCATTATTAATTGTGTCACAATATTCATTGTTAAAAGCTTTTTTTTCCATCTCATTTATTAATTTAGATATTTCATCAATGCTGTTCTGGAATTTATCATTCAAGAAAGGTACGCTGTGGACAGTGCTATTATAAAGTTTATTCAAGTTGTCTGAAATTGAAGATAGCATTGGCACATTATCATTGTCTTTTTTTTCATCATAATGCTTTTTGATTTCATTTAAAGTATCTAAACTTTTTTTAATTTTATCATTTATTTCATTCAATATATTTTCATAGGTAACACCGTTATATTCTTGAGTTAGATCGCTTTGATTGCCTATAAATTTTATTGCCCCAACAGATGATATGGCAGACATTGACATTGTTGCTGTGCATAAAACAGCTAATAATTTTTTAAATATTTTAATTTTCATGTTAAATATTAATTCCTTTCTGTAAATTAAATTATGATTTATATTTTTAACAACAATAATCATCATAACAAACAATTATATATTTTCTTTGAACAAATGGTTAACTTTTTGTTAATTTTACAAGCATATGCTTTTTAAATGGGTTAGGCGGTCTATTTTAAACAAAAAACCCGACCTGTTAGATTTAACAAGTCAGGGTTTTATTATTATGTTTTTAAATACGATAAATACTGGTTAGTACGAAAATCAATTTTATCTATTATTTAAAACATAATTGGAACTGGAGCTGCATTTAAGTTACTATTGTTGTTCATGAAGTTGTTGTTCATGAAGTTGTTGTTCACGAAGTTGTTGTTCATGAAGTTGTTCATCATGCCCATGTTGTTCATCACAGGCACAGTGTTTCTGCTCATGTTCATGTTGAAGTTCATGTTGTTCATCATGCCCATGTTGTTCATCATATTCATCATGCCCATGTTGTTCATCATAGGCACAGTGTTTCTGCTCATGTTCATGTTGAAGTTCATGTTGTTCATCATGTTGAAGTTGTTGTTCATCATGTTGAAGTTGTTGTTCATCATGTTGAAGTTGTTGTTCATCATGTTGAAGTTGTTGTTCATCATGTTGTTGAAGTTCATGTTGATTACGTCGTTGTTCAGTGCTTTCTGGCCCTGATTGCCAATTACGTTCTCTTGATTTTCACGTGATTTGCGCGGCTCTTTATCAAATTTTTCCCATTCTTTCAATGCGTTATCAATTTGCTCTATAACGCCCCGGTTTATGGGGTTGAATTTAGTCCTTTTTTTGATTTCATCGAAATCTAATGTGTGGTTTCTAAAATTCTTATAGTCTTCTATTGCTTGTTCAGTATTTTGAAGAAGCTCTTTCAATTCGTTATTAATGCTTCTAAGGCGAGACATATGCGCATTAGAACATTCTTGGAAAGAACTATGTGAAAACTCGTTGCCTAAATATGATATTTGTGCTTGTAGATCTTTTCCTATTGGGTACAGTTCTTGATAGAATCTACCTATTATGTCTCTGCTAGGACTAGTTAATTTGTCCATATCTGATAATGTCTTTTCTATAGAATCTAATAATTTATATCCATAAGAGGTCAACCCTCTATCTTCGGACTTTATTTCTTTAACAAGGTCTGACGCACATCTGGCGTTTTTTACATAAGTGATCGCATAATATAGTTCAGCATTTAACTTTTGAATAATAATTTTGTCATTTTCAGTTAATGTAACATCACCGTAGAGGCTTTGATATTCTATAGCTCCAACAGATGATATGGCAGATATGGACATTGTTGCTGCGCATAAAACAGCGATTATTTTTTTAAATATTTTAGTTTTCATACCTATATCCCTTCTTTTTGGTTTTAGTTAAATTATGATTTATATTTTTCTTAACACTGACATTGTAACAAATAGATATTTATTTTCTTTGAACAAATGGTTAACTTTTTGTTAATTTTACAGATGTATTAAATAGTAAATAAAAACCCCGACCTGTTAAATTTAACAAGTCAGGTTTTATACTAATTTTGTCTGCTAGCTGCGGGTATCATTAGTGATTTAAAGTGATCCCAGTTCATTCCTGACTCCTTACTCAAGATATCAATACCAGCAGCTTCTTTAGTTGGAAATAGTACCATTACAGCATCTAAGTAATTTGTATTCGTAGAATATTTCGCGTTACACATACTACTAATAACAGAATCTAATGTTTGAATTGTTGGAGCTGAATATATTGTGTCTAAAACCAATGCTTTGCTTTGTTTAATATCTATTCCAGCTATTGTTATCCAGTGATTTCCTACATTTACAATTACAGGAATATCACTTTTGCTAAAATGCTGAATTAGTAAAAAGGTTGCAAATTTTTTCATAAGTTGTTTATGCTCGATATTGTTATGCTCGTGATTATAAATAGCTACATTTTGCATTCCAACTTTATATGTATTTAAATATTGACCCATGACATCTCTGTCTTGAGCGTAATTTAAGCAAGATGACTTAGCAGGTTGGCGTTTTAAAAATTCTAGCTCAACTATGTTTCTTGACCCATTCGAGCTCGGTTCAGTTTTTCTGATAGGAGCTTGCCCGTCTAAATCTAAAAAATAGTTTGCAATATTTTGTGATGAAAATAACCAGCAGTTGCAGGAAGATTGTTCACCTGCAAAAAGTTTTTCATATTTTTTACATAAATTGTTTAAGTTAACATTTTTTTTGTTCATATAAAATTTAGCTTCATCAATAAGACCATCTATTTCTTGTTTGGCGTCGTTCCACCATTTTTCTACCCATGAATTGGAGTTGTCAACTGGATTTACAGGAATATCTGAGTTTGCAGGAGGATTATTTAGATTATTGTTCATGTTGTTGAAGTTGTTGTTGTTGTTGTTGAAGTTGTTGTTGTTGTTGAAGTTGTTGTTGTTGTTGAAGTTGTTGTTGTTGTTGTTGAAGTTGTTGTTGTTGTTGAAGTTGTTGTTGTTAATCATCATGTTGTTCATCATCATTTTATTTAACATCATTTGGTTTAACATTATTTGGTTTTTCATGATGTTAATGTTGTTAATATTGTAGTTATTTATAGCTGCCTTAGTACTGTTATAAAGATTTATCAACTCTTTATTAATAATGCTAATATTGTTATAAAAGTCATTAGCTGAAATATTACTTGAGTTTAATTTTTGGGATAGAAATTGTATGTTTTGACTTATTGGCATTAGCTTTGTTTGAAAGTTATTTATTATTGTCCTACTAGGGCTAACTAGATTATTACCAAACATACAAAATAAAGTATTGCATATAGAATCTAATTGATTTATCATGTTGTGTTTGTTTGAGATATTGTTTAAATTGTTTATACGTTGCTTCATATCAGTTACTTTTTTGTGCATGTTAAGTAGCTCTTGATTTACATTGTTAATAAACATCATATCATTGTTGCTTAATTGAACATTACTATTGATATTTTGATAATTTATTGCCCCAACGGATGATATGGCAGACATGGACATTGTTGCTGCGCATAAAACAGCGATTATTTTTTTAAATATTTTATTTTTCATAACTATATTACCTCTTTCCTGTAAATTAAATTATGACTTATATTTTTCTTAACACTTATAGTGTAAAAAATAGATATGTATTTTCTTTGAACAAATGGTTAACTTTTTGTTAATTTTACAGATGTATTAAATAGTAAATAAAAAACCCCGACCTGTTAAATTTAACAAGCCAGGGTTTTTAATATAGTGAATTGATATTAAAGCGGTTTAGAAATAGCAGGTAATAATTTAGATTTAAACTCATCCCATGAATGTATACTATTATCGTAGTAGAAGTTATTTTGGTGGGTAAATGATGGGAATATCATTCCTATATGTACTAAAGGACAGCCTGTGATTCCGTTATTGCATATTGCAGAGGCGATGCGATCAAGAGAATATTCCTGAAGATCTCCGCATTGTGAATTTGCTACCACTACAGCCTTTTTATCAATGTCTAATCCAACAACTACTAGTGTATGATTGCCACCCAAACCATTATTTACATGACAACTAACAGTATCATCCATAACGTCTACTAATACTGGAGTTATAGACGCTGCGAAGTGTTTTAGTAGTAATGTTTTTACAATTTTGATAGCTGTTTCGCGTGATTGAGCACTATCCTTTTTTATAGCTATATGAACACGTGAGTGATTAATTTCTAGTTTATTTAAAACATCGGATTCGTCTTGCAAAGATCCGCCAACATTTTTTAATTTGTCCATAGAAAAGCCAAATTGAGGTTTGTTAAAAAATCTTTCAACTTCGTCAAAGTCATCCGTATCTCGTTGACCTTTGTTTCGAACAATATCGTCTTTTTTTTCTTCAAAGTGCTTTAAAAAATTGTGCAAATTGCAAATAGCATATAGCCAACAGTTTCCAAACTTCTGTTGTCCACACAAATGTAAGTTAAATTCTTTTTTGATATTATCTATAGAAAATTGCTGGTTTGCATTTTGTTTATAGCATCATTAAAGAGCTCATCTATATGATCATGTGCCTGATCTTGCCACTTTAGGTATGGAAGTTTGCTTACTACGCCCATGCTAAATGGCTTAATCGATTTAATAGCATCATCGAGTTTTTGAATAGCTTCTTTTAATTTGGAAGCAAGCAGCTCATTATTACTAAAATCAATTAGATTTATAAAATTTTTAGCTGTTTTATACTCTTTCGTGAAAGAAAAGAACGGGTTGTTCATCTTAGCATTCTCTATTAACGCTTGCAATTCATTAAATTTATCTTGGTATGTTTTTTTCAAACGCGACATATCTGAATTAGCTACAGTAAAATCGTTGCCAGATATGAATTTATCGATTTTACTTATATAGTCATCTAATATTTTAATTTCCGGCTCCATGAAATTGCCATTAAGATCTAAAGCAAAAATATCCGTAATGCAATTTTGTTCAATTTTTTCGGCAGGTGCAGGATCAATCAATTTATGTTGTGCAAATATTTTGACTTCTTCCTTCTTACGATTGAATTCGTTAAATTTATTCGAAAATTTTGTTTCTAAAGCAGTTTTAGAGGGATCTGCTTTTTTTAGCATATTGTTACGAATTTTTGATATGTTATCTTTAAGTGCATTATCATTCATAATTTTCGAATCCAACGCTTGAAAATGCGAACTATTGTTTTTTTGAATGTTTTTAATATTAAAATTAAATTTTTCGAAATTTTTATTAGACATGTAGTTTTGTTGAGTAAGCATGCACATTTGAAGGCATTGGTTTATTTGGTTGATGTTGTTCATCATGTTCATGTTGTTGTTCATGTCATTGCTTAAGTCAGCAAAACCTAGGCGCGTTATTAGTTGATTTTTTAAAAATTGCTTTATGAATCTCTGATTTTTTTCCGGGTTTTCCA
>CADASU010000003.1 GCA_902790675.1 Oscillospiraceae bacterium | reverse complement strand
AATTGTTTGTCATATTGTTTAATTTTCAAGGTCCAATCGTTAGTTTGACTTCAACTAACTAGCAGCTTTTCGCCGCCAGATTATCTTACCACACTTTATCTCATTTGTCAACAACTTTTTAGATATTTTTTCAAAACTGTTGCTTCCAAATAAACTGTAAGACAAAACAACCTCAAATAAATAAGTAGCTTAATTTTCAAACCACTTCCATGCATCACTTCATCGCGGTGCCATATTATCTTAAATCATTTTTTCATTATTGTCAATACATTTTTGCATTTATTTTGTTTTTTGTTGCTTTTATAATAATTTGTCATGTATAATAAATAAATTTTTGGGGAAAATTATTTTAAAAGACAAAAAATCCATAAGGAGGACAATAATGTCAAAGAAGTCAAAAAAATTTTTAATTTTATGCTCAATAATATCAATTATCATTTTTTCAATAATATTTTGCACACTGTATAGTCTAATACGCATAGCAAAGGAACCCACAAATCCAGTTATAGAACCAAAAATATCTAATTCCAAAGAAAATTATGAATATGTATTAAAAGACATAAATGGGAAAATAAACGTATTCAAAAAGGGCACAGAAGCCCCGATAGACATTTTAGAAAAAGAAACAAGCATATTACCACCATACGATAGAGAACTTCTATCACAAGGCATATATATAGAGAACATAGAGCAGCTTAATAAAATATTAGAAGACTATGACGATTAATCAATAGTCTTCTTTTTTACTATAATGCCTTTTATACGCTTATCTTTCATTTCCGAAACAGTAATTTCTAAATCACCAAAGACAAACTGGTCTCCTTCTACAGGCAATTTTTCAAGTTTTTCCAATATCCAACCACCCATTGTATTGCTCTCCGTTTCACCTTTAAACTCAGAGCCGCAAACATTTCTATACATATCATTAACGCTTATATCAGGATCTATCCACCACGTAAAATCATTTATTTTTTTTATAAAATATTCTTTGGTATCTTTTTCATCATATATATTTCCTATTAGTTGCTCCAATACATCTTCAAAAGTTATAACACCCTCTATCCCACCATATTGATCAACAACTACAGCCATATGGGTTTTTCCTTGCTGAAAATTTTTCATTAGTTCAGAAATATTAGTACGAGGCGGTACTAATAAAGTTTTCTTTAACATATGTCTAATACTAAAAGGATCATCAGAAAAATATGCCCTAAAAAAATCTTTTTCACTCAAAACACCAATAATATTATCAATATTTTTTTCATAAACTGGCAAACGAGAATATCTTTCACTTAAAAAAACTTTTTTTACATTTTCTATTTTTTCATTCACTTCTATAGACACTAAATCCACTCTCGGCGTCATAACTTCACCAGCCGTTATTTCGTCTAAATCCAAAGCAGAACGAACCAGTTCGCTTTCTCGATTTTCCAAAACTCCCTGATTTTCAATTTCTTCAATCATAAATTTCAATTCTTGTTCCGTAATGGTAGGTTGTTTTTCTGATTTATCAATTCTACTAACAATTTTTTTGAGTTTATCAAAAACAAAAATCAATGGACTAAAAATCAATATAAAGAAGCGAACACCAACAATGTTTTTCATACAAACCCATTCAGCATTATCATTTGCCAAAGTTTTAGGAATAATTTCTCCAAAAACAAGTAACACAGCCGTCAAAAATATTGTAGATATGCCAGCGCCCATAGGACCAAAATAAGATGTAAACAATAGGGTTCCAATAGTAGACGCAACTATGTTTACTATATTATTTCCAATAAGTATAGCCGTAAGCACATTAGTATATTGCCCATTTAATTCAACAACCATAGCCGCTTTTTTATTTCCATCCGCAGCTAATTTTTTCATTCTTATTCTGTTGTAACTTGCAAAAGCCGTTTCGGAAGAAGAAAAAAAAGCAGAAAAAGCAATCAAAAAAGCCATACTTAACCATAAAATAATATCATTAACAATATTATCCAATCAATGTCCACCTCCATTTATTATTTTAATTCTCGCTCAAAATTAATTTTACATATTTAGATAACATCTCACTTTCCGCTTTTAATACTAGCTTTACAAAATCAGTGTAATCTTTTGTAGCGTGTGCTTTATCTAATGATTCATAATATTCTAGTCTGCTTTCTTTTTTTATAATTACAGGAACATATCCTTTTTGCATTAAATCTAAGTTCATTATTAATCTTGCTGTTCTTCCATTTCCATCTATAAATGGATGTATTTTTACAAATTCTCCATGCAGTAACGAGGCTTTTACAATAGGATGGTAGCTATTCCATTTTGAGTAATTTCTCACTAATTCCCCCATTAATTCAGGAATTTTTGTATAATCAGGAGGAATATGTGTAGCACCACTTATTATCACATTCTCATTTCTATATCTTCCAGCGTTTTCATCATCAATTCCCTTTAATATTAATTGGTGTAAATTTTTTATATTCCATTCAGATATACCACTTTTTTCGTCCACAAGCTCCTCTAAATAAGCAATAGCATATTTATGGTTAATTGCTTCTAAATGTTCTTTTACAGATTTCCCTCCAACAGTTATTCCTTCTAAAACAACTTTGGTTTCCCGCAATGTTAGCGTGTTTCCTTCTATAGCATTACTGTTGTATGTCCAATCTAATATATCACTTTCTTTTAGAGATTTCAGCGCAATTTGAGAAAGCGGTCTAATCTTTTGTAGTTGCTTTACTTTTTCGTCAACTTCATCAAAAAAATTTGAACATAGATTAATCGAAAAACCCATCACACTTAGCTCCTTAAAATATTCAAAAAACACAATTTATATAAGTCAACAAACAAAAATTTATATTTTATAAATTTAAATTATATGTTATAATTAGCCTTAAATTATGATAAAAACATCTAAATTTATATATGGAGGGCAATAAACATGTTACAAGACACATATTTAATAGATGATACTCCCGGAAGTTTATCTAATATATACAAAATAAAAATATTAATTTGCTGCGTTATAAATGAAACAAAAAATCCATTTACAAAATACCAATTAAATGATGTTTTCCAATATAATGGAACAGTAAACTACTTTAATTTTTGTCAAGCCATTAAAGAATTGTTTAATACCAAGCACATATTTGAAAAGTCAAATACCAAAGGCGATGCCAGTTACTTATACTTAACCAATTTAGGAAGAGAAACTGCTATAACTCTAAAAAATAACGTTCCTAAATCTGCAATAGACAGAACACTAAATGGCTTAAAAACATTAATAACAAAAGACAGACAAAATAAAGGCCGCCAAGTCACAATTATCAAAAAAGATGATGGATATATAGTAAAATTAGTGTTAGAAGAAACCGGCAGCAATTTAATAGACCTTGATTTATTTTGTCCAAATGAAGAGTTAGCCAAAAAAATGAAAAAAGAAATGGAAGCAAAAACCACCGATGTATATAGATGCATTCTAGCTATTTTAAGCAATGATCATAAAACGCTATTTAAAACAGCAGCCAATATAAAATCATTTTTATCATTAAACCAATAATAAAAAATGATTAATATAACAATCATACCGTCATTTGACAAATAAAATAAATATTACTATAATTAAGCAGCAAATAACTACAATACATATGTTTTTTACCACTAACTATGCCTTCGATTATAACTTTTAAGTGCAAAGTTGTCAATAGATATTATAATTCATATATTAAAACGAGGTGCTTTATTTGAACATATTCTACACTATTAAAGATCTTTGTAATAAAAATAATATTACAATCTTTGAACTAGAAAGAAAGATAAAGGTGTCTAGAGGTATATTATACACATGGAAAAAGAGCTCGCCAAGTGTAGAAAAGGTGAAAAAAATAGCAGAATATTTTAATGTTTCTATGGATTATCTTTTAAATCACAAAATTGAAGAGAACGATGTTGTAAAAATAAACAATGAAAAAGACAAAAAAGTTATAATTAAATTTTTGTCTTTGAGTGATAAACATAACAAAATAAAAATAGAAGGATTAGTAGATTATTTTTCGTCAAAAGAACAAGATCACGAAGATTATGAACAAGAATTTATGAAAATATTACAATCTTCACGATCAATACAAAGGGATATAGAAAATGAAAATATCAGACTACCTAAATTTTTTTAAGTTTATAAATATTATATAACAAAATGCACAATAACCAACTTATAGTTCTCATATTTTTAAATACTTCAAACATTTTAAAAATTTTTTTAATTTTAAACTTGACATGTGCAAATTATTCTGATATAATCGTTATCGTGATCGATTGAGATTGGAATGAAAATCTGTTGCGCGGGTGTAGTTCAATGGTAGAATCCCAGCCTTCCAAGCTGGTTGTGTGGGTTCGATTCCCATCACCCGCTCCATTTTACTGTTTCATTACTGCACTTTAGATGCGCCAATAGCTCAGTTGGATAGAGCAACTGCCTTCTAAGCAGTAGGTCTCAGGTTCGAGCCCTGATTGGCGCGCCAAGTTTATATATGGTGGGTATGGCGCAGTTGGTTAGCGCGCTAGATTGTGGCTCTAGAGGTCGTGGGTTCGACTCCCACTATCCACCCCATTTGTATGTAGGGTTAAGTTTTGTTGGACCGTCGCCAAGTGGTAAGGCAACGGACTTTGACTCCGTCATTCCGCTGGTTCGAATCCAGCCGGTCCAGCCATTTTTTAAAACTTCACTGTTTTGTTTAGTGGAGTTTTTTGCTTAGTGGGGTGTCGCCAAGCGGTAAGGCACCAGATTCTGGCTCTGGCATTCCGAGGGTTCGAATCCTTCCACCCCAGCCATTAAATAGAGTTAAAAAGACATCATTCTGAAAAAGGTGGTGTCTTTTTAACTTTAATCTTTGTTATATAAAATAACCTAGCATCTTTTATTTTTATTATGTAGTCGATTTTCAGATAATTTTAAGCATAACAAAAAAATGTGCATTAAATGAAACTACTTTAATAATCTACGCAAAGTAAAAATACAAGGATAAGAATTTCATTCTCTTTGCTGCAAATAACGATAAATCGGCTGACTACACAGCCAAAGGTTAGAAAAAAGCTGCGAAAAGATTACTAAATTTAACATTCCAAAAGCAGCTTCAAAAACTGACAAAGCACACTTAAATGATATATAACCTGTAATGTATAGCATCCAAAATAGCTTCTCAAAATAAGAAGCTATTTTTTGTTATTTAAAACTAAAACTCTTATCAAATTTTTTACCAAATAAATCCTTAGAAAAAAACAGTCCAACAATAATAGGCATATAAAATGTATATATTCTCCAAAGTAAAACAGCAGCACTTATTTGACCAGCCTCAAACACACTGCCATATATAACGTAGTAAGACAATTCTGCCCCACCAGCTGCTCCCGGCAAAGGAATAAACGTACTGCTCATTTGCACACACGCTGCACCTGAAATTATATGAAACATAGATGACAAATTGATATGAATTCCAAAAGATAATGCAATTATAACATTAACACTATAAAATAATAATATTTGCACAATACTCAACAAAAGCATCTTTATAATAACTTTTTTGTTAGCAACTGCTGTAGAGAAACCTTTGCTAAATATTTCAACCTCATCACTAACAAGTTCTAACTTTTTATCAACATCCTTTAAAATTTTTAATTTACCAAGAACTTTAACAAAAAACCTCATAATAACTAGCGCAAATTTTTTATTAAATCCAATCAATATAAGGCCAATTGCAACACATGTATTTATAGTAAATCCAATCAACATTAATGCCGTAAAACCTTGAATTTTCGAAGCATATTCATTAAACTTAAAGATCATAACAATAATACATACAAACGTTAATGAAAATTGAAACGATATAAATTTAAGCAACAGCGCACTTGTAGCAAATCCATATTCTATCCCACACCTATTTAAATAATACGCCTGTATAGGCTGCCCTCCAGTAGCAGAAGGGGTAATACTGTTAAAAAATTGCCCTATCATACAATTTTTAATGCTATATTTTGCTTTCAATTTTCGATTAAATATACTAAGTCCTTTATTTAATATATGTGCCTCTAAATACCAATATCCACCCATGGCGAACACACCTACAAAAAGCCACTCTGGCCTACAATTGGAAAATGCATTAATTATATTATCTAACCCATCCACAAAAACTATATATGCTATAAGCACAACAACAGATAATACAATTATAACCCCATTGATTATGCCAGATTTTTTATTCACTAAAACCACTTCCCTCATATAAAACACGAATATACACTAAAAAACAAATCGCTTAAGCATACCATATACACATATTATTTACTAACTTAAATCCAAATATATATTAATTAATTAAATTTGTCAAATAATCCATCATTCTTGCATAAATTAAAAACATTATTGCAAATAAAATTAATATATTGTAAAATTAACTTGTTTGTATATTTGATAATAAAACATAAATAAAGTGCCCCCAAAGTAGCACATACTTCAGCGGCATTAAACGCAACAAAAAACTCTATGATACTATATATTTTTTTATTTTTTCAAAAAACTCATCATTGTCAGTATGCGCTTCCAACTTTATTTTTTTGGTAAGATCCAAACTAAATATGCCCATAATAGATTTAGCATTAACAACATATTTACCAGACGAAAGATCAATATCAAAATCATATTGACTAACTATATTCACGAATTCTTTCACATCATTAATTGTTGTAAGCATAATATCAAATTCTTTCATAATTAACATCCCCCCGCAAGATAAATATAAACAAACTATATACTACGTACATTCTATCAGCTAAAATTTTGTTAGTCAACCACAAATTAAATATATAAATATTTTTATTATCAAAATTTTATAATTTTTAGCAAAAATATAAAAAATTGTTAGGAGTAAAATTCGTGAAAATATCTTTTTTTACACTAGGCTGTAAAGTCAACCAATATGAAACAGAAACATTAAAAAACTTGTTTTTCGAAAATGGATGGACAATTGTAAATAACTCGGATTTTGCTGATGTATATGTAATAAACTCATGCACAGTAACATCTATTGGTGACAAAAAAGCAAGGCAGTCTATACATAAGTTCAAGCTCATTAATCCAAATTCAATAATTGTAGTAACAGGTTGTTTTCCCCAAGCTTTTCCCGATAAAATGAAAGCGCTTAAAAATGTTGATATAATTACCGGAACATCTAACAGATCAAACCTACCCAATATTATAAATGAATTTTTAAACGACAGAAAAAAAATAATTAATATACCCATTCACAAAAAAGAAGAGCAGTTTGAAAATTTAACAATCAAAAATTTCTCAGGTAGAACACGTGCATTTGTTAAAATACAAGACGGATGTAATAGATATTGTTCATATTGCATAATACCAAAAGCAAGAGGTTTTATAAGATCAAAGCCTCTAAACATCTTACAAAAAGAGCTTAATGTTTTAGCACAAAATGGATATCAAGAGATTGTACTAGTGGGAATAAATTTGTCTTCATATGGAGCAGATCTTGAAAATGTTAATATACTAGACGCAGTTAAGACGGCCTCTAACATAGATCAAATAAAAAGAATACGCCTCGGGTCTCTTGAACCTGATCTTTTAACAAAAAATGATATATTAGAATTATCAAAAGAAAAGAAATTTTGTCCACAATTTCACTTAGCACTTCAAAGTGGCTCAAATAGTGTTTTAAAGCGAATGGGCCGGCGCTACGATACTAGTCTGTATAAAGACTTAACATCATACATATTTGAAACATTTGACAATCCAGCAATTACTACTGACATTATGGTAGGTTTTCCAGGTGAAACAGAAGATGAATTCAACGAATCATTAAAATTTATAGAAGACATAAATTTTTCTCGAGTTCATATATTTCCATATTCTATAAGAGAAGGGACCAAAGCCGCAAAAATGCCAAACCAAATAACCCGGCAAGAAAAACAAATCCGAGTGCAGAAAATGAAGAATGTCGCGCAAAAATCAAGCCAAGAATTTATTAAAAACCAAATAAACAAAATCCATGAAGTGCTTTATGAAACAAAAGAAGGCAATATTTTCACTGGATATACCAAAAACTACATTTCAGTTAGAACAAAATCAAACTCTAACTTGTGTGGTCAAATAAAATATGTTAAAATAAAGTCTTGTGAAGATACAATTTGTATTGGAGAGCCTATAGATATTTAAAAAAATCAGGAGGAATTTATGTCTGTTTACAGAATATATGTTGAGAAAAAAGATGAATTTGCAATAGAAGCAAAAAATCTTAATTGGGATATAAAAAATGTTTTAAACATAGAAAGTCTGGAAAAAACTAGAATAATTAATAGATATGATGTAGAAAACGTTGACAAAGATGTTTTTGAAAAAGCAAAAACAACAATATTTTCAGAACCACAGGTTGATAATTTTTATAATGATCTTCCTAACGCAAAAAATATAATAGCATCCGAATATTTGCCTGGTCAATTTGATCAAAGAGCAGATTCATGTGAACAATGTATACAAATTGCTTCTTGCAGTAAAAGGCCAATTGTTAAAACTGCTAAAATATATATATTTGAAGGAAATATAACATCAGATGATATTCAAAAGATAAAATCATACATAATCAATCCTATCGAATGTCAAGAAGCTTCATTGGAAGAAAAATCCACGCTACAAATTTCATACAACATCCCAAAAAGCGTAGAAATTATAGATGATTTTAACAATATGAATGAGCAACAATTAGTCAATTTTATAGATTCATATGGACTAGCTATGGACGCCAGTGATATAAAATTCTGTCAAAACTACTTTAAAAATATAGAACATAGGCCTCCTACAATAACTGAAATTAGAGTTATAGACACATATTGGAGCGATCACTGTCGCCACACAACCTTTTTAACTAAAATAGACAATATAAAAATAAATGATAGTGAAATTGCCAAGGCCTTTGATGAATATAAAGCAATAAAGAAGTCACTTGGCAACGAAGATAGGCCTATAACTTTAATGGATATTGCCACCATTGCCGCAAAAAAATTAAAATCTGACGGACAATTGAAAGATCTCGACGAAAGTGAAGAAATAAATGCTTGTTCAGTAAAAATCAAAGTAGAATCTGATGGAAAATTAGAAGATTGGTTATTAATGTTTAAAAACGAAACTCATAACCACCCAACTGAAATCGAACCCTTTGGTGGAGCTGCAACTTGTTTGGGTGGTGCAATTAGAGACCCATTATCTGGACGTTCTTATGTATATCAGGCAATGAGAGTTACAGGTGCTGCCAATCCTACATCACCATTAAAAGACACAATAAAAGGGAAACTACCTCAACGCAAAATAGTAACCACTTCTGCTAACGGATATTCATCATATGGCAACCAAATTGGGCTTGCAACTGGCCATGTAAAAGAAATATATCATCCAGGATATGTAGCTAAAAGGATGGAAATAGGTGCTGTTGTTGGCGCTGCCCCCAAATCAAATGTTATAAGAGAAATTCCAGCATGTGGAGATGTTGTTATATTACTTGGAGGAAAAACTGGTAGAGATGGTTGTGGCGGTGCAACAGGTTCATCAAAATCCCATGATACTACGTCTTTAGAGTCATGTGGTGCTGAAGTACAAAAAGGGAATCCTCCGGAAGAAAGAAAAATTCAACGATTTTTTAGAGATCCAGCAATAACTCGCATTATAAAAAGATGCAATGATTTTGGAGCAGGTGGAGTATCGGTAGCCATTGGAGAACTGGCAGACGGGCTAAACATAGACTTAAACTCTATTCCTAAAAAATATGATGGATTAGACGGAACTGAGCTCGCAA
Organism: Oscillospiraceae bacterium; assembly: GCA_902790675.1. Taxonomy (GTDB): domain Bacteria; phylum Bacillota; class Clostridia; order Oscillospirales; family Ruminococcaceae; genus RUG12519. The sequence continues at coordinate 110,379 of CADASU010000003.1, read as the reverse complement.
TCTCGGAATCACAAGAAAGAATGGCTGTTGTTATAGCGAAAGAAAACATGCAAATGTTTTTAAACAAAGCAAAATCGGAAAATTTAATGGCAACTAAAGTAGCTGACATAACAGATACAAACCGTTTAATTATGCTATGGAATGGTAAAAATATAGTAAATATTTCCAGAGAATTTTTAAATTCCAATGGTGCTGAAAAAACAACTAATGTTGAAGTCAAAAACAAGGACATATCCCCTATATTTAACCGTAAAAACATTAAAGAGGATTGGCTGAAACATATAAGTGACTTAAATATTTGCTCACAAAAAGGTCTTATTGAGCGGTTCGATTCAACCATAGGTGCATCTTCTGTACTGATGCCACTTGGTGGAGAAAACCAATCAACAGAAGCTCAATCTATGGTATCAAAAATCCCAAATATGAATGAAACTTCAACATCATCAATAATGGCATGGGGATTTAACCCCTTTTTATCTTCACAAAATCCATTTTACGCTGCTCAATATGCAGTAATTGATTCTGTTGCAAAAGTTATAGCTGCAGGTGGCTCAATGAAAAAATGCTGGCTAACTTTCCAAGAATACTTCCCTAGTACTAAAAATGATCCTAAACGATGGGGCTTGCCTTTTTCTGCTCTATTAGGAGCACTCAAAGCCCAAATGAATTTAAAAATCGCTTCTATTGGAGGAAAAGACTCTATGAGTGGGTCTTTTGAAGATATAGATGTTCCTCCAACTCTGGTTTCATTTGCAGTTTCTTTATCAGATGCTAAAAATATAATATCTCCAGAGTTCAAATTTTCTGGCAGCAAAGTAGCACTAATACTTCCAAAACACAATATCAGCTCCAAACCAGACTATGATAGTCTTAATCAAGTATTTTCGACCATGCAAAAGTTAATTTTAAACAAAAAGATTAAATCAGCGTGGGCAATTGGCATAGGAGGCGTTGCCGAAGCTATATCCAAAATGTGCTTTGGTAATAAGATCGGTTTTAATTTTTGCAAAAATATAGATGACGAAACTATGTTTAACGCTACGTATGGCGGATTTGTGGTTGAAATAAATGAAGATGATGATAATTTAAATGTAATTGGTGAAACAATCGAAGATTATGTCATTCAACAAAATTCTAAAACTATAGTAGATTTAAGAGATATCGAAAGAGCATATAACAATACATTAGAACAAATTTATCCAACCAAAATTGATGATATCAATATGTCTCAAGTAGCAAATATATCATATCAAAACGAGGAAAAATCAAAATCGCCTTCAATTAAATCTTCTTCTCCATCTGTTTTAATACCAGTATTTCCAGGAACTAATTGTGAATATGATACAGTTAAACAATTTGAAATGTATGGAGCAAAGTGCGATGTTTTTGTAATTAATACCTTAACAGAAACTAGCATATCTGAATCAATAAATGAATTTGCTAAAAGATTAAAAACTACAAATATAGTAATGATACCCGGTGGATTTTCTGGCGGAGATGAACCAGACGGGTCCGGCAAATTCATAACAGCATTTTTCAGAAATATTGCAATAAGAGAAGAACTAAATGAACTTCTAAAAGTACGTGATGGATTAATGTTAGGAATTTGTAATGGATTTCAAGCATTAATTAAACTGGGATTGATTGAACACGGTGAAATAACTGACCCCTCAAAAAACCTGTCTACCCTTACATATAATACAATAGGCCGTCATCAATCCATGATTGTTAATACTAGAATTGCTTCAAATAAATCTCCCTGGTTAAAATATACACAAGTTGGAGAAACGTTTAAAGTGCCAATTTCACACGGCGAAGGTCGCTTAATAGCCTCAGAACAAACAATAAAAAACATGATTCAAAATGGTCAAATAGCTACTCAATACGCCGACATTAATGGTAATGCAACTATGGCAATGCCATATAATCCTAATGGATCATACTGTGCAATAGAAGGTTTAACCTCCCCAGATGGTAGGATATTCGGAAAAATGGGTCATAGCGAACGAGTAGGAAATAATTTATACAAAAATATACCAAATGTTAAAGATCAACAAATATTCAGAGCTGGTGTAGAATATTTCAAATAAAAAATAAGTGGTAGCTTAAAAATAAAAGCTACCACTTATTTTTTTAATTAGTTTTAATTCTAAGAGCCCTCAAAGCATTTAATATAGCGATTATAGAAACGCCAACATCAGCAAATATTGCAAACCACATATTAGTAATTCCCACGGCCCCCAAGGATAAAATTACAGCTTTAACACCCAAAGAAAATATAATATTCTGCCTAACAATGTTCATAGTTTTTCTAGATATTTTTACAGCCATTGGAATTTTTTGTATATTATCATCCATTATAACAACATCCGCAGCTTCCATAGCAGCTTGTGAACCAATCGCGCCCATAGAAATACCAACATCAGCTAACGATAGAGCCGGCGCATCATTAACACCATCCCCAACGAAAGCAACTCTACCATCACGATCATTATTATTTATAAATTGTTCCAATTTTTCCACTTTTTCATTTGGCAATAATTCACTATAGCAATTATTAATTTCTAATTTTTTTGCAACACTTTCAGCAATAGTTTTTCTATCTCCAGTAAGAATTACCAGCTTCTCAATTCCTTCATCATTTAGTTGTTTAATGGCCGTTTTAGAATTAACTTTTATTTCATCAGATATTACTATATTTCCAACATACTTTCCATTTAACGAAATATAAACTACAGTTCCAATATTATCCGAACTACTATCATAAATAACTCTATTATGTTCCATAAACTTGGAATTTCCTAAACAAACTATATTGTCGTCAATAATAGCTTCTACTCCCATACCATCAATTTGAGTTACTTTTTTAATTCTAGATTCATCTACATTTTGAACACCATACTTATTTTTAATTGAATTAGCAATTGGGTTATTTATATGCATTTCGGCCAATGCTGCAAGTTCTATTAGTTCAGATTCTGTCAGGTTAACAGCATTAATATCGATAACGTCAAATTTTCCATTAGTTAAAGTGCCTGTTTTGTCAAAAATAACTGTATTAATTTTTGACAGCATTTCTAAATAATTTCCTCCTTTAACTAATATTCCATTTTTTGACGCTCCTCCAATTCCCCCAAACAAACTCATAGGAATAGAAATAACTAAAGCGCATGGACAAGATATAACTAGAAAAATTAAAGCACGCTCAACCCAAACGCCCACATCCTGATTAAATATCAATGCTGGAACAACAGCCAGTAAAAAGGCTGCCAAAACCACACAAGGCGTATAATACTTAGCAAATCTTCTTATAAACTTTTCAGATTTAGCCTTCTTATTTTTTGCATTTTCAATCAAGTTCAAAACCTTAACAACTGTAGATTCACTAAAAGCCTTGCTTACCTCAACTTCTAATAAACCGCTTATATTAACATATCCACTAACTACCTCGTCTCCCTTATCGAAAAACTTAGGAACCGATTCTCCTGTCATGGATGATGTATCTAAAGTCGAAGACCCACTTTTTATGATGCCATCTAATGGTATTTTTTCGCCAGGCTTTACAACTATAACATCTCCCACATTAACTTTTTCGGGAGCAACTTGCAATATATTATTTTCACACTTCAAGTTAGCATAATCTGGCCTTATATCCATTAAAGAAGATATAGACTTACGTGAATAATCGACGGCATAATCTTGAAATAACTCCCCTATTTGATATAATAAAATAACAACAACAGCTTCAACATATTCTCCCAAAGCAAAAGCACCAACCGTTGCAATAAACATCAGTGAATTTTCATCTAGTAAATCAAACTTACACAAATGTTTAATTGTTTTATAAACAACATCCCAGCCAATTATAAAATATGGAATCAAAAACAGAAAAAACTTAGTCCATCCATCCACAGATAAAAACATTATAGAGACCAAAAAAATAGCAGACAACGTTACTCTTAAAAACATAATTTTTAATTTTTTATTCATAACCATCATTTTTATAATCTCCAATTCTATTGATTTAATATTATACAAAAAAGCGATAATAATATAACTAAAACCAAACCTACAACACTCGTCAACATTATAGCAAATAAAACTATAACTTTCAATAATCATAAATTTTTTAATAATCAACTACTAAAATAATAAAACTATATTCTAAATAAAATTTATTTATGCTATAAAAAATATATATTTAGTAATCTGTTAATATCACCAACTGTTATATGTTGAATACATATTTAATTTATAGTATAATATGTTATAATTTAAATTAAACTCACAAATATTTGGAGGTTTTGGTCAGTGTTTAAAATCATAGAAAAGAAAGTTCTAAATAACACGGTGTCTTTAATGGAAATAGAAGCCCCCATTATAGCCAACAAAGCTAAACCAGGGCAGTTTTTAATATTAAGAGTAGATAAAGATGGAGAGCGAATTCCTCTAACTATTGCCGATTATAACAAAGAAAATGGTACAGTAACTATAATATTTCAAATAGTTGGATCAACAACAAAACAATTAAACTGTCTAAATGAAAATGACTATATTAACGATTTAGTTGGTCCTTTAGGTAAAGCATCACAATTAGATAATTTAAACAAAGTTGCTGTAATAGGCGGCGGAGTTGGATGTGCAATAGCATATCCAATCGCAAAATATTTAAATTCGCAAAATACTGTTGTACACTCCATTATAGGTTTTAGAAATAAAGAATTAGTTATTTTAAAAAACGAATTTGAAAAAATATCGGATAAGCTAATATTAATGAGTGACGACGGATCTATCGGAAACAAAGGCCTCGTAACAACAGCTCTAGAAAGACTTATAAAAAGTGGCGAAAAATATGATAAAGTGATTGCTATCGGTCCTTTAGTAATGATGAAATCTGTTTCTGAATTAACAAAAAAGCACAATATAAAAACAACCATATCTATGAATCCAATAATGATAGACGGAACAGGAATGTGTGGAGGATGTAGATTAACTGTTGGAGGGAAAACAAAATTTGCATGCGTAGATGGTCCAGATTTTGATGGACATTTAGTAAATTTTGATGAAGCTATTTATAGGTCTAAAATGTATAAAGACTTTGAAAAAAAATCATATGAAAAAACTTGTAATATTTTTAAAGGAGCAAATTAAAAATGCCAAACATGAGCTTAGAAAAAACTAAAATGCCCCATCAAGATCCTTCCACACGGATCACAAATTTTAGCGAAGTAGCTTTAGGATATACTGAAGAGCAAGCTATCAATGAGGCAAATAGATGCTTAAATTGCAAAAACAAACCATGCGTATCTATGTGCCCTGTTTCAATAGATATTCCTAATTTTATTTCTAAAATTAAAGAAAAAAAATTTGAAGAAGCATATGATATAATAAGCAAATCATCTTCTTTGCCAGCGGTTTGTGGTCGTGTTTGCCCGCAAGAAGTTCAGTGTGAGAGTAAATGTGTTAGAGGCATTAAAGGTGAGCCGGTTGCAATAGGCAATTTGGAAAGATTTGTTGCAGATTGGCATAATAAAAATGTTAAAAAGCAATCTAAGCCCAAAAACAGTAGCAAACAAAAAGTTGCAATTGTAGGTTCTGGCCCAGCTGGTTTGGCCTGTGCTGGAGATTTAGCAAAAAAAGGATATAAAGTAACTATTTTTGAGGCACTACATATTCCAGGCGGAGTATTGGTATATGGCATCCCAGAATTTAGACTACCTAAAAACATTGTTGAAAAAGAACTACAAAATCTCGAAAATATGGGGGTTGAAATAAAAACAAACATAGTAATTGGCAGTAGCATTACTATAGACGAACTTTTTAGCCAAAATTATAAAGCTATATTTATTGGTTCTGGCGCAGGACTTCCCCGCTTTATGAATATTCCAGGAGAAAATTTAAACGGAGTCTATTCAGCTAACGAATTTTTGACAAGAATAAATCTAATGAAAGCATATATGCCAGATTCAAGTACTCCTATCAAAAAATGTAAAAAAGTGGCGATTGTTGGCGGAGGAAACGTTGCTATGGATGCTGCTAGATCGGCAAAGCGTCTCGGTGCGGAAAAGGTATATGTAATATATAGAAGAAGCGAAAAAGAAATGCCAGCAAGGATGGAAGAAATCGAGCATGCCAAAGAAGAGGGCATTATTTTTAAAACTTTATGTAATCCAAAAGAAATACAAGGAGATTCCAACTACTTTGCAAATAAAATAATATGTTCTGAAATGATGCTAGGCGAGCCAGATCAATCTGGCAGAAGACGTCCTATACAAAAAGAAAATAGCGATTTTGAAATAGATATAGACTGTGTAGTAATATCTATAGGAACATCACCCAATCCATTAATAAAAAACAACACGCCTGGTCTTAAAACAAATGACTGGGGAGGTTTAATAGTTAACGAACAAACTGGTTTAACTTCTAAGGAAGGTGTTTTTGCAGGCGGTGATGTGGTAACTGGTTCTGCCACAGTAATTTTAGCTATGGGCGCTGGTAAAAAAGCATCAAACGCAATAGATAAATATCTATCATCTTTGAAGTAATTAAAAACTAACGATATGATTATTAATAATGATTTTAAGGAGAAATTTTATGAAAGCCATTATAACCGTTATGGGTCACGATCAAGTAGGAATTCTTTCCACAATAAGCACAGTGTGTGCAAACTATAATTCAAATATATTAGAAGTTAATCAGAACATAATAAATAATCTATTCAATATGATTATGATTATTAACATAGACAATATGAACTCAAGCTTAAAAGAATTTAAAGAAGAACTTGAAAGCGTTGGCAAAAAATTAGGAATGAAAATTCACGTTATGCATGAAGATATTTTTAATTCTATGCACAAAATATAAAAAGGAGCAAAATATTTAATGATTAACACAAATAATATTATCGAAACGATAGATATGATAGAAAATGAGCACCTAGATATTCGAACTGTTACTATGGGCATTTCCCTTTTAGATTGCATTCATCCCTCAATAGATATCGCTTGTGAAAAAGTATATGATAAAATATGCAAAAAAGCTGAAAATTTAGTTAATGTTTGTGAAAATATATCAAATAAGTACGGCATACCCATAATTAATAAACGAATTTCTGTTACTCCCATATCTATTATATCATCATGCACTAAGCAAAGCCCAATTAAATTTGCATATATCCTTGAAAAAGTAGCAAAAAAATGTGGCGTGGATTTTATTGGAGGATACTCTGCATTAGTACAAAAAGGATTTTCAGCTGGTGATAAAGAATTAATAGAGTCTATTCCTTACGCTTTAGCGGAAACAAACTATATTTGTTCATCAGTAAATATTGGCTCAACAAAATCGGGAATTAATATGGATGCTGTTGCTTTAATGGGAAAGATAATTAAAAAAACCGCAGAGATGACATCAGATAAAAATTGTATAGGTGCCGCAAAATTAGTGGTTTTTTGCAATGCTCCAAATGACAATCCTTTTATGGCAGGTGCTTTTCATGGGCCTGGAGAACCAGATTGCATAATCAATGTAGGAGTATCTGGTCCCGGAGTAGTCCATTCTGCTATCAAAAAATGTCCAAATTCAAATATGACAGAAATTTCAGATATAATCAAAAAAACAGCATTCAAAATAACAAGAGCTGGGATGTTAGTTGGAACAGAAGCTGCTAAAGCATTGAATATGCCGTTTGGTATCGTAGATTTATCTTTAGCTCCAACTCCAGCAATCGGTGATTCTGTAGCGCATATATTGGAAGAAATTGGTTTAGAAAAATGTGGATGTCCTGGAACCACGGCTACTTTAGCATTACTTAATGATGCTGTAAAAAAAGGGGGCGTTATGGCCTCCTCAAAAGTTGGCGGGCTATCTGGTGCATTTATTCCTGTAACAGAAGATGCTGGCATGATTGACGCAGCTAGATGCGGTACTTTAAAAATAGAAAAGCTTGAAGCTATGACCGCAGTATGCTCTGTTGGACTAGATATGATAGTTATTCCTGGCAGTTCTACCCCCGAAACTATATCTGCAATAATAGCAGATGAAGCAGCAATAGGAATGATAAATTCGAAAACAACAGCAGTAAGATTAATTCCAGCTATAAATAAATCTATTGGCGAAGAACTCAATTTTGGAGGTTTGCTGGGTTCTGGTCCGGTTATGAATGTAGGTGTTGCATCTCCTTTAAAATTTATATCAAGAGGCGGAACAATTCCTGCTCCAATACAGAGCTTAAAAAATTGATATTTTTAAATTAAAACACATTGTGCATATTGCACAATATAATTAGTGTTTTTTGAGCGTTTTTTGTACTTATAATTCATTGTTAAAAATAAATAGATGTGATAGAATGTACTGTATCGATTATTGTAGTATTTTATATAAAATTAGGAGTGAGCTTTTATGGATCAATTAATAACAGAGGTTTTAAAAATTGACAATATTGCTCAAGAAAAAATTAAATCAGCTAAAAATAAAAATAAAGATATATTAAAAAATATAAATAAAAAAAAGCAAGATATTATTACCAACATGAAAAATGAAGCAAATCAAAAATTGTCTGATTTTGAAAAGTGTGAATTGGAAAATTTTGAAGAACAAATTTCAATATTAGAACAGAAATATCAATCAGATCGAAAAACTCTAGAACAAATATATAACGAAAATTGCAATAAATGGGTTAAAGACATAGTATTAAGCACACTGTCAAAATAAATTCAGAATTATATCTATATAAAAAGAAGGTTGATTAAAGATGTCTATTTTTTCCGATAATTCAGTTATTGCTAAGACTCGAACTATGTATGGAAATATGCTAAAATCCAAGCAATATGAGGACCTTATCATGTGTAAAAGTGTCCCAGACATTGCCGCATATCTTAAAAATCATACAACTTATTCAACTATATTAAACAATGTTAATGAAGTTACCATCCATAGAGGTCAGCTAGAAGTTCTAATTAAGAAGCAAGCTTTTGAGAACTATTCAAAAATATATCACTATCTGAACAACAATGAAAATGCCATGTTTAAAATGATAATTGAAGAGTTTGAAATACTCGAAATATTGCGAATGATATTATTATTAAAAGCAAATAATCCTAGTGAATTCATAGTGTCGTTGCCTGGCTTTCTTATATCAAAATGCCGTGTTAACCTGTTAGAACTAGCTAAAGCAAGATCTTTTGATGATTTACTTGAATGTTTAAATAATACTCATTATTACAAAGTATTGCTTAAACACAAACCAACATATGAAGAGCCCAAAATAAACTATATATCGTGCGAGCACTCTATGTATAGTCACTTTTTTAAGCGCTTATTTAATATAATAAATCACAAATCAAAAAAATCTGAAAGAATGGAACTAAATCGTTTAACCGGAACCAGATTAGACATTTTGAACATATGCAATATATATAGAGAAAAAGTTTTATTTAAATCTAATCCTGGCCAAATAAAAAGTCGCATTTTTCCATTCTTTAGATCTCTAACTAAAGATAAAATTGAAGAGGCAATTTCTTCTTCTAGCTCAGATCAACTAAATAAATTGATGCAAGATTTATTTTCAAATAATTATAAAATAAATAAAATATCTGAAACCGAAGTCTATTATATAGAAAACTATGCTTCTAGACTTAAAAACAAACTATGTAAACATTATTTGCATTTATCTAACAATGTTTCTACGGTTTTTTATGCGTTTTATGTTTTATCTCAAATAGAAATTTCAAACTTGATTTACATCATTGAAGGCATACGATATAAAGTATCTCCAAATGAAATTAAGAGCTTGCTAATAAAATGAAAATAAAGGAGGTGTTATTTTATGTCTATAGATAAAATGTCGTTTGTTAATATTGTAGGAAAAATATCCGATTTAGATGAAACATTAGTTAGAACTGTACAATGCGAAATGTTTCATCCCGAAAATGTGGAAAACGACGCTAAAATCGATGGTTTCACAAATTTAAGTGAACCAAATCCATACACTGATGTTTTAAATAAAATTAATCAAATACTTTTCATGTTAAACATTAAACCACGTTTTGAAGATTATCATTCATTAGAATTAGATGATGGTAACTGTAGATTTGTTGATGAAGTTTTCAAAAAAATTACTAGTGATACAAATGAAATTTCCAAACTAAATGTAATGATAGATTTGATGAATCAGTCTTTGCTACAAATAAAACACATGTCTAAATTAAGCGTTAATATAGAAAATATTTTCAAAGCTAAATATGTAGATGTACGATTTGGAAGAATGCCAATAGATAGCTATTTAAAATCATCTTATTTTAGCAATAAGCTTTTCTTCTTCTTGCCGCTAGATAAAAGCAAAGACTTTTGCTGGGGAATATATATCACACCTATTAAATATTCAACAGAAACATATAATTGCTTTAAGTCTTTATATTTTGAAGAATATTGTATACCAGATTATGTTCGAGGAACTCCTCAATTTGCAATTTCAAATATTGAAGCTCAAATAGAGGAAGAAAAAACAAATTTAGAACATATAAAATCTAGCATTGATGCATTTAAAGATAAAAATTCTAAACATTTATTACAATTATATTGCAAAGTAAAAATGCTTCACGATACTTTTGAATATAGAAAATTCGCAGTTGTTGGCAGAAAAAAATTTCATATAAACGGATTTGTTCCTCACAGCAATATTAACACATTTGTTAAAATGTTTGATGATATGTCAGGCGTTGTTGTTGAATCTTTGTCGGCAGAAGAAAATAATAGTCATACTCCCCCTGTAAAATTAAAAACATGTTGGCTATTTAAACCATTTGAAATGTATGTCGAAACGTATGGATTGCCCAGATACAAAGATCTGAATCCTTCAAGCTATATTGGCCTTGTTTATTGCATTTTGTTTGGCATCATGTTTGGTGATGTGGGACAAGGAATTGTTTTATTTATCACAGGGCTTTTAGTGTGGAAACTAAAGAAAAACGTAATAGGGTTAATTTTAACTAGATGCTCCGTATTCAGTGTTTTGTGTGGTTTAGCCTATGGGTCGTGTTTTGGATTTGAAGGACTTTTTTCAAACTTTTGGCGAATGATAGGGCTGGGTTCTATATTTCCATTTAACATTTTAGAATCAACCAACTCAATGAAAATACTTATGTTTTCTCTTATATTGGGTGTTGCTATAATAATTATATCTATGATTATAAATATCTTTCTTAATTTAAAAAATCATAAAATTGGAAACGCATTATTTTCTAACAATGGATTGGCGGGACTTACTGTATATGGCGGTTCATTAATAGCTATGATATTAATGATAGTTCTAAGTATAAATGTTTTTAATCCTATATTTATAGTGTGTGCTATTGTTTTTCCACTATTTGTAATTTTTTTCAGCAAACCTTTATCAAACGCAATTGATAAAAAACTAAATAACAATAATAAAGAAAAGCTAGAAAAATTTAACGCAATAGACGCTTCCTTCGATATGGTTGACATAATTTTGAGCTATTTTTCAAATACCCTTTCGTTTTTACGTGTAGGTGGATTAGCTTTAAGTCACGCAGCATTAATGCTGGTTGTTATAAAATTTGCTCATATGGCAGCAGGGACATTATTAAACCCAATAATCATAATCATTGGAAATGTATTTGTTATAGGATTGGAAGGCCTTATGGTTTCCATACAAGCACTTCGTCTAATTTTCTACGAGATATTTAGTAGATTTTATAATTCAGATGGCAAACCATTTAAACCAGCCAAAGTAGTCTTTGAAAAAAATTCAAAATAATTTTAAAGACTTTATTATATATTAAAATTATATAAAATTATTATTTTTGGAGGATTCAATCATGAATATTCTTTTATTTATTTTACCACTTTTGGGAATAGCATTAACATTAATTCCGGTTGTTCCAATTTTAACATCAACTAAAGGTGAAGTTGCTGTCAAACATCGCTTTATCCTGCATCTATGCATGTTTTTTGGTATGCTAATTATACTGTCAGTAATAATGCTAGCAACAGGTATGGTTTCTGCAGCCGAAGCAGCCGAAACAGCAAAAAATGCTTCCGATAATGGTTTAAAATATATAGGTGCAGCATTATCAGTAGGAATTTCTGCAATTGGTGGAGGAATAGCTGTTGGAGGAGCTACTCCAGCTGCAATAGGTGCCTATAGTGAAAACCCAAAAACATTCGGTAAAGCTATGATATTTGTTGTTTTTGGTGAAGGAATCGCTCTATATGGACTTATTATTTCATTTTTAATATTAATATTCTAAGGAAGTGATTTTAATGAAATTCTTCTGCATTAGTGACAATATTGATACACAAATGGGAATGCGACTGGCCGGAATTGAAGGAACTGTGGTGCATACATCTGAAGAATTTAGTCGTACTATTGATGAAGCTTGCAAGAATAATGAAATAGCTATTGTTTTAATTTCACATAAGCTTATGTCTCTTTGCCCTGAAAAAATTTATAATATAAAACTACATTGCAAATATCCTTTGCTCGTAGAAATTCCAGACCGTCACAGCAATTCTAATATAAGCGAAACCATAACAGAATATGTTCGTGAATCAATAGGTGTAAAAATATAAACGAGAAGAGTGTGAGCTACTATGTCATATGATAAGCAAAAGCTTTTAAGATTTCAGGAAGCTATACTAGAAGATGCTGATGAAAAAATTGCTCGTATGAATCAAAATATTTCAAATTATGAGCAAAGAGAGCTCAATAATGCAAAGCAAAAACAGCTAGAAGAAATTTTCATATATATGCAAAATCGCATTAGGCACGTAAAATCCGAATTTAACTATAAGCTGTCGAAAAAAAGTCTGGATTTCAAGAAAAAGATTTTGTCTTTCAGAAATGAGCTTATAAAGCAGGTAATGCAGCAATCTGAAAAAGAAATATTAGATTTTGTAAATTCAGATAAATATAAAGACTATTTATTAAATAAAATTAAACAAGTTTTTGATGAATTAAATTTTAACGATACTGAAATTAAAGTTAGACGCGAAGATTTAAAATTAAAAAAAGATCTTTTAATGTTTAAAAATATCTCTAGCGTGCTTGTAGACGATCAAAACAAATTAGGTGGATTTGTTTTAATTGACAAGCAATCCAATATTGTGATTGACAAAACAATTTCTTCAATTCTTAATAATCAGCGCCAGCATTTTTTAAAAACTAGTGGACTTATAATAGAAAATGATTGAAATGAGGTGACAAATTTTGAGTAGTAAAATTTTCTCCATAAACGGACCTGTTATAAAAGCTCGCAAAGCTACAGAATTTTCAATGATGGAGATGGTATATGTTGGCAAAAATAAAATAATAGGTGAAGTCATTTCAATCAATGAGAATGAAACAACAATTCAAGTTTATGAAAGCACAACCGGATTAAAGCCTGGTGAACCTATATATTCTACTGGCACACCACTTTTTGCAACATTAGGTCCTGGAATAATATCAAACATATTTGATGGTATTGAGCGCCCACTAAAAGAAATGGAAAAGTCTAGTGGTGCTTTTATAGGCATAGGTTCAGATATACCTTCTTTAAATGAGAACAAAACTTACGACGTTACCGTAACTGTAAAAGTTGGCGATACAATAAATCCTGGTGAAATATACGCAACTTGCCCCGAAACATCAATGATTACTCATAAATGTATGCTATCACCGTTACTAAAAACTAGTGTTGTAAAAGAGATTAAGCCTAATGGCCAATATAAAGTAAATGATACGATAGTTATTATTGAAGATGAAAATGGTAATGTCCATGAGTTAAGTTTGTGTCAAAAATGGCCAATTCGTGTAGCAAGGCCTGTTAAAAATAGGCTTAGCATATCAAGGCCTTTAATAACTGGTCAGAGAATAATAGATACTATGTTTCCAATAGCAAAAGGTGGAACAGCTGCTGTTCCAGGTGGATTTGGTACTGGTAAAACGATGACTCAGCATGCTCTTGCAAAATGGTCCGATGCTGATATAATTATTTACGTAGGTTGTGGTGAGCGCGGAAATGAAATGACTCAAGTTTTGGAAGAGTTTTCTGAATTAATTGATCCTAGAACCGGTAAAGCGCTAACAGATAGAACTACTTTAATAGCTAATACTTCAAACATGCCTGTTGCTGCTAGAGAAGCATCAATATATACAGGTATAACATTAGCAGAATATTACCGAGACATGGGATATCATGTTGCTATAATGGCAGATTCAACATCTCGTTGGGCAGAAGCTCTTAGAGAAATTTCTGGTCGACTTGAAGAAATGCCTGCTGAAGAAGGATTTCCAGCTTATTTACCATCTAGATTATCTCAATTTTATGAACGAGCTGGATATATGGAAACTCTATCAGGCCAAGAAGGATCGGTAACAATTATTGGAGCCGTTTCCCCGCAAGGCTCGGATTTTTCTGAACCAGTAACTCAAAACACAAAAAGGTTTGTTCGCTGTTTTTGGGCTTTAGATAAAGCTCTCGCATATTCTAGACATTATCCAGCCATAAACTGGATAACAAGTTATAGTGAATATGATGAAGACCTTAAAAAATTTTACGATAACGAAGTTGGTGAGGACTTTTTAAATATAAAGCAAAAAATTTCAGCCCTATTAGCAGAGGAATCTAAGTTAATGGAAATTGTTAAGCTAATTGGAGCCGATGTTTTACCAGATGATCAAAAACTAGTAATAGAAATTTCAAAAGTCATAAGAGTTGGCTTTTTACAGCAAAATGCATTTCATAAAGATGATGCTTACGTGACACTAGAAAAGCAAAAGCAAATGATGAAGATTATTATATATTTTTATGAAAATGCATCTAAATTAATATCTCATAGTATTCCCTTTTCAGTTTTAGTTGAAAGTGGCATTTTCACAAAATTGTCCAGAATAAAATACGATATTCCGAATGATGATTTAGACAAATTTAATACTTATTATGATGAAATTGACCTGTTCATAAAAAAACAACTAAATAATTAATTTAAACAGATTGGAGATAATTTAATATGGCATTGCATCATATTGGATTAAAAGAAATAAATGGTTCATTAATAGTCTTAGACGACGTGGAAAATGCTGGTTTTGATGAACTGGTAGAAATACATCTAAAAAATAATACCAAAAGACAAGGCAGAATAGTTCAGATAGATGGTAAGCGAGTTGTAATACAAGTATTTGAAGGAACAAACGATCTTTCAATGGAAAACACATCAACTCATTTTACAGGAAAACCTCTAGAAATCCCGTTGTCAACTGAACTATTGGGAAGAATATTTAATGGTGCTGGCAAGCCTATAGATGGCCTTGGTGAAATATTTGCTGAAAAATATGCAGATATTAATGGTGCTGCTATCAATCCTGTTTCAAGAAATTATCCTAGAAATTATATAAGAACTGGTATATCTTCAATTGATGCGCTCACTACTCTAATTAGAGGCCAAAAGTTACCAATATTTTCTGATTCAGGATTGCCACACAATAAGCTTGCTGTTCAAATAGTAAAACAAGCTAAAATAGCAGACAAAGAAGAAGATAATAATTTTTGTATAGTGTTTGCCGCTATGGGCGTAAAAAATGACATTGCTGATTATTTTAAAACTAAATTTGAGGAAAGTGGCGTATTAGAGCGCGTTTCAATGTTTATTAATCTTTCTAATGATCCAATAATTGAAAGAATTTTAACGCCTAGGTGTGCTTTAACAGCGGCAGAATATTTGGCATATGAAAAAAATATGCATGTTTTAGTTATATTAACAGACATGACATCTTATGCTGAAGCAATAAGGGAATTTTCATCATCTAAAGGTGAAATTCCTGGAAGAAAAGGATATCCTGGTTACTTATATTCTGATTTAGCTCAGCTTTATGAAAGAGCTGGTGTTCTAAAAAACTCCAAAGGATCGGTAACTCAGATTCCAATTCTCACTATGCCAAATGGCGATATAACAAACCCTGTCCCAGACTTAACAGGATATATAACTGAAGGGCAAATCGTTCTTTCCAAAGAATTATATCAGCAAGGCGTATATCCACCGGTTTCTATTCTCCCTTCTTTATCAAGGCTTATGAAAGACGGAATTGGTGAAAAATATACAAGATCAGATCACCAAGCAGTTGCTAGTCAGCTTTTTGCATGTTACGCTAAAGTTCAAGATGCACGTTCTCTAGCGTCAGTTATAGGAGAAGAAGAGCTATCTGCAACAGATAAATCCTATATAGAATTTGGTAAGAATTTTGAATCCAATTTCTTAACTCAAAGCGATGATGAAGATAGAACAATAGAACAAACTTTAGACTTGGGATGGGATTTGCTTTGCTTATTACCAAAAGAAGAACTAGATAGAATAGACAGTGAATTATTAGACAAAGTTTACGATCCTAGTAGATCACAACGTTTCAAAAGCACAATATAAATTAAGAAAGCGAGTGTTAAAAAATGAGTTTTTCCATATTTCCCACCAAAGGAAATTTGATAAATATTAAAAGGTCGTTAATGCTTGCTAAGCTTGGTTTCGATTTGATGGACAAAAAAAGAAATATATTGGTTAGAGAAATGATGTCTTTAATAGATACAGCTAAGTCAATACGTGGTGAAATAGAGTCAACATTTGATACAGCATACAAAGCCTTGCAAACGGCCAATATCACGCTAGGCATTTGTGATAGTATTGCTAAGGGAATAGAAGTGGAAACAGGAATTGAAATAAAATATAAAAGTGTTATGGGCGTTGAAATTCCCAAGGTAACCCTTAATTCAGAGTTTGACACAAGAGCATATGGCTTTTCCGGAACTAATTCGCACTTAGATATAGCATATATATGTTTTGATAAAGCTAAAAGAATTAGTGTTGTTTTAGCTGAAGTAGAAAATAGTGTATATCGACTAGCCAACGAAATTAAGAAAACACAAAGACGTGCCAATGCTCTTAAAAATGTGAATATACCTAAATTTGAAAAGACAATTAACTATATTTCTAATGCTTTGGAAGAAAAAGAAAGAGAAGAGTTTAGTAGACTCAAAGTTATTAAAAGAACTAAACAAAAATAAAAATTTATAGTATTTTAGCCTTGCTTATTATTATAAGAGGGCTAGTTTTTTAGCAAAAAATAACCTCACATTTATTTAGCTGTGAGGTTATTTTTTCATAGTTACTACTAACTACCAGTGCATATTACACTTATTATTTACACTATTCAATCTATAATATCCTTTTCCCTTATTTGGACAAGACTCATTAGCTATTAACCCAGTATCTTTGCAATACATGGCTTCCTTCGCTGATGAATATTCGAAATGTTCTTGTTTCTTCCCTTTAAAAATTTTACTCATAACAGCATGAAAAATTTTCGAAGGCTGATTAATGGTTTGCGTTGGAAGTTCCTTTCCATCAGCATATCCCACCCAAACTCCAGCAACATAATCATGTGTTAAACCAACAAAAGTAAAATTTTTATTATCATTACTCATACCCGTTTTTCCAACCACTTCTATTCCCATACTATCCAAACTTGCTGCCTTACCTGTTCCATTTTGTATAACATTTCTAAGCATTCGGTTCATCACAGCTGAGGTATCGGAAGCAATAACCTTTTCTGAATTTTTATCAGCTTTTAAAACAACATCACCCGACGAATCTATAACCTCAGTATATGTAGTGGCCTTGTTAAATTGCCCGCCATTACCAAAAATTTGATATGCATTCGTTAATTCACTCAATTTAATTCCTTTTGTTAAAGCGCCCATAGCAATACCAGAAGACTCACAACTACCATCCTTTAAAGGATGATCGGGATCGACCAAACCGGTTATTTTTAATTTTTCACTTAAAAAATTATAAACACTTTTTACACCCATTTTTTCAACCAATTTTGTAGGTATTGTATTTAATGATTTTTCCAGAGCATATGCAGCAGTTATTTTTCCAAAATATTTTCTATCATAGTTTTGAGGCCAATCATTTCCATCCACTTTTCTTATTGGGGAATCTTCAACCAGAGAAGAATATGTTAAATAATTGTTTTCTATAGCAGGTGCATACGCCGCTATAGGCTTCATAGTAGACCCGGGAGACCTATTTAAATTAGCATAGTTATTTGTAGATCGATCACCAACCGGTTTCTTCCCTGTTCCCCCCACACATGCTTTCATATTACCATTCAAGTCATATATAACAAAAGCTGACTGCGGCTTGTTATTAAAATTACTCCAGCCAAATGTCGATGGATTTTCATACATCTGCTCAAGTTTCTCTTGCATATCAATATCAATTGTAGTGTATATATCAAATCCAGCAGATTTTACTCTAGCATTAGCTTCATCCCAATTATCCAAATTATATTTTTTCATATAGTCTGAAACCACTTGATTTAAAGTAGAGTCCACAAAATAGCTCTGATAATTTTTTCCATTATTATCAATTACTTTGCCGGGATTAGCTTTAACAGGAGTTTTAACAGCATCATCATACTCTTTCTGAGTAATCATTTTTAATTCCAGCATTTTTCTTAATGTTTTGTCTCTACGTTCTTTATTTTTTTCTGGATTATGGATAGGATCATAAACCATTGGTTTTTTTGTTATAACTGCCAAAGAAGCTGCTTCCGCAATCGTTACATTTGCAATATCTTTATTAAAATACAACTTAGCAGCTGTTTGGATTCCTGCATAATCTCCATTGCGCCCTCCAATAGGAATAATATTTAAATATGCCTGAAGAATTTGATCTTTGCTATATGTTTTTTCGAGACTAATTGCACGGTATATTTCTCTAGTTTTCCTTTTTATTCCTTCAATTCCTCCAACATCTTTGTCGCCAGTTACGTTTTTTACAAGTTGCTGAGTAATTGTAGATCCCCCTTGCGTTCCCCAAAAATGTAGAAACATGTTGAGAAATGAAACAAAAGTACGCTGAAAATCCACTCCATCATGCTGATAAAACTTATTATCTTCAATAGCAACAAAAGCATCTTTAACATGCTTAGGAATTTTATCAATATCACACCAAATTCTAGTAGTTCCATTAGCTATTGAAGTCAAAGTCACATTGTTTCCACCACCATCTTTACCATAGATGGTAGTAACGCCGGTTTTCATAACACTCTCTTTTTCTAAATTTATTCCTGTTTGAGTATCGGTGGCCTTCATAACATAAACTGTCATTCCAGTTATAACTATGCTAAATCCAATAATAAATAAAAGCAACCCACAAACAATTATTTTGCCAATTAATGCAAATACACCTTTAGGTGAATTAGGTTTTTTAAAAAATCCAATTCTATTATTTTTCTTCAGTTCGTTACTGCTATAAATATCTTTAACCCTTTTTTTCATAGGGTAATTACCTCCTAACAAATAACTAAATTTTTCAAACACTGCTAATTATAACATATATATTAAAAATTGACAAAACATTTAAAAAATGATATAACCTATTAATAGTCTTAATAAATGAAAGGTTAGGTTTTATTTATGCAATTTTTAAAGTTAACTGAACATGAATTTGATAATGCTTGTAATAAGATACCTGTTAGTTGTTTTTGCCAAAGTAGTTCTTGGGCAAAAATAAAGAAAAAAACAGGATGGATTAGTTATTTTGTTGGCGTTAAAGAAAATAAAAAAATAATAGCTTGTGCCTTAATTTTAGGGAAAAAAATATTCTTAAATAAATATATTTTTTACTCTCCTAGAGGACTATTATTGGATTATAAAAATGAAAAATTATTAAAATTTTTTACAAATAATATAAAGAAATTTCTAAAAAATAAAGGTGGAATTGTATTAAAAATAGATCCGTTAATCATGTATAAACATCACGATAATTCTGGAAATTATGTAGACGACGGATTTTCTAATCAGAGCATTATTGACAGTTTAACAAAATTAGAATTTGAACATAACGGCTTCACTAAAGATATTCTTGAAGATACGCAATTCAGATGGAGCTATTGTTTAGATGTAAATAAACCTATGGAAGAAATTTTAAAGGGCATGAATCAAAGAGCAAGAAGATGTATAAGAAAGTGTGAAAAATATCCACTAGAAGTTGTAGACGTAAATAAAAACAACATAAAAGACTTTAAAGATATTATGCAACATACAGCGGAAAGGCAAAATCGCTTTGACAGATCTTTAGAATACTATCAGAGAATGAAAAAAGAATTCGGCGATAGAGTGAAAATGATAATTATATATTTAGATAGAGACAAGTTTTTATCTGACTTTCCAAAAGACAAACTATTCAATACTGTTAAAAATGAAAAAAGAAATAAAATTCCTATAAGTGCAGGCTTATTTGTGTTCGATCCAGATAGACTAAACTATTTGTATGGCGGAACCTACAGCCACTATATGCATTTGATGGCACAGTATAAACTTCAAATGACTATGATAAATGCTTGCCGAGAAAAAGGCCTCCCTATATATGATTTTGGTGGAATTAGCGGTGATTTCAACGAACATAACCCAATGTATGGTGTGTTTGGATTTAAGCGCGGCTTTGGTGGATATGTTGTAGAATATATTGGCGAATTTACTTATGTATTTAATAAATTGTCGTATAAAATGTACAATATAGCATACAAACTATATAGAACCATTAATCGTATTAGATTCAAAATGTCTAACTAATATTTTAAATAAAAATCAGGAAAGGCACCGGTATTATATTTTGCTAAAACAATTAGTTAATAATATCATAGATGGATATCGTTTAACAGAAAAAGACGACTTGAGTTTTTTATTAAACGAAAATTTGGACGATTTAAAAATTTACGCTAATAAAATTAGAAAAAGTATCTGCGGAAATCATATTAATTTATGTTCAATAGTTAATGGACGATCTGGAAAATGCCCTGAAAATTGCAAGTTTTGTGCCCAATCATCACATAATAAAGCAAATATAAACAAATTTGACTTTTTAAATAAAGATTATATCTTATCTGAATGTAAAAAAGCTGAATCTAATGGAGTTCATAGATTTTCTATAGTTACTGCTGGCCGAAATTTGTCAAATAGTGAATTTGAATTGGCCATTGAAGCATACAAATTGATGAGGAAAAATTGTCCTGATATTTCAATTTGTGCATCACATGGTCTATTAACCGAGAGTCAATTTATAAAGCTACGCAATGTAGGTGTTAAAACATATCACGCGAATATAGAAACTTCTAAAAAATATTTTCCGAATATTTGTACAACCCATACATTTGAAGACAAAATAAAATGTATAAAATTAGCGCAAAAAGCAGGTCTTAATGTCTGTTCTGGAGGAATAATTGGTCTCGGAGAAACATGGCAAGACCGTATAGATATGGCACTTATTTTAAGTAAATTAAATATAAAATCTATTCCAATTAATGTATTAATTTCAATTAAAGGCACTCCATTGGAAAACAACTCCCTATTGGAAGAAAAAGATATTATTAGAACCGTTGTTATTTTTAGATTTATAAACCCAACAGCCTATATAAGATTGGCTGCAGGTAGAAATCTATTAAATGAATGTGGAAAAGAAGCTTTTTTTTCTGGTGCAAATGCTGCCATTACCGGGGATATGCTTACAACTTCTGGTAACAGCGTATCTCAGGATAAAGATATGCTTATTAAATATGGATTTGACGTTTCACCAGAAAACTGACTGTTTAAAGGAGATAATATTCAGCATAATGTCGAACAGTAAAAAAATTAAAGACATTGTATTTTGTGCAATATTTGTAGTATTAATAATTGCTGGAACTTTCATAAAAATTCCAATTCCTGTGCTACCATTCACCTTACAATTTTTATTTACAACTCTCGCGGGATCATTACTTGGTAGCAAAAATGGTGCTTTAAGTGTGCTATGCTACACAATAATTGGTCTTTTGGGAATACCAGTTTTTACCGTAGGAGGAGGAATAGGCTATTTTCTTCAGCCAACTTTTGGATATATTTTAGGCTTCATATTTGGAACTTTTGCGACTGGAAAAATTTTAGAATTACAAAAAAACTGTAATTTTGTTAATATGTTAATTGCCAATTTTACAGGTCTTTTTATAGTATATTTTGTCGGAATGGTTTACTATTACATAATGTCTAATTATGTAATAAACTCCCCTATTTCACTTTGGCCGTTATTTTGGTATTGTTTTGTTTTAGCAATCCCAGGAGACATTTTATTATGCTTTGTTGCAGCAATATTAACTAAAAAATTAAAACCTATAGTCGTTAAATACTTTTAAAGGATATATTAACATGAGTAAAAATTTATTTATTACTGGTACTGGGACAGATATTGGTAAAACGTATGTATCGGCTCTTATTTTAAAAAAATTTCAGGAATATAATCAAAAAACTGCATATTATAAAGCAGCTATGAGTGGCAATATAAGAAATTCGAATGGACAATTAATTCCAGGTGATGCCGTATATGTAAAAAAAATATCCAAAATTAAACAGCCTTTAGACGAAATGTGCTCTTATATTTATGAGAGTCCATTTGCTCCCCATCTTGCTGCAAAATATGAAGGCAATCCAGTTGATATGGAAATTATAAAAAAATGTTTCAAAAAGATGCAGAAAAAATACGACTATATCACTGTTGAAGGCAGTGGCGGAATAATATGTCCTATTCGAATGGACTCTATAAAAATTAATCTTGAAGACATTGTTTCCGCGTTAAACTTATCTTGTATAATTGTAGCCGATGCAGGTTTAGGCACAATAAATAATGTAGTTTTAACAGCTGAATATATGAAATGCAAAAACATACCTATTAAAGGAATTATACTAAATAATTTTAATAAATCAAACATATTACATGGTAATAATTTGTTTATGTGTGAATATATAACCAAAATTAAAGTGATAGCCTGCGTTGAACCAAATTGCAAAGACATAGAAATTGACATAAACTTATTAAAATCCCTTTATAATTAACAGGAAATGGCGGGAACAGTAAAATATGATATGGTATCCATACACTCAAATGAAAAACATGAAAACTCCATATAAAATTATTAAAGCAGACGGTGTATATTTATATACCGAAGATAATAAAATGATTGACTCTATATCTTCTTGGTGGAGTGTTATTCACGGCTATAATCATCCTGAATTAAATAAAGCAATAAGAGAACAAATGGATAGATTTTCTCACGTTATGTTAGGTGGATTAACACACAATGCTGCTCAACAATTATCGCAAAAACTAGAAACTTGGCTCCCTGGAGACCTAAATTATTGCTTTTATTCAGATTCAGGCAGTGTTGGAGTAGAAGTGGCTTTAAAAATGGCTCTACAATATTATATAAACCAAGGCGAAACGAATAGGACAAAAATTTTAGCTCTCAAAAATGCCTATCATGGAGACACTTTTAAAACAATGGAAGTAGGCGATGATATTGATTATCATTTTGTAATTGAAGCTTACGGACCAAAACAAAATGTTATTCATATTTCTACTGACATTCCTAGTCTCGAAAAAGCATTTAAAAAATATCATAATGAACTAAATTGCTTTATTGTAGAGCCATTACTTCAATGTGCTGGTGGAATGAAAATGTATGATATTTCATTTTTACATAGAGCTAGAGAATTATGTGATAAATACAATGTTTTACTAGTTTTTGATGAAGTAGCAACTGGATTTGGAAGAACTGGAAATCGATTTGTGGCTGATCTTGTCATCCCAGACATACTTGTTTTAGGTAAAGCTTTAACTGCGGGATATATTGGCCATTCAGTAACAGTAGCAAATACTAAAGTATATAGAGCATTTTATGATAATGACAGCAAAAAAGCCTTAATGCATGGGCCAACTTTTATGGGTAATGCTCTTGCATGTAACATAGCTCTAAAATCAATAGAAATTTTTGAGCAAAATGATTATATGTCTAAAATTAAAGAAATTAAAAAAATAACCTTTAATCAATTAGCACATTTTAAACATAAAAAAATTAAAGAAATACGCATAATGGGCGGGTGTATGTGCATTGAAGTTTTCGATTCACAATCAATAAATGGATTTCAAGAATTTGCATACAAAAGAGGAGTGTTTATCCGACCATTTTTGAATTATTTATACACAATGGTTCCGTATATAATTAAAAAACATGAGTTAATAAAAATTATCGATATTATAAAAGAATGGTTTGACCAATAAAAAACAAAAGATAGACAAACCCATCTATCCTTTGTTTTTATTATTAAATATATGTTATTTTTGGGTTAAAATAGTAATATCATTTTCAGTATTTCCAGATATTCTTCCATTTTCAACTTTAAATTCTTTATTGGAAACAGCATCAGTATATATTCCATCAGATAATCTGGTTTCCGAGCTTACTGCTGAGTTTCCAGACCAATTTACTATTATCATTCCCTTATTTCCACGTTCAATTATAAGTAATTTACCATTTTGCGACCTAAGATATTCGTCTTCATCTTTCATAGCCTTTCTAAATTTGTTTATTGCAACAATATAAGGGTCTTTGAATAAATCACTGCCTTTATCTCCTAATTTGGTTTTTTCAGGAAATTGAAGTTTAAATCTTCCTAAATTATCTCTACCGCCACCTCCAACAGGTCTATTAAAAAATAGTGGAACTCCAGCAGCACGTCCTGCAACAATTGCCCATCCAACTCTTATTTCATTATCGTTTAGCCAAGCAGATGTATCGCTACAATCCTGCGCATTAGCATAATTATCATGAGATTCCACCCATGTCACTAATTTATCACCTTTAACGCCCTCACTGTCATAATCCATAATATAACCGTGATTTAAATATCTACCACGAATAGCATCTCTAATTTTTTTGCCATATTTACTAGCAGTAACATCCATATATTTAGAATATTCATAAAAGCGACTAACTGAATCTTGCAAAACTTCTCCATATTGATATCCTGCTCCATTATCCGTTGCATTTTTTGTTATGTTAGGCCAAAAGTCACTACCATAGTCGCCATCTATTTCCTTAGGCAATTCAATATGTTTTGCAGCATCATATCTAAATCCCCATGCTCCACATTTCAAACAATCGTTCATATAATTTTTTATCATTTTTTGAACACCTAAATCACCGGTATTTAAATCATATAGTCCCAGCATATCGCGCTGTGTTATTTTCCATCTATCAAGCCAATCAGCCGCATTTGTTCCGGAAAGTTCGCCTTGGTTATGAAATACATTTGGAATCTTTTTTACATCATCAGACACTGAGCTCAAATCTATGCTAACATGATTAACCACTACATCAACTATTATTTTTATATTGTGTTGCTTAGCCGCCGAACACATTTCTTCAAATTCGTCTCTAGTTCCTAACGAATAATTTCCAATTTTAAAGTTGGTTGGCTGATAAAGATAATACCAATTTTCTTGAAAACATGTGCATCCAATCTTGCCTTCTTGCTTGCATTTACAGCACTCTTTATTTACTTTGCACTCTTGAGGAGGAGAAACTTGAATTGCATCATAGCCCGCATCTTCAATTTCCTGAATATTATCTTTTATAGTTTTAAAAGACCAACACCAAGCATGGAGAATAGTTCCGCCTTTTATATCATCACAAATAGCTAAAGCATTTATGCTATTAAAAGCCATAGACTCAACTATAATCATGATAATTACCATTGCCTTAATTAAATATTTTTTCATAACACAGCACTCCCTTTATAATATTAAAAATTGTCATAATAAAATTACAAACAAAGTAAACGCATTAAAAAATCTAACTACAATAGGCCAAATACATAATTCAATTATATTGTCATATTAATTGACAGCAATCTGAAAATCTCATATGTATAATATCATATTCGATTAAAATTTGTCGACCATTTTAAATAAGTTCTACATTTAATATAATATTTCATGCTACTTTTTGGTAATTTGTTTCAACAAAAATTCTTAAATAATTTATAATATTCCATACAGTACAAATAAGCAACAACTATTATTATAGTTTTTTAATTAAATAAAACAGTGCTCCAGCAAAAAATTTAGAGCACTGTTTATTATTAAACTATTTTTCACATAAAAATATAGCAAAGCTATCACATTAAATGATTAATTGTTGAATCCATCAATAAAGTCTTTTGCGTCACTATTAAATTTCCAAGTAACTCCAAACTTATCGATTAACATTCCAAAGCTCTTAGACCAAGGCACACTAGAAATAGGCATGATCAGCTTACCATACCCTAAAAGATTATTAAAATATTTCTTATTAGCCTCATCATCAGCCCCTATTACACTAATCAATATATTATTTCCTTTGATAATCTTACCAACAGTTTTTGGCATAGACGGCAAAACATCGCTAATCATCAAAACGTTGCCAGAAAATTCAATGTAAGAATCCATTATCATTTTTTCTTCTAAACTAAGTTCAAGATTTGGCATCTATCTAAAAGTTAAAAATTTAACTTTATCGGCATTAAACACCTTGGCGTAGAATTCAATAGCCTCTTTTGCGTTGCCATCAAATTATAAATATGACACTGCTTTCATATTAGCCAATATACTCATCCTCTCCCTTTGAAAATAAAAGTTATTCAAAAAACAAAAATTTGTTTCAACAAACTTCTCTAAAAAATTTACAATATCTTATAAGTATAACTTAATAAAATTTATTTGTCAATTAATCGATAAAAGTTTACATCAGCCAAATAACTGATTTAATTATAAATTGAAAAATCCAAAGAACATATGCTATAATTAAGGCAATAAAGAAGTGCTCCAATAAAACATCAGAGCACTATGGTTAATATCTCTATCTACTCACATATCAACAAGCCATATCCTTTTTTTCTCTTATAAATAACGCTAGTATTTCCGTCTTCATTGATGTAAACAAAATAAGTGTGCCCCAACATTTCCATTTGAACAATCGCTTCATCATCAGTCATCATCTGCAACGTAACTTTTTTCTTACGCCTTATTTCAGTTGAGGGATTATTATTTTCAATTTCTACTTCATCTCCAAGGGAAACCATAGACTGCGCGAGATTATCAATTCCAGACCTACGCTTTTTGTCCACAAGATATGTTTTTAATTTTCTAATTTTTCTTTTCAAATCATCAACCGCAAAATCAATTGAATGCTGTATTTTATCTGAAACAGCCTCACCTCTAATAAAACTACCTGCATCTTTAACAGTAACATCACATTTATAACCACTAGTTTTTTTAGATATTGTAACATCAAATCCAGATGTTGCTGGCAACATTTTTTCAACTCTCTTAAGCTCTTTTTCAACGCCTAATTTAGTTCCTTCTTTAAGATCAAATCCTCTTGCTGTAATCTTAATCATATAAACATCCTCCCAACATCTTATATAAACTATTTTTATAGCTTAAGACAATTATATAATAAACATTTATTAAAAGCAACCACTATATATCACTATTTGATAACTAAAAGTGACTAATTTTATAAAAATCAATTTAAATTTTTAAAAATACAATATGGAGAAAATATTTATGAAAATTTGTGCAATAATAGCTGAATATAATCCTCTGCATAATGGCCACCTAAACCATATAAATTCAGTTAAAAAAATATCAGATGCAATAGTTATTATTATGAGCGGGCACATAATGCAGCGTGGTTCTTTAGCCATATATGACAAATGGTCACGCGCTCAAGCTGCGTTAAATTGTGGAGCAGACTTAATAATAGAACTTCCTACCGCATTTTCTTGTTCTTCGGCAGAAAGATTTGCACATTCCGCAATATATTTAATAAAAGAATTACAATATATAAATATGCTGAATTTTGGCAGTGAGTCAGGAAATATAGACCAATTAAATTATCTTGCAAATATATGTCAAAAAATAGATAATACTCAAGCTATAAAGCAATATCTCAAAAAAGGATATAATTATCCAAAAGCTCGCCAACTTGCAATAGGGCCAAATGCCGAATTACTTTCATTTCCTAATAACACATTAGGCATAGAATATATAAAAGCATGCTTAAATTTAAATTGCAAAATCTCAGTAGCAACAACAAAAAGACATCCTAATGATGAATCCAATAATATTGTCAGTTCATCATATATTCGAACGCATATGAATCAATTACACAAATATGTTCCTAAAACAATATTAAATTTATATAAATATCCTTCAATTTTTCCATCAGATCTATTATTTTATAAGTTACGAAATATGACAATAGAAGATTTCTACAATCTTCCAGACGTAACCGAAGGCCTTGAGCACAGACTATATAAAGCGTCTAAAAACGCAACAAATTTAGATGAATTTTTTGAATTAGTAAAAACTAAAAGATACACAATGTCTAGGCTCAGACGAATTGCCTACTATGCCCTACTTAACATGCAAAAAACAAATCTTCCAAAATATCCACAATACGCTAGAGTATTAGGCTTTAATCAAACAGGACAAGAAATATTATCTCAATTAAAAAAAGCCACCAATATTTTAGTGACTCCAAACTTTAAAATTATTGCAAAAAATTTCCCATATAGTTCTAGTCTAGACTCTAAAGCCACAGATCTTTTTATGTTTTGTCAAAAAAACAAAAAACCTTGCGGCTTAGACTACATTAAAAAGCCAATAATTATCTCGTAGCTTCAGACTTAGACTCCCAATTTAAATTAATCCTATTCATGCTTTTTATGCTTTCAGCAATAATAGCAGCTTGCTCATCAGCACTCTTATCGCGATATTGCTCTATTTTGTTTATAATATCAGAATATTTATGAACTTGCTCTTTTATATATTTAAAATCGCTTAAATTTTCTTCTGACACCATTGGTTCATTGCTAAAAAAAGTATCAGATATACTATTTATTTCATTACGCAGCTCTTTATATTGTGCCCAAGATCCTTCGCTAAAATCAAAGCCAGAAATAACTTTTTGCATTTTGCTAATGCTAGCCTTATATTTATCTACAAAAACATTTCTAGCAAGTAAGTATTCATCTGATGTATATGTTTTTTTGCCATCATCATTTTCACATGACGAATTACTACTAACATCATTATTTTTATTTTCACTATTCCCACAGCCACAAAATAAAAAAGCCACCGCACAAAAACATAAAACAATTGAAATAAACCTCTTCACTATCACGCCCCCTTTTCATTATACTATTGTATCAAATAAAAACAATAATGTAAAGTCGAGCAAAAACTTATAAAAAACCATAATAACACCCATTAAATTAACATATAAATGATTTAAATAGGGTGGTGATCATAAAATGAAATGGTTCTTTTTCTTTGGCGTAATATTATCAATACTGTTTGGAATAATTTCCAACAAAATGTCAGATGTAAGCATTGCTGTAATCGGTAGTAGCAAATCAGCAATTAATTTATTTTTCTCAATATGTGGAGCTATTTGCTTTTGGAGCGGAATAATGAAAATAGCACAAGATGCTAAAATAACTTCAGCAATATCAAAAATTTTTAAACCTATTTTTAAAAAATTGTTTAAAAATCCTTCTGATGAATCAATAGAAGCTGTTTCAATGAATGTGTCTGCTAATTTATTAGGCCTTGGAAATGCAGCTACACCGTTTGGCTTAGAAGCAATGAAAAAGTTTAAAAAATCAAATAAAAATAAACCATATGCCTCCCACAATATGATTTTATTTTGTGTTTTAAATACATCAGCACTACAAATTATACCAACAACAATAGCAGCTCTGCGTTTCAATAGCGGTTCAACA
The DNA here is from genome assembly GCA_902790675.1 of Oscillospiraceae bacterium. Classification (GTDB taxonomy): domain Bacteria; phylum Bacillota; class Clostridia; order Oscillospirales; family Ruminococcaceae; genus RUG12519. The sequence goes on along the minus strand of CADASU010000003.1, from coordinate 80,686 downwards.
GATCCAATGAAAATTTTGTGTCCAACACTTTTTTCCTCTTTAGCAGCATTAGTTTCATCAATAATCGCAGTTAAAATATTTTCTAAAATATGGAGTAAAAAAAATAAATGACCAATTATTTTATTCCAATTATAATAGCTATTATATTTTTCGTCGGTATAATTAAAAATATAGATATTTTTCAAGTCTTTATAAAAGGTGCTGTAGACGGCTTAAAAACATCAATGTCTATTTTTCCAATTTTGTTAGGAATAATAGCAATTATCAGTATGCTTGAAGCATCCGGTTTTTTATCCTACATGTGCAAATTTTTAGAACCAATATTTTCAATATTTCATCTTCCATCTGAATTAATTCCACTTGCGCTATTAAGGCCAATATCAGGAAGCGGTGCACTTTCTTTTTTAGAACAAATATTCAAAAATCATTCACCCGATTCAACAATTGGTCTTATAGCTAGCGTGATGGCTGGATCATCTGAAACGACATTTTACACAATAGCAATATATTTTGGTGCAGTTAATATATCAAAAACAAAATATGCATTACCTGCAGCATTAATTGGTGATTTTGTAGCTATGATTATGAGTGTAATATCAGTAAACTTGCTTTGTTAAAAAATATTTGATATAATCTGAGCGTGCATATATAAAGCAACATTTAAGTTGCTATTTTAGTAAAAAATATTAGTTCATTAAAAAATGGAGGATAAAATTGAATCAAATAAAAATAACAGCAGATAGCCCCGCAGATCTCCCAAAAAGCTTAGTTGAAGAACTCGATATTAAAATAGTTCCACTTTACGTAAATACAAAATATGGTTCATACAAAGACATGATAGATATCACCCCAAATGATATTTTTAATCAGTATGAAACAACAAAAGTGCTGCCGAAAACTTCTGCGTGTACCATCGAAGATTACGTAAATGTTTTTAAAAGCATAGTTAACAACGGCAATAGAGTAATACATTTTAACATTGGAAGCAAATTTTCCTCTTGTTATCAAAACGCGTGCATAGCTGCTCGAGAATTTCCCGAAAACAGCATTTGTGTTATAGACTCTCAAAATCTATCATCTGGAATAGTTCTTTGTATTTTAGCAGCAAATGATCTTATAAATAAAGGTGAATCAATAGATAATATTGCAAATAAAATTTTAAAAGATATTGTTCCAAATATCGAAACCAGCTTTATAATAGAAAATTTAACATATTTACACGCTGGAGGTAGATGCTCATCAGTCGCTAAATTCGGCGCTAATTTGCTAAAAATAAAGCCTTGCATAGAACTAGAAAATGGAGAAATGAATTCTGGAAAAAAATATAGAGGGCCTTTTTCAAAATGTGTTAATGAATTCATAAATGATAGACTTATTAACAGAACTGATATCAATAAAGATCTTATATTTATAACACACTCCCCTTGTGAAAAAGAAATAATTAATCAAATAAAGCCAAAACTCAGCAAAAAATATAATTTTAAAAAAGTAATCGAAGCTCAAACCAGCTGCACAATATCATCTCACTGTGGTCCTAACACTATTGGAATTGTATTTTTAAGAAATAAAGAAAACTAATAAAAAATAGTCGTATGAAGGTTATTGTTTCATACAACTATTTTTTTATTAATTGTTGTTTTTTATTATGTCAATAATAATTTTTTCTGCAAGCTTAGCATCGGCTTTACCCTGAGTGTTTTTCATTACAAATCCTAGCATAGATTTTACAGCTTTGTCTTTCCCTCCGAGATAATCTGCAACAGCCTTAGGATTACTTTCAACTGCTTTGCTGCAAATAGAAGTCAATTCTTCTTGACTAAGTCCTTTTAAATCATCCTCAGACAAAATATCCTTAACTTTCTTTCCAGTAGCTAACATCTCTCCCAATGTTTTCTTAGCAACATTATTTCGAATAGTTCCAGCCTCAAGTAGCTTAAGTAATTCATTCATATCTTCCGGCTCAACATTTATATTAAATTGTTCTTTCTGCTCTTCAGTTTCAAATTTAGAAAAAATTAAAGAAATTATTAAGTTAGAACAATTTTTATAAACTTTAAGGCCATCAATTGACTTTTCAAAAAAATCGGCAACACGCTTATATTTAACCAACAATTTGGCGTCAACTTCAGACAATCCATATTCTTTAATATATTTCGAAATCTTTTTATTTGGCAATTCTGGTATTAATTTCCTTATTTGTTCTATTTCATCATTCGAAACAGAAATTGTAACCAAATCAGGCTCACGAAAATATCTATAATCATGGGCATCTTCTTTGCCTCTCATAGATTCAGTAGTTCCAGCCGCATCATTAAATCTGCGCGTTTCCTGAACAACTTTTTCTCCGCTCTCTATAACGTCAATTTGTCTCGCAGCCTCATATTTAACCGCTTTAGCAATGTTAGTAAATGAATTCATATTTTTTAATTCGGTTCTTGTTCCAAATTTATCAGATCCCACAGGCCTCACAGAAACATTGACATCACAACGCATACTTCCTTCTTGCATTTTGCAATCAGAAACACCAATATATCTCATTGTCAGTTGCAAATATTCTAAATATTCAGTTACTTCATCAACTGACCTAAAGTCTGGCTCTGAAACAATTTCAATTAAAGGAACCCCACCTCTATTATAGTCTATAAACGTTTGTCCTCTTTCATGTATCAATTTACCCGCATCTTCTTCAATATGTATGCGAGTAATTCCAATTTTCCTTCCGCTAGACAATTCAATATGCCCGTGCTCACAAAGCGGTTTATCATATTGAGAAATTTGATAAGCCTTAGGAAGGTCTGGATAAACATAATTTTTTCTGTCCATCTTTGCAATTTCTGCTATTTCGCAATTTAGTGACAAACCAGCCATAATAGCATATCTAACAACCTGATAGTTTAATTTTGGCATGGTTCCAGGAAGACCTATACATATAGGACAACAATGAGTGTTAGGCTCTCCTCCAAATTCAGTAGTACATCCACAAAATATTTTAGTATTAGTTGACAATTCAACATGAGTTTCTAAACCCATAACAATTTCATATTCCATCACAGATTAATGCCTCCTTCAATATTTTTAAAGAAACAACGATCTGTTGCTTGTTCAAACTTGTTTGCCAAACAAAGGAGGTTTGCTTCAGAAAACTTAGGCCCTATAAGCTGCATACCAATTGGTAGTTTCTTAGAGTCGAACCCACAAGGCAAAGAAACAGCAGGCAATCCCGCAATATTAATTGAAACAGTACAAATATCTGTTTGATATATTTCAACCGGATCACGAGAAGTAGTTCCATTTTCAAATGCCGTCATAGGAACAGTTGGAGCCAATATAACATCACAATTTTCAAATGCACTGCTAAATCCATTAACTATATTTCCTCTAAGCATTTGCGCTTTTTTGTAATACGCATCGTAATATCCTGATGACAAAACATATGTTCCAAGCAATATTCTTCGCTTAACTTCATCACCAAATCCTTGACTTCGTGTTTTAGATATCATCTCATGAATGCTCTTATATTCACTAGCTCTAAAGCCATATCTTATACCATCATATCTACCCAAGTTTGAAGACGCCTCTGCACACGCTATTATATAATAAACAGGCAACGCATAATCAATAGACGGAAGCGATATATCAACAACATTTGCTCCCATGCTCTTATAAACATCTAATGCTTTATTTATGCTATCTTCAACTTCAGAATCTATAGATTTAAAATATTCACTAGCAATTCCAATTTTCAAACCTTTTATATCGTCATCGATATGAGAAACAGTGTCGCACAATTTACCTTTGCAGGTAGAATCCATATCATCCTTAAACGCAATCTCATCATAAACAATTGCAGCATCTTTAGCAGAAGTTGTTATAGGCCCAATTTGATCAAGACTGGAAGCATATGCAATAAGCCCAAACCTAGAAACAGCACCATATGTTGGTTTTAAACCAACAAGGCCACAAAAACTAGCCGGCTGTCTAATAGATCCTCCTGTGTCGGACCCCAAGCCATAAGCAGCAATTCCTGCTCCAACCGCACTAGCAACACCTCCCGAACTGCCTCCAGCAACATACTTATGATTATGTGGGTTTTTAGCACCGCCAAAACAAGAAGTTTCACAAGATGATCCCATAGCAAACTCATCCATGTTGGCTTTACCTAAAAGTATGCTACCCTTATTTTTCAATTTTTTCCAAACCGAAGCATCATATATTGGGGTATATCCTCTAAGTATATTAGAACAGCATGTAGTTTCTATACCTTTAGTAGATATGTTATCTTTAAGCGTCATTGGAATTCCACAAAGAACATCGAAGTCTTCTCCACTCGCTATTTTTTCATCAATAGCCTTAGCACTTTCAAGCGCTAAATCAGCCGAAACATTAACATACGCAATCAATTCATCATTCATTGCATCAATTGCCGATAAATATTTTTGAACAAGCTCAACACAACTAATTTTTTTAGTTTTTAAAAGCTCATGTATTTTCGATATCAAAATTTTACCCTCCTATTCAACATGGTTATGATTGTCCACACGAAAAAAACCGTTCTCCACTGTTTTACAGTTCCTCAAAATATCGTCTTGCAAAAATGAGTCTTTTACTATATCTTCCCTATATACATTTTGAAGATCATTTATATTGTCAAATTCAGCATCGCCAGTCGAAGCGGCATTTATTGTATCTGCAAATTTTATAATTTCTTCCATATCTCCAAGTAATTTGTCGATATCACTATCCGAAATGTCTAATTTAGATAGAAGCGCCAAATCTAGCAATTCCTCTCTCGTAACCATAACAAGCCTCCTATTATTATCTTAGTTTTATATGTGCTTCACGCAGTTGCTGCTCACTAACACAGTTAGGCGCACCTAAAAGTAAATCCTGCGCATTCGAATTCATAGGGAAAGCAACAACCTCTCTAATATTTTCTTCATCACATAAAAGCATCAGCATTCTGTCTATACCTGGCGCCATACCTGCATGAGGCGGAGCTCCATATTGAAATGCACTGCAAAGCGCAGGAAATTTGTCTAAAACAGTTTGCTTATCATATCCTGCAATTTCAAAAGCACGAATTAATGTTTCAAAATCGTGATTACGAACAGCACCAGAAGATAATTCAACACCATTACATACTATGTCATACTGCCAAGCAAGAATATCAAGAGGGTTTTTAGTGTTAAGTGCCTCTAATCCACCTTGTGGCATAGAAAATGGATTGTGTGTAAAAATAACATCTCCTGTTTCTTCATCCAAATCATACATTGGAAAATCAACAATAAAGCAAAATTTAAATGTATCTTTCTCAATTAAATTCATTCTATTTGCCACTTCTGTTCTAATTTGACCTGCAAACAAAGGCGCATTTTTTTTACTATCTGCAATAAAATATAAAACACAGTCTGGCTCAAGTGCTGCTCTATTTATTAAATCTTGTCTTTGTTCATCATTCAAAAATTTATCAATTGGACCATTAAATTTAAGATTTTCATCAACTTTAAAATAGCCCAATCCTTTCATACCAATGCTAGTTGCGAATTTTAACATCTTTTCAAAAAATGACTTAGATTGTTTTGCACAACCAGGGACTTTAATTGCCCTAACACATTTACCTTCAAATGGTTTAAAATCAGATTTAACAAACATATCAGATATATCGATAATTTCCAATGGATTTCTCAAATCCGGTTTATCGGTTCCAAATTTTAACATAGCTTCATCAAATGTAAAACGTGGAAAAGGAGCCTTGGAAACTTCATAGTTAGAAAATTTTTCAAATGTTTCTACTAAAACTTCTTCTGCAACTTTAAAAACATCTTCCTGCGTAGCAAAAGCCATTTCAAAATCTAATTGATAAAACTCACCAGGTGATCTATCTGCACGAGCATCTTCATCACGAAAGCAAGGAGCTATTTGAAAATATTTATCAAAGCCAGAAGTCATAAGAAGTTGTTTAAAAATTTGCGGAGCCTGAGGCAGCGCATAAAACTTTCCCTGATGCTTTCTGCTTGGAATCAGATAGTCTCTTGCTCCCTCTGGAGATGATGCGGATAAAATTGGAGTTTGTATTTCTAAAAAGCCTAAGTCAGTCATTTTCTTCCTGACGAAAGAAATCATTTCTGATCTGATAACAATGTTTTTATGAACTTTAGAATTTCTTAAATCTAAAAAACGATATTTTAATCTAAGTTCCTCTTTCACAGAAGTAGACGTTGGAACCTCGAAAGGCAACTCATGTTTACACTTTCCTAAAACCACCAAACTATCACACACAAGCTCAACCGAACCAGTTGCAATCTTATTATTAATGGTTTCTTCAGATCTCTTTCTTATTTCTCCACTAACTGAAATAACCGTCTCTCTGCAAATTCCCTCTAACTGTTCTTCGTTATGAATTACAACTTGAAGCACTCCATAATGATCTCTAAGGTCTATAAAAATAACCCCACCATGATCTCTAATATTTTCAACCCAACCAGCTGCTCTAACTTTCTTTCCTATTGTATCCAATCCAAATTCAGAGCAATTATGAGTTCTATATTCATTCTCCAATAACATAATATTCACCTATCCTTCCCATAATTTTTGAATATAAATTATTTACATTAATTCTTCTACATTTTCTAAATTATTCCACACTTCCTGAACATCATCATCTTCATCTAGTGCTTCCAACAGCCTTGACATTTTCTTCTTATTTTCTTCGTCTTTTAAAATTAATGTACTATTTGGAACCATTTCAACTTGAGCTGACAAAAATGAATAGCCTTTTTTTTCTAGGCTTTCTCGAACATCAGAAAAATCACTTGGATCGGTTGTTATAGTAAAAACATTTTCACTAAATTCAAAGTCTTCAGCGCCAGCATCCAAAGAATCGCCCATAACAGAATCTTCATCCAATCCTGAACCATCAATTACAATGATTCCCTTTTTTTCAAACATAAAAGACACACAACCAGTTGTTCCCAAATTACCACCAAATTTATCAAAATAGTGTCTAACATTCGAAGCTGTTCTGTTTCTATTATCAGTTAATGTATCCACAATAACAGCAATTCCTTCCGGCCCATATCCTTCATAAACTACTGTTTCATAATCGTTTTTACTATCGTCTCCAGCAGCTTTTTTTATAACTCTTTCTATATTATCATTAGGAACATTGTTTGCCTTGGCTTTAGCAATCAAATCACGTAGCTTACTATTGTTTGCCGGATCTGTTCCACCAGATTTAACTGCAACAGAAATTTCACGACCTATTTTTGTAAAAATTTTAGCACGCGCACTGTCTGTTTTCTCCTTTTTACGCTTTATAGTGCTCCATTTAGAATGTCCCGACATATCTAAAGCCTCCTTAAACTTTATCAACGTAATTTTATCATAAAATTACATTAAACGCAATCCCTTTGGATAATGGTTTTTAAGCCTACCATTAGATGCTTTCCCAAATCCCAGCGGTATTCCATCAACTCTAACACCACAATATCCTTTACAATTTGTGTTAATTTCTTCGCCCTTTATAAATTTCAATGTTTCTTTATCAAATAACGACAAATTCAATAATTTATTTTGCTTAATTTTTATTTTACACTTAAATAAATGGTGGTTTGGAATAAATCTATCGTTTTTTAATCTGCCTGCAAAAATTCCAGCAACCAAAAAGTCCTTTATTTTTGGCATATCATCGGGAACTATCATTATTTTGTCATTAACATTAACAATTTTAGGTATTGGCTCATCAAAAGTTTCTTCCCAAAATTGACTGAAAGATTTTACTTTAGAATAATTAATAGATTTGCGAAAATTTATTTTACTATTTCCCTCTCTCTTTAATTTCGCAACAAACTGACCTTCACCTCCATGAAACGGATATATTCTTCTCATATAGGAAGCATTTGATATAATGCTATCAAATTTAGACTTTTCGCCAAAGCATATATTAATAGGTTCTAATTTAAAATCATCATGTTTATCTAAAAACCATTTTATAACTTCTTCATTTTCCACAGTTGAAAATGTGCAAGTAGAATAAACTAAAGTTCCGCCAGGTTTAACAGTTTTGGCAGCAACCTCTAAAATTTCCTTTTGTCTAAATGAACATCCCTTTGTATTTTCAATTGACCAGTTTAACATAGCATCTGAATTTTTTCTAAACATTCCCTCACCTGAACAAGGTGCGTCTACTAATACTCGATCAAAATAATCGCAATAATCATTACATAAATCAACTGGCTTTTTCGAAAAAACAATAGCATTCTTAACTCCCATTCTTTCTAAATTTGAAATTAAAGTATTACACCGTGATTTATTAATTTCATTGGCGAATAAAAGTCCTCTATTATTTAGCATACTAGCAATTTGCGTAGACTTACCTCCAGGCGCAGCACATAAATCTAAAACCCTATCTCCCGGCTTAGGATCTAAAGCACAAACTGGAACCATCGCAGACGGCTCTTGAACATAAAAAGCTCCTGCATGATGTAAAATAAGTTTACCAATCCCATTATAAATTTCATTTAATTTAAAACCACTATCCAAAAAATTCAATTGTTGTACTTTAAACGGTAATTTTTTTACAATTTTATACAAATCGTCAACTAACAAATTATTGATTCTTATTCCTTTGATAGCATCTTTTTTTAAACAATTTAAAAATTTATCATAATCATCAAATAATATTTTTTTCATTTGATTTAAAAATTTTAAATTTTCCATAAATTTCTCTCCAATATGTTGAATATAAAAGCGATAAAGTCAAATAATAAAATTAGCAGATTCAAAACTTTATGTTTTTTCTGCAAAAACAATATTAATTTTAAAAATAACAGGAGTGATGAAAAGATGAATAGAAGAAACCAAAATAATAACCAAAATGAGAATTCAAGAGAGTATGAGCAAAATAATAATAAGCAATCTCAACAAAACAAAAATTCGAATAACTCAAATTCAATAAACAAAAAAAGAACAAATAAATCAAATAACTCAGGTCAAAATTGTCACTAAAATATTAAAATCAAAAAGCCTATCCTGCTTTTAAGGATGGGTCTTTTTGATTTTAATGTTCAAAAAAACTATTAGTTACAATATCCTAGTTTAAACATCAACATTATTAATTATATAATTAAATATTTCATGAAGTCTGTCAATATTTTTACTAAAATATAAAAATCCAAACAAACACTCAACTCCAGTTGCCGCTCTATATTCCTTAGGGGTTGAATTTCTAGGAATACGGCTTCCAGTAGAGTTTCTGCCTCTACGATAAATATTAATCTCATCTTCATCCAAAATTTGTTCTAAAGCAATAGATGCCTTAAATTGCCACGCAGCACAAACATATTTAACCGTTTTTTTATGCAACTTAGCTACCGGCATACTACCACTTTCAGAAACAATATATTCTCTAACTAACAACTCAAAAACAGCATCTCCAACAAATGCTAAAGTAGCTGGCGAAAGTTGCTTAGGATTTATATTTTGATTCCACAAACCTAACGTAGCATATTCCTCCAATCAATAAACAAATTCAAATTCCCATCCTTGCAAATTAACAGTATCTCCATCACATATTCCCATCTTTTCAAGCTGGGCATTAATTCCACTATCACAAAGCACTCTTTGTAAATATTGCAAAGATTCATAATCATCCATATTAACACCACGAAGAATATTTTCCATCCACGGAGCTTCAATGCAATATACTCCATCTTTTATTTCAATTTTAAATGTTCTATCTGAATTATTATTTACACTCACATAATTAGGAGTATATGTAGCAATGGGTGGCAAGTCATCCAAATTTTTAGAAATGAGCTTAATCAAAGAATCCACACCACGCCTAGTAATCGATGAAATTTCACAAAAAACAAAACCATTTTTTTCTACATAATCCTTAAAATCATCAATTTGTTCTCTAGTTGCAATATCACATTTATTTGCAACAATTAATTGCTTTTTCTTTATTAAGTTCGAATCAAATCTGGCAAGTTCATTGTTTATAATTTCTATGTCTTTTTTCGGATCACGTCCCTCTATACCAGAAACATCAACCACATGCACAATTAATCTACACCGATCAATATGCCGCAAGAAAGTATGCCCCAAACCAACTCCACTACTAGCTCCTTCTATCAAGCCCGGAATATCTGCAACAACAAAAGACTTTCCACGATCCACTTTAACCACACCTAAAACAGGCGATAAAGTGGTAAAATGATAATTAGCTATTTTAGGCTTGGCTGCAGAAATTACTGAAATTAAAGTGGACTTACCAACATTAGGAAAACCAACCAATCCAACATCTGCTAATAACTTCAGCTCCAAAAACACTTCAAATTCTTCACCTGGCAACCCTGGCTTAGCAAACCTAGGAATTTGTCGTGTGGGCTTAGCAAAATGGTTATTCCCCCAACCTCCACGGCCTCCTTTAGCAATAATAAAATTCTCGTCAGTTGAAATATCAGCCATAATAGCATTGGTTTTAACATCTCTAACAATTGTTCCTCTAGGCACTCTAATTAACAAATCATCGCCTTTTTTACCAAAGCAATTATTTCTTTTGCCATTTTCTCCTCGAGCAGCAACATATTTCCTTTTATATCTAAAATCAACCAGCGTAGACAAATTATCATCCGCTACAAATATAATATCTCCGCCTTTTCCACCATCTCCACCATCTGGCCCGCCAGCTGCTACATATTTTTCACGGTGAAACGCAACCGCTCCATCTCCACCATCACCAGCTTTTATTTTAATTTTTACTAAATCAACAAACATACATTTCTCCTGATCTTATTAAACATATAAAAATTAAATAATATAGAAAAGCCCCGAGAAAAAATTATCCCGAGACCAATAAATCCACATTAATCAACCAGCGTAAACACTAACTTTTTTTCTGCTACGACCTAAACGTTCAAACTTAACTTTTCCACTAACTTTAGCGAATAAAGTATCGTCCGAACCACGTCCCACATTTTCACCTGGATGAATATGAGTTCCTCTTTGTCTAACTAAAATATTTCCAGCTAAAACAAACTGACCATCTGCTCTTTTAACTCCAAGACGTTTGGACTCAGAATCTCTACCATTCTTAGTAGAACCTACTCCTTTTTTATGAGCAAAATGTTGTAAACTAATTAATAACATAATTTTATACCTCCAATACACACAATGATATATTTTTACGATAATTTTCTTCCAAAAGACTCAGTTCCAGTTTTAGCGACTCCAGCAAAACCTGAACTCTCTCATCATTATCTTCAATTTTCATAGAAACAGTGTCTGAATCTACAAAAACGTCAGCACAAGCTCCAACTACTTCAGTAACGCCATTGCAGCACATCTGAACCGCACAAGAAACTGCCGAGCAAACAATATCAGACCCAGAATCAGCAAAGCCAGAGTGCCCGCAAATTTCAAATCCAGCACAACAACCATCTTTTGAATAGAAAAACTTAGCTTCAATCATTATGCATCTATAGATTTTATTTCAACTTTAGTATATGGCTGCCTATGGCCCATCTTTCTCTTCGAGTCTTTTTTAGGCCTGTATGTAAAGACAGTTATCTTTTTCTTTTTTCCGTTCTTAACAACCTTAGCAGAAACGCTAGCTCCCTCAACATATGGAGAACCTAGAACTATTCCATCGTCTTTACCAACAGCAATAACCTTGTCGAAAGAAAAGTCAGCGCCATCTTCAACACCTAGTTTTTCAATATAAACTACATCGCCAACACTAACACGATATTGTTTTCCACCAGTTTCAATTACTGCGTACATAAATATTCCTCACTTATTCATAATCTCGCTGCAGTAGGTGGTAAAAAAATACACTTATACCCACAGCATGCGGTATTAATAATGTTACCATAAAACAACAAAAATGTCAAATAACATTAAATTGAATTCTGCTTCTTAGCTGCTCTTAAAGTATTTTCCATTAATTTAGCTATCGTCATAGGCCCAACTCCACCTGGAACAGGAGTAATATAGCCCGCAACTTTTTCAGCACTTGCAAAATCAACATCTCCGCACAATTTACCATCTTGCATTCGATTTATTCCTACATCAATAACAACTGCGCCAGGTTTAATCATGTCAGCATTAATAAAATTAGCAACTCCCACTGCTGCAACTAAAATATCCGCTTTTTTCGTAAATTCAATTAATTTATTCGTTTTTGAATGGCAAACAGTAACAGTTCCACTTCTATTTGTAAGCAGCATCGCCATCGGTTTTCCAACAATGTTGCTTCTGCCAACAACAACGCAATTTTTGCCACATATATCCACTCCTGTAGAATCTATAAGATCTACTATTCCTGCTGGTGTGCATGGTAAAAAATCATACTCTCCAATCATGATTTTCCCAACATTAACTGGGTGAAAAGCATCAACATCTTTAACAGGGTCTATTGATCGAATAATTTCTTTTTCATCTAAGTGCCTAGGCAAAGGAAGCTGAACTAATATTCCATTAATTTTATTATCATTATTTAAATCTTTTATAGCAGAAACTAGCTCATTTTGAGAAATATTTTCATCAAAAAGTATTTCTTTTGATATAATTCCAACTTTATCACAGGCCAACTTCTTATTCCTAACATACACCTTAGATGCAGGATCATTACCCACTAATACAACAGCCAAACAAACTTCTATTCCAGACTCTTTTAATTTATCAACCTCTAATTTAACATTGTTTTTCACCTGATTTGCAATCAATTTACCATTAATTATATTAGCCAAAACAAAACACCCCTAAATCATTTTATTTTTTTAATAAACTTTCTTTCCACTCATTGGTATTTACATAAAGATATTCCCTATCTCCATGCTTTTTAATATAAAAAAACTGTATATAAATTAATAATATTACTGAAACAATAAATAAAATTATTGATATAAGTTGAGATACTCTAATAACATTAGGAACAAGCCACAAACTATCTGTTCTAAGGCCTTCTACAAAAAACCTTTCAAAGCCATACCACGCCATATACATAAGCACAACTTGACCATCAAATTTTCTATATCGAAGTAATAAATTAAATAAAATAAAGCCTAAAATACACCATATAGATTCATATAAAAAGGTAGGATGAACTGGTTGAATATTAATTGGTATTTCATTAGAAGTCATCCCCCACGGCAAATCAGTATGAGATCCATATGCTTCTATATTCATAAAGTTGCCCCATCTTCCTATTCCTTGCCCCAACAAAAAACCAATGCTAGTCATATCTGCTAAAGGTAAAAATTTAATTTTTTTATATCTACATACTAAAAATCCAGATGCAAATGCAAATATTATTCCACCATATATGGCCAAACCACCAGTTCTTAAATCAAAAATTTTCCAAAAATTATCTGAAAAATTATCTAAACTAAATATAACATAATATATCCTCGCTCCAACTATTCCACAAACTATTCCAACGATTACAACATCAATCATTTTATTTTTATCAACACCAAACTTATTAGCATTAAAAAAAGCATATAAAACAGCAAGAGACATTCCTAAAGCAATAATTACACCATACCAATAAATATTAAATCCAAAAACATTAATATATGGAGAAATATTTATTTTATCTATTCCCAATTTTGGAAAACCAACCCAATTCATTTACAAGCACCTTTCTATAATTATTGTCATATATTTTTTTCAAATACAATTATAACACAATTCTACAATAAAAAAAGACCAGAATATAATAAATATCCAGATCTTTTTTATTCATATCTTATTATTTTTTACTAAAGTCGAAAACTTCTTCACCAGTTACTTTATCTAATATTTTATTTTTGTCTTTTTCATCAAACTTATATTTGTTTGATTTTTCAAAGTTTAATTTATCTTTTATTTCCTTTAATATATTGCTTTTACTTTCATTGAAATCTATTTCTACATTACCTTCAATAATAACCTCTTTTGCATAATTAAATGCCTCTTCATTTTTGTAAAAGAAAATGGGAACTTTGAATTTAGATAAGTCTTCAGTTATTATAATTTTATATTCATTTGAGCTTTTTATTTCTTCTTCAATGTCCTCATCATCAGAGTCCATAGATATTTGCGGTCCCCACGGAATATACATTAATTTCAAATTTGATTCATCCGAAGTCATCCATATATTATCATTCCCATAACTAACACTACAATTCAAAATATCACTATTGCACTTTATACATTTTATTTTATGATCTTTCATATTAATTAAAATTTCGTTAGCGTCTTTAAAAGATGTATTCTTATTAAGTGCAGGAAAAAATTTTTCAAATATCTCATTTTTATCTTTTAAACTATTTGGCTGATGTAATTTATCAGATGCCCAAGTCGAATCAATCAAAGTCCATCCCGTTCTTTGATTTGTTTCATCTTTCAAATAAATCACATTAAAAGCATGTGCTACTCTATCTTTCTCATAATTTTTTATATCAACATTTAGCTCTTTATTTTGCCTGTTAGTCTTTGAATTAGCAATGGATGAAACATATCCACAAGGAATATTAGCTAGTTTCATCATCATTTGCAACAAACATGAATACCCTGCACATACAGCTTTTTTATATTTAAAAGCACAAAACGCATTTTGTGTTGCCATTTCTGGCAATTCCTGTGAATCATGATCATAATTTATATTTTCAGCAACCCATTTATATATTACTGACGCTTTTTCAAGATCATTTGATTTATCAATTTTCGATATCAAACTATCAACTGTTTTTTTAATATCATTATAAACTTCTCTCTCACAAATGCTATCTTCTATTAAACTATGCCGATCATCATATCTGAAAATTGTTTTTTCATAATTACAAATATCATCATCAAAAATTTCAACATATGAACCCTTGCTTTTCTTTGTGATTTGATCGAATTGTTCAATAACATATTCACTAAACATACTGGCCGCAGTATCATCTGGATTAGCAAAACAATTCATTAAACTCATATTAGCAAAAACCAAAAAAGTTGTAATAAAAACCAAAATTTTCCATAGTTTTCTTTTTAAGTTAAATCCAAACATTTTAATTATTTTCCTCTATTCCAATATTTTTTGAACGTTCGGACTCAACAATACAATCAAATTATTAACAAATTATTAAATTTTTGTTAATAATTTGTTAACTATTCACATTTAACACATATTGCGCAAAAAATCATGTGTAAATAATTGATATTTGCACATGATTTTTATTTAAATTTAATATAAATATAACAGTTTAATTTTTTAAAGGACTAACAATAGAAAGTGTTGAATTATCTATATTGATTAATTTTAATTTATTATTAATATCTTCAGCATTCACCTCTTCTAAAATCTTTAACTTGTCATATATATCGTAATTAAAAATAAATGAATTCAAAGCTTCCTTAGCAACACTATTAGGGGAATTGAAACAACCTATACAATAGCCATATAACGCGTTTTTCACACGTTCAACTTCTGCTTTTTCAAAGCCAGTCTTAATTTTTCTTTCTATTTCATAATTTAACTTACTCAAAACTTCTTTCGGGCTAGAAGATTCTCCACTAAATATTAATGAAAAAAATCCTTCTCCACAAAAAACTTCGTAACTTACGTTGCCTCCCGCAACAAGCCCGCTATCATATAAATCTTTATAAAACTCAGAGCCTTCTCCAATTAGTAGCTCACATATTAGTTGATATATCATCTCCTCTTTTACCATTTCTAATCCACTAAAAGCATTCAGTTTGTATCCTATACAAAACTGCGGCATAGAAACAGGGAGAGAAATTTCAGAGATAGACCTTACTACATTATTAGGCTCGCTTTCAACTTTTCTTTCTATTTCAACTGGACTGTTATCTTTGATTTCAGAGTTAATAATATTAATTACTGAATCAACATCGAAAGACCCCGCTATTGCAAGAACCATATTGTTCATATTATAAAAAGTATTGTAGCACTTATATAGCACTTCTTTATCTATTTTCGAAATAGACTCAACGGTTCCTGCAATATTTACATTTACCGCCACATTATGGTACATATTTTCAAGACAATTGAAAAAAACTCTCCAATCCGCATCATCTTCATACATTTTTATTTCTTGTCCAATAATTCCCTGCTCTTTTTGAACAGTTTCATCCGTAAAATAAGGCTTTTGTACAAAATTCAATAAAATCTTAAGTGATTCATCAAAATTATCCATACAAGAAAAGTAATATGCAGTCCTATCAAACGATGTATATGCATTGGCCGAAGCGCCTGTTTTAGAAAAAAGCTCAAACGTATCTACACCATCTTCATTTTCAAAAAGTTTATGTTCTAAATAATGAGCTATTCCATCTGGAACTGTGGTGAATTCAGGGCTTGTGCTCTTTTTAAATGTTCTGTCTATTGAACCATATTTAGTAGCAAAAATGGCGGTAGAAGTTGAATAGCCTTCCATAGGATATAATAAAACTGTAAGACCAGTTTTATGTTTTAACTTAATATATTTTTCATTTAATTTTTCGTCTTTTATAACTGCTCTTTCCATATTCTAACCCTCCGAAGTTATAACATAATCTATAACTAAAGAATATAGATTAGCTACTTTAATAATATCTTGTTTTTTAATATGTTTAATTTTGTCTATTAAATCATCAATCGATCTAACACGATTACCACACAATTCTGACAAATAATAATTTTCAATGCCACTCGAACTATCAAAAACACTCTTTAATTTATCTTCAAAAAATATAATCACTTTGTTGATATCGTCATCTGAAAATTTTCCGTTTTTTATTTCTTCAAATTGCTCTAAAATAGCAGCCTTAGCTTTTTCAATATTTTTGTTTTCAACACCAGACTCAACCCAAATTAAGCCTTTAAACCTATCATAACGGGCAGAGCAATAGTAACACAAGCTCATTTTTTCTCTCACATTTAAAAATAATTTAGACATTGGTGTTCCGCCCAATAACGCTGTCATTACCATTATAACTTCATCTAATTCAAAATCATATTGCTTTGAACTAGCAAAGCCCATTACGAGTTTAGATTGCAAAACTTGATCATATTCAACTTTATGCTTTGTTTCAGTTGATTTTATATACTTTTTGCTTTCCGATACATAAATATCATCGCGATATATAGAATCAAATCTATTTTTAAATACATCAAAACAATCAGAATATTTTTCTCTGCCCACAAACATAATGTGAACTTCTGCTGAAGCCAGCATTTTCTTATAAGCATCTATTAATTTCGAATTTTGTATTTTTTTAATAGACTCAACATCACCATATTTATTACAACCATATCCTTCTCCATTGAACAAATGATATAAAGCTTGATTAAGCGCATAAAGTTTTTTATCATTATATTCACCTTCAACTAACTCAACTAAATTTTGTTTTTCAATAGTCAAATCTTCCTCAACAAATTTTCCTGATTCAATAATGGGCTCAAATATAATGCAATCTAATAACTTCGCAACTTGTCTATTTAAATCTTCTCCATTTAAAGATAGTTCATCGTCTAGTGATGATATGCCGAATGTTATTATTTGATTGTCTCCAATTTTTTTACATCCACTAAACAAATTCGCTCCATATAGTTGCTGAAGCTTTTTTCCTAAGTCTAACATATTAGGATATTGCTGACAACGCTTTCTAAGCAAAAATGATAAAAGCGCATTTGACGAAACTTCCTTAGAATTCATTTTCACAACAAAATTGACTGAAATTCTGTTAAATTTAAACTTTTTGTCAACCATACTATGAAAGTATACTCCACTTTTTATTTTTTTAGTATTTAACACATCACATCATATCCCCTCTTTTAGTAAATTTATTAGCTTTTGGCTAAAATAATAAAACTTTGCATTGATAAAAACAGTAAAACATTTAAACATGGCTTTCAATATGTCTACCATTTTTATATCATAACTTATATTTCAAAAAATTTCAAACCCAATCAAAACAAAATAATTAAATAAGCAACTATTGATTTTTACGTAATAAATCAATATAATTATAGTATAATTGCAGTATAAAAAATTTTAAAAAAAAGAGGTATATGGTTAATTATGAATGCTATTGAATATCAAGAATTTAAGGGCAAAATATCAGAATATAAACCCTTAATTAATCAATTACGCGATTCACTAAATATAGATTATCTTAACAACAAAGTAAAAGAATTAGAAGTTCAAGCAGCAGCTCCAAATTTTTGGGAAGATATGAAATCAGCGCAGCAAATTATGCAAAAAACAACATATTTCAAGGATAAAATAAATAAATTTAACAACTTAAAAACAATGATGGAAGACTGTGAAACAATGTTTGAAATGCTAACTGAAGAAGATGACCCACAACTTTCAGAAGAATTAAGCCAAACATTAAATAAAATAGATAAAGAAATTCGAGAACAAACCCTATCAACTCTACTAAGTGGAGAATATGATTCAAAAAACGCAATAATAACTCTACACGCCGGAGCTGGAGGAACAGAGGCGATGGATTGGGTTGAAATGCTTTCTAGAATGTACACCAGATGGGCAGAACGACACAAATTTAAAATCAAAACTTTAGATTATATTGCAGGAGACGAAGCTGGAATTAAAAGCGTTTCCCTTTTAATTGAAGGGCAAAATGCATACGGATATTTGAAATCGGAATCTGGCGTTCATAGACTGGTTAGGGTTTCTCCTTTCGATTCATCTGGCAGACGACACACTTCATTTGCATCGGCAGAAGTTTTACCAGAAATAGACGAAACCATGGATGTTACCATACGTGATGAAGATATAAAAATGGATGTCTTCCGTTCTAGCGGTGCAGGTGGTCAGCATGTTAATAAAACTTCTTCTGCAGTCCGATTAACTCATATTCCCACTGGAATAGTAACATCATGTCAAAATGAACGTAGCCAATTGCAAAACAGAACTATTGCAATGAAAATGCTAAAATCAAAACTCATAGAAATAAAAGAAAGAGAACACTTAGAAAAAATTGAAGATATAAAAGGAGTTCAAAAAGAAATTGCATGGGGTTCTCAAATAAGATCATACGTTTTTATGCCCTATACTTTAGTAAAAGACCACAGAACTAATTGTGAAAATGGAAACATATCTGCAGTTATGGACGGCGATTTAGACAATTTTATAAACGCATATTTATCTCAACAAGCTCAAAAAGACTTAAATAAATAGGCTTTTTATATATTCATAAGCCTCTATGATAGCAAATCGAACCTCAGTTTTACATCCAGTTTCAATCAAATCTTGCTGCTGCTTGCTAAAAGCATCTTCTATTTTCTCATTAACTTCTCCATTAGCCGCCGGAACACACAATGACGGAACTAAAACACACCACCAATTATGTCCCTTGGCTTCCCCAATCTTTATCCTCAAAGCATCATATTTTCCTGCTGGCATAGCAAAGTTATCATATTCTCTAGTATCAAAATACATGTTCACAATTTCAGATTCAACATCATAACTATATCCCGCTTTTTCTACAACATCTTTAGCTACTTTTTCTATGTTTACACGTTCATTATCAACCTGCTTTTCGATTTCAAATAAATCACTACTATCATTGTAATTAAAATCAAAACTGCTTAGTATTTCATCTCTCACTTTTAACTTCAAATTTTGATCTTCTTCAGTATCTGAATTCGCTAATATATGTAACCTTAATATATGATTGCTAATATCCTCGCTTTGCCCTACTACATTGGCAAAACAACAAATTATAGAAACAATTAATCCAATAAATATTGCTATTTCTACTTTATAAATTTTTATATTGCTTAAGCTAATATGTTTCATAAAAAACCACCCTCACTTTATTTTTCAAAGTAAGGGTGGCCAATTTTTTCTATTTTATTCAATTACAAAATTATTTTTTTTCACAGGCTCACATACAAAACTTAAAAATCCTTCTTTTTCAAATTCTTCTCTAGCTCTATTCGCCTCTTCAAAATTTTTATATATTCCAAAAACAGCCGATCCAGATCCCGTCATGCAACTCTTCAAAGCCCCTCTAACCATAATTTTTTCTTTTATTTTTTTTATGGTCGATATGTCAATAGCTTTTTCAAAATCATTAAATAAGCCAAAACACAGTCCCTCTAAATTACCTTTTTCAATATATGAAATCAAAAAATTAACATTGGTTTTAGACTCATCAAAAAGCATATCATACCTAGCATACGCATCCGATGTAGATATACTTACATTTGGCTTAACAATTAGTATACTACACTTAGGCAATGGCTGTATATTTGTTATGATCTCTCCAATTCCTTCGGCTAATGCCGTACCGCCTTTTATTAAAAAAGGAACATCTGCCCCCACTTTTGATGCTAATTTAATCATGGTATCATAACTAATGTTTGTACAATATAGCTTATTTAAGCCAAACAAAACAGCAGCAGCATCGGAACTTCCTCCGCCCATACCAGCTCCAGACGGAATTTTTTTGTCAATAAATATATTAACGCCTGCATTAATTTTGGTAAACTCAAAAAATATCTTCGCAGCCTTAAATGCAATGTTTTTTTCTCCACTTGGAATAGAATTTTTATTTGTAGAGCAAATTATATTATCACTTTTTTGCAGACTAACTCTATCATAAACAGACACTGTTTGCATAATTGTACTTAAATTATGATAGCCATCGCTTCTTTTGTTTTGTATTGCAAGCGCCAAATTAATTTTAGCATATGCCCTTAAAGTCAACTTTTGCATTCGATATCTCCGTTTAAATCAAACCTTTAACAAATCTTCTCAATCTATTCATTGCTTCAACTAAGTTTTCCATTGAACAACAATAAGAAATTCTTACAAAACCTTCTCCAGCCTTTCCAAATGCTCTTCCAGAAACAACAGCAACTTTTTCATATTCTAATAATTTGTTACAAAATTCATCAGAGCTCATATTAGTAGACCGAATATCCGGAAAAACATAAAACGCACCAAGAGGCTCAAAACAATTAAGACCCATTTCATTCAATTGTTTTACAACATATTTTCTACGTTTATTATACTCCTCCCGCATAAATTTAACTTCTTCATCACAATATTTCAAAGCTTCAATTGCAGCAATTTGACTAATTGTTGGAGCACACATAATTGAATATTGATGTAATTTTATCATCTGAGATATAATTTCACTCGGACCTGCTACATAGCCAAGTCTCCAGCCAGTCATTGCAAAAGCTTTAGAAAAACCACTCACAATTAAAGTTCTTTCTTTCATATGATCAAATTCTGAAACAGAAACATGTTTTTGTCCATAAGTTAACTCTGAATATATTTCATCTGAAATAATTATTATATTTGTTTTTCTTATAATGTCTGCAATCTTGCTTAAATCATCACGATCCATAATAGCACCTGTAGGGTTATTTGGAAAAGATAATATTAATAACTTAGTTTTGTTAGTTATTGCATTTTTCAACGTTTCAGGGTTAAGACGAAATCCATCTTCAATGTATGTTGGAATTCCTATAGCATTGCCTCCGCTCATTTCAATAATAGGCTTATAGGAAACAAAATTAGGTTCAATAACAATTGCCTCATCGCCAGGATTTATTAAAGCCCGAACACTAATATCTATAGCTTCCGAAGCCCCAACTGTTGCTAAAATTTCACTATTAGGGTCATATCTAACATTTATGATTTTAATCAAATATTTAGAAATCTCATTTAATAAATCAATATTACCTTTATTAGATGTATATTTAATTTTTCCTTCTTTTAAAATATCAATAGCCTTTTTTCTTATTTTTTCAGGAGTCTCAAAATCTGGTTCACCTACTCCAAGTGAAATAACGTCATCTTCACTATTAACTATATCAAAAAATTTCCTTATCCCGGAGCATTCAATATTTTGCAATTTTTTTGAAACGATTTTAGTATAGTCCATAACACACACAGCTTTCATCTTACATAAAATCAAAATTTAATAATAAAATCAAGTATAATTTTACCACATAATGATAATATTTGCAAAAACATATTAATAATACAAATTTAAAAATGTCATTAATATTTTAATTTCTTTACATATTATAAATTTATGATATAATTATATCGTTGCTTTTTTATTAATAAATTAATATGGAGGATTTACTGATGATTAAAATTAAACCATTTAAGGGTTTATATTACACTGACAAATCTACAAAATCCAATAATTTATCGAGAGTGGTTTGTCCGCCATACGATATAATTTCAGATGAACAAAAAGCTGAATTAAAATCAAAAAATCAATTTAACGCAGTCAATTTAGAGGCGCCAGATTCATACGAAGAAGCTAAAAAGAGTTTAGATGATTGGATAAAAAATAAAATTTTAACTTTTGATGAAGCTCCGTCCATGTATATATATGAAATTTCATATAAAGTGAATAATGAAACCTATAGATTAAAGGGCATTATAGGATCATTAAAGCTTCCTGAAAAAGACGAAGATTACATCATATCAACTCAAAATGCTATTAATGATAATAAAATTGATCGCATAAAGCTCCTCGAAAACACTAACTGTCAATTTAGTCCAGTTTTTATGCTATATGATGACAGTGAAAATGAAATCCAAAATTTAATACGCACATCAATTAAATCAAATTATTTAGCAAAATCAAAGCAAAACAATATAATCCACAAAATTTGGAAAATTAGTGATCCAGAAATAATAAACTGTTTTGAGGAATTATTTAAAAATAAAACTTACTACATAGCAGATGGTCATAGCAGATTAGAAGCAGCATGTTCCTACAGAGATAGATTGAGAAAAGAACAAAACATATCAGATGATCATCCAGCAAATTTTATTATGACGTTTTTTGTTGATCAAAATAATCCCGCTCTTACCATCCTGCCCACTCATAGAATAGTGTCTAACATTGACATGTTCGATAGCGATAGCATGTTTGAACAAGCATCTCAATATTTTGACATAATTAGGTGTAAAACTATTAAGTCTACAAGAAATACAATGTTTGGTCTAAGAAGAAAAAATAAAAATGCATTTGGCATTTATACAGACGGATGTTATAGTGTGCTAGTTTTAAAAGATGATAACATTATGAAAGAAATATCTAACCAATCTGATGAATATAATAGTCTGGATGTTGCAGTTTTGCATAAATTATTCTTTGAAAAGATTCTTAACATAGATTCTAAACAAATAACATATAATAAGTCAGCTAACGAAGCTTGTGAGTGTGTAGATAATGGGGACGCTTGTTTTGCTGTTTTTCTAAGTGCAACCAGAATAAGCGAAGCAATAGATATATCAAAAAATAACGAAAATATGCCTTTAAACAGCACATTGTTTTTCCCAAAACCAATGTCAGGTTTCGTATTTTATTCTTTAAATAATAAAATATAATAAAGTAAGTTTTATCATAAAAATATCTAATAAATAAAGTCTTTAAGTATTTTTAATATTTAAAGATTTTATTTTTAAACAAAAACACATATCATTAAAGAAGGGATACATATTGAATAATTCAAAAGTCTCAAATAATTTACCAGAAAATTTAATAGTTGTAGAAAATATAACTAAAAAATATAATAAATTTACTGCTATTGAAAATGTTTCTTTTTCTATAAAAAAAGGTGAAATCATTGGTTTTTTAGGACCAAATGGCGCAGGGAAAACAACAACAATGAATATTTTATCGGGATATATTTCATCAACTGATGGCACTGTAAAAATCGCAGGATACGACATTTTTTCTGAATCTGAAAGTGCTAAAAAATGTATAGGATATTTACCAGAACGTCCTCCTTTATATGATTACATGACAATAAGTGAATATTTACAATTTGTATGTGATTTAAAAAAAATAAAATCACCTTCAAAGGAAATAATCAGAGTATGCGAATTATGTAAAATATCACAATACAAAAATAAATTAATTGGTCAACTTTCAAAAGGATATCGCCAAAGAGTAGGCATAGCGCAGGCGCTATTAGGCAACCCTCCTGTTTTAATATTAGATGAACCAACCTCCGGCTTAGATCCTTCTCAAATTGTTCAAACTAGAGATCTTATTAAGTCTTTATCTAATGACCATACTGTTATATTATCAACACATATATTATCTGAAATTCAAGCTATTTGTGATAGGATAATAATAATAAATAATGGCAAAATAATTGCTGATGACACAGAAGAAAACATTTTAAAGAATAACACAACAGATAATGAATATTGCTTAAAATTAAGCTGCAATAGCAAAGAAAAACTTGAAAACGCATTACAAAAAATCTCAAACATCGTAAAATTAAAAAGTATATCTTTAATAAACAAAAATATTATTGAAATTAAACTTGCTTCTAAAGTAAAAAAACAAATAAATTTAGATATTTCTAAAGCATTTATGGAAAACAATATACCTATAATTTACTTTAAAGATAATTCTTCAACATTAGAACAAGTTTTCATCAATCTAATAGAATCAAAATCAAATTTAAAAAATTATGAAAATAATCAATCTAATAAAAGGGAGAATCAAATATGAACGCGCTAATTCGCAAAGAATTAAGAGAATATTTCTTATATCCAATAGGATATATATTTATGAGCATATTTTGCGCTTTATCAGCCTTTTTTTTCTTTTCGTCTACTATAGTACAAAACACGTCTAATATTTCTTCATTCTTTCAGACACTGTTTATGGTTATTATATTACTAACCCCTATATTAACTATGAGACTATTTAGCGAAGAATATAAATTACATACTGACCAACTGCTATTTTGCTCTCCAACCACTATATTAGAAATAGTTTTAGGAAAATATTTTTCAGCCTTAATTATGTTTATTATAACAACTTCAATAAATTTAATTTATGTTATTGTGATTTGTCTGTTTGCTAAAATTTCAATTA
Source organism: Oscillospiraceae bacterium (assembly GCA_902790675.1). GTDB lineage: Bacteria > Bacillota > Clostridia > Oscillospirales > Ruminococcaceae > RUG12519. The sequence goes on along the minus strand of CADASU010000003.1, from coordinate 55,807 downwards.
GTTTAATAGTGGGTTGTTTATTAGGAACAACTCTTTTAGGCGCTGCTCTTATTTCAATAGGAATGTTTGTATCATCTAGAACTGAAAGCCAAATAATATCAGCTTTTGGCTCTTTCGCTATATTTTTGATATTCGTTTTTATAGACGCTATATCACAATATGTTCCTTTTAACTGGCTTAAAAGTTTTATGGGCAGTTTAGCAATTATGCCAAAATATAGCAATTTAATATCTGGCATTTTAAATATATCGGATATTTTATATTTTATAAGTATAATAGTCATTTTTGTGTTTTTAACCGTCCAAACACTAGAGAAAAAACGTTGGAATTGAGGTAAAATAATGAAAATCGGACAAAAATTTAAAAGTAGCATAAAAAATTTTACACATACTAAAAAATTCAAATGCAGCACACTATCTGTAACATTTACAGCAATATTTATTTCTATAATATTTTTAATAAATATATTATGTTCTTCCATTGTTCAAAAATATAATATACAAATAGATCTATCATCAAATCAATTATATCAAATATCTGACCAAACCAAATCTTTTCTAAAAACCTACAATAAAAAAACCAAATTAATTTTATTAGATGATGAGCAAACATTTAAAAACGGTTCTCCATATTTATTACATATATATAATATTTCTAAAAACATTGCCGCAGAAAATTCAAATATAACCATAGAATATGTAAATCTAGATCAAAATCCTAACTTTGTCTCCAACTATCCAAATCTTCAACTAAACTCTGGCGGTATTTTAATTACAGACGATTCAAACAATTCACAATATTTACCACAGTCCAAAATGTTTTCTCAATCATATGGAGATATGTATACTCAGCAAAATCAAATAGTCTCAAATGTAGAATCAAATATTGCTCACGCTCTTGAATTTATTTCTGGTGAAAACCTCGTTAAAACAGCCCTAATTAGCGGTCACGGTGAAGTGGATATTTCTCCTATATCTCAGCAATTTAAGGACAATGGATATAATTTAAATAAACTAATTTTAACTAAAGACGAAATTTCTGAAGACACAGAATTAATGATAATTAGCAGTCCAAAAACAGATTATACACCAGAAGATATAGCTAAAATTGAAGAGTATTTAAATAATGGAGGTTCTTTAATATATTTTGCCTCAGCCACACAGACAAAATTGCCAAATTTAGAATCATTACTTAAAAAATATGGAATTGCTTTTTCTGAAGGAACTGTTGTAGAAACAAACTCCAGAAATGTAGTTGGAAATTCTACAAATCAATTTTATGTTTTGGCAGACAGCTCTAATAAATATGCAGAAAATATTTCAATTAAAGATGCTCCAATTATAGTTAAATCATGCAAACCAATGCACCTTGAAAAAATAGACGATGCAATTGTTCAAACAGATATATGCTCAACTAGCAAAACCTGCGCCATATTAAATGAAAACGATAAAAATTTTAAATATGAATCGGCTCCCAAATCATCTTTTTCGATTGCAATCGGAACTCAAAAAAATATAAGCGATAAAAAAACAACTAAAGTAACTGCTTTTTCTAATATTGAAATATTATCAGCCATGGAAGTTCCAAATTATGGAAATGGCGAGTTTATATTGAGCGTTTTTGGTGAAACAGCTGATCACAAAAGCAATATTACTATTTTACCTAAATCTATGTCAACACCTCCACTCGGAATAAACGTTCTTCAAGCAACAATAATAGGATTTTTATTTATGGCAATAATCCCAACAACAATCGCTTTAGTTGGATATATTGTTTATAGGTATAGAAAGAGACGATAGAAAATGAAAAAAAAGAAAAAAGTTATATTTATTTACTTAATAATACTAATAACTTTAGTTATATCAATTATAATTTTAAACGCAACGCCACAAAAAACTTTAGAAAATCAAAAATATTATTCATATGATAATCCATTAAAAGTTACAATTATATCAGATAATAAAAGCTTTTCTATTTCTCACAAAGATAACATTTGGGAAGTAAGTGAATTTGGTAAAATACCAATAAATGAATCTTTTTGCACTATGCTATTCAATTCTGCTAAAAGTTTAGATGCTCAAAATGTTTTTAACCCACCAAATAATTTAAGTGACTACGGCCTCGAAAATCCTAAAATTAACGTAAAAATTGAATTTGATAAACATTCAACAACATTAAAAATTGGTAACATGAATCCGGATAAAACTGCATATTATTGTCTTGAAGAGTTTAAAAACGAAATTGCGCTGGTTCCAGTCTCGCAAATAAGCCCATTTCTAAAAGAACATTTTCAATATGCTAATCTTAATTTAATTCCATATTCTGGTAAGAAATTAGACCAGGATGGCAACTGGATAAGTGGTGGAATAACTAAGTGCAAAATAGAAAAAAGCAACTCAAAAACACCTATTGAAATAACAGCAGACAATGATGGAAAATTAAATATAATTAATCCCTCCAACTTGAAAGTTAAAGAAGACACTAGAATTCAATTAGAAAACTCCCCCTTCACGTTAGCTGCAGCAGACATATACACAATAAATCCTTCAGACGCTACTATAGAATCATGCGGCTTAAATTCTCCACAAGCCACTATAACTTATATTATTGACGGTGAAACATACACCTTTAAAATAGGACATGTTTCAGACTCAAAACAATATTCTCATTCAGACGATGATAATATGCATCAAAAAGAAAGTGAAAATACTGTTCATAAATCATATTATGTTATTATAAATGATATTCCAGCTATATACTCTGTTAGTGAATCTAATCTACCGTGGTTAAATATGTCTTTTGACGCTTAAAATTAAATATTAAAAAGTAACAATAAAAATGGTTTATTGTTACTTTTTCAATTTAGATTAAACAACACCCCTTAAATAAAGCAAAAATTATTTTTAATAAGATATTGACATTATTTAAAAATAGTGATAATATTATTTTAGCACTCGTATTATTTGAGTGCTAAAATAATTCATCGTATATTGAGGTGTTAATATATGAAAAGTGACGAAAGGCGGTTAAAAATTTTAAAACACATAGTTAATTTATATATCGAAACAGGTGAACCTGTAGGCAGTGTGGCTGTTTGTTCTAAGCTTAACAAAACTGTTTCACCTGCTACAATACGAAATGATATGGTTAAATTAGAAAATCTCGGTTTACTAGAGCAACCACACACTTCTGCTGGAAGAATTCCTACATATCTCGGTTTTAGAGCATATATAAATCATATTATAACACCAAAAAGTTTGAGTTGTGAAGAAAAAGCCGAAATAGATAAATTACTTAGATCAGATACAAGTTCGATTTCTGCTGTTATCGATAATGCTGTAAATGCACTATCTGAAGTTACTGGTTTGGCTGCTGTGTCGACTAATTGCTTGCCAAAATTTTCAGTTATTTCTAAAGTTGAAGTTATACCAACTGGAAAAAGAATTTATGCTGTTTTGCTAATAACATCTTCAGGAGAAATAAAAAATAAAATTTGTCGTATGCAGTTTACTATAACTAATGAGCAGCTACAATTTTTTGAAAAAATAATTAATGAAAATCTTAGAGGAATTTCAATAGATTCTTTCGATGATAAAATTTTTGATAATCTATCAGCTGCTATGGGAAGTTATATTTTAAGCTTATCCCCTCTTCTAAATACTTTACATGAACTATATGATGAACTTTCAGAAACACAGGTAGACTTAAAAGGTGAAAACAATTTACTAAAATATGATGGACTAAAAGCTAATGAACTAATGGAATTTATGTCTGCCAAAAATCAAATAGAAAATATATTATCAAGTGCTTTTTCAGGAATAAATATTGTTTTTGGAAAAGAAGACGATACTTTCACAGTTGGTAATTCTAGCCTAATTCTTACTAAATATGGAACTAATAATGACTTTGGGTCGTTTGGAGTAATTGGCCCAATAAGATTAGACTATCAAAGAATTATCCCCTATGTTTCCTATTTTTCGAAAAGTGTTACGTCTATAATAGATAATATGTTAAATGAATTTGAAACAGAAATTGAAGAAGGAGAATAGCAATATGGAAGAAAATAATAAAGATAATATTGATGAATTAAATGATGCTGAAACTAATAAGCAAGAAAAATCAACAGATAATATAGATAACGATGAACTTTTAGAAAATATTGAAAGTGATTCTAAAGATACGTCTTCAGAGATCAGCGAATTAGAGGCTAAACTTAAAGACCTTCAAAATAAAGATTTAAGGCTTAAAGCTGAATTCGATAATTTTCGTAAGCGCACAATAAAGGAAAAAGAAAATATATATATATCTGCTCAAGCAGACTGCATAACTCCTTTGTTGTCTGTTTTAGATAATTTAGAACGTGCTTTGGATTCCTTTAAAGATAATGCCGATTTACGTAAGGGCATAGAATTAGTTGTTAATCAATTTTATGATACTTTACAAAAAATTGGTGTTGTTGAAATTGACAGTGAGGGTAAAACATTCGACCCAAGTTGTCATAATGCAATAAATGTTATTGAAGATAAAAATTTTGATCACAATACTGTTTGTCAAGTTTTGCAAAAAGGATATAAATTAAAGGATACTGTTATACGCCATGCTATGGTTGTTGTAGCTAATCCTTAACATATAGTTTAATTTGTATTCAAAATAAAAATATAAAACAATTTACTATGGAGGTAATTTAGTATGGGTAAAATAATAGGAATAGATCTTGGAACAACCAATTCCTGCGTTTCTGTAATGGAAGGAGGAGAAGCCGTTGTAATTCCAAACGCAGAGGGCGCTAGAACTACTGCATCAGTTGTTGCGTTTTCAAAAACAGGTGAAAGAATGGTTGGTCAGGTTGCTAAGAGGCAAGCAATAACCAATCCAGAAAAAACAATAATTTCCATAAAACGTCATATGGGAACTAATTATAAAGTTAAAATTGAAGATAAGAACTATACACCTCAAGAAATTTCAGCAATGATTTTGCAAAAATTAAAAGCTGACGCAGAGGCATATTTAGGAGAACCAGTAACTGAGGCTGTTATAACAGTTCCTGCATATTTTTCAGACTCACAGCGTCAGGCAACTAAAGATGCTGGAAAAATTGCCGGCTTGGAAGTTAAAAGAATAATTAACGAACCAACTGCTGCAGCTTTAGCATATGGTGTGGATAAAGAAGACGATCAGAAAATAATGGTATATGACTTAGGTGGAGGAACTTTCGACGTTTCAATAATTGAAATGGGAGACGGAGTTCAAGAAGTTTTAGCAACAGCAGGTAATAATAAACTTGGCGGAGATGATTTTGACCAAAGAATTATAGATTGGATAATTTCTGAATTTAAAAAAGCTGAAGGAATTGATTTGTCCTCAGACAAAATGGCTATGCAGCGTCTTAAAGAAGCCGCAGAAAAAGCTAAAATTGAGTTATCTTCAACTATGAATACAAATATCAATCAGCCATTTATCACTGCAGATGCAACTGGTCCTAAACATTTAGATTTAACATTGAGCAGAGCAAAATTTAATGAACTAACTGCCGATTTAGTTGAAAAAACAATGGGGCCAGTTCAACAAGCTCTATCGGACGCAGGCCTTTCAGCTGCTGATTTGGACAAAATTTTAATGGTGGGTGGATCAACCAGAATTCCAGCAATCTACGAAGCTGTTGAAAAGAAATTAAACAAAGAGCCTTTCAAAGGAATCAATCCTGACGAATGCGTTTCAATTGGCGCAGCAATCCAAGGTGGTGTTCTTGGCGGTGATGTTAAAGGCTTACTATTATTGGACGTTACTCCACTAACACTAGGCCTTGAAACTCAAGGCGGCGTTATGGCAAAAATGATTGAACGCAACACAACAATTCCAACTAAGAAAACTCAAATATTTACAACTGCTGCAGACGGTCAAACTTCTGTTGACATTGCAATATATCAAGGTGAGCGTGAATTCTGCCATGATAACAAACAATTAGGAATGTTCCGCTTAGATGGAATTGCTCCAGCACCTCGTGGAATTCCTCAAATTGAAGTTACTTTTGATATAGATGCTAATGGTATTGTTCATGTTTCTGCAAAAGATTTAGGAACTGGAAAAGCACAAAACATTACCATAACCTCTTCTACAAATATGAGTGATGATGAAATTGATAAAGCTGTTAAAGAAGCTGAAAGGTTTGCATCCGAAGATAAAAAGAAAAAAGAGGAAGTTGAAATTAAAAATAATGCTGATCAGTTAGTATATCAGAGCGAAAAAATCTTATCTGAGTCTGGAGACAAATTATCAGAAGACGAAAAATCATCCATTCAAACTAAAGTTAATTCACTAAAAGAAGCTTTAAAAGCAACAAATATAGATGATATTAAATCAAAAAAAGAAGATTTACAAAAAGCTGTTTATTCTGTTTCTGAAAAAATATATAAACAAGCGCAATCACAGGCTCAGGCAGCAAATCAATCGCAACAAGCATCTTCAAATTCTAGTGGATCATCTAATTCAAATGATGACAATGTTGTTGACGTAGATTATACCGATGTTGATGAAAATAAATAAAAACAACTAATAAAAATATAATGCATTCGGAAACAAGGAGATATTATATGAAAACCTTGTTTCCCCTTTGCAATTTTGGAGGAAACAGCCTTGGCAAATAAACGAGATTATTATGAGGTTTTAGGAATATCACGAGACGCTTCAGATAGTGAAATAAAAAAAGCATATCGTAAATTGGCAAAAAAATATCATCCCGATTTATGCCCTAATGATAAAGAAGCAGAGCGAAAATTTAAAGAAGTAAGTGAAGCTTACGAAGTGCTCGGAGATTCAAAAAAGCGTGCTCAATATGACCAATTTGGTCACGCAGGAGTTGACCCTAATTTTGGCGCAGGATCTAACGGATATGGCACTGGAGGATTTGATGTTGACTTAGGAGATATATTTGACAGTATGTTTGGCAATGGCGGATTTGGCGGATTTGGTGGGTTTGGCGGATCACATCGCTCTAATGCTAATGGTCCTAAACGCGGCCAAGATACATTTTCAAGCATAACAATTTCATTTTTAGAAGCATGCAAAGGAACCAGCAAAGAAATAAGCATAACAAAAATGGATAAATGCGACAAATGTATGGGAAGTGGAGCTGCTGCTGGCTCAAAACCAACAACATGCCCTAACTGTGGCGGTATGGGTCAAGTTCAAATGCAGCAAAGAACTCCTTTTGGATTTATGTCATCATCTAGGACATGTCCAAAATGTGGCGGTAAAGGAACAATCATAACAAATCCTTGTTCTGCCTGCAGCGGTACTGGCAAAAAATCCAAAACCAAAAAAATAAAAATAAACATTCCTGCTGGAATTGATGATGGCCAAACATTGTTAGTTTCTGGCGAAGGAAACGCTGGATCTAATGGCGGCCCATATGGAAATTTAAATGTTGCAATAACTGTTAGACCAGATCCACTATTCAAACGACGCGGCTTTGACATACTATGTGATATACCAATTACATATTCACAAGCAATTAATGGAGCTGATATTGTTGTTCCAACAATAGATGGTAAAGTAAAATATAGTGTTCCAGAAGGAACGCAGCCCGGAACAACATTTAGATTAAGAGGAAAAGGTGTCAATAAACTGCGCTCTCATGGTAGAGGAGATATGTTAATCACAACCACAATTGAAGTTCCACGCAATCTAAATGAAACGCAAAAAAAATTGATAAAACAATTCGATGATTCCCTTAATGAAAAAAATTATCACAAAAGGAAAGGCTTTTTTGATAAAATAAAAGATATGTTTAGCTAAAAATAACCCTCTGACTCAAAATATTGTTGTTAGAGGGTTATTTTTCTTGATTATTATTCAATTTAAATGTATACTGTATTCTGCAAAGAGGGTGATGTTTTTGATAATATTCTCTAAAGAAGAAATGTATGATGCCGATAAATATACCATAAATTCTCTAGGAGTTGCATCTGAAATATTAATGGAAAATGCCGGCCAAGCTATAGTTCATAAAATGCTAAAATTATTAAAGCCAACCGACAATATAACAATATTTTCTGGATATGGCAATAATGGTGGAGATGGAATAGCAATAGCTAGACGATTAAAAAATTTAAAATTTAATGTCAATCTTGTGTTAATATCCAGTCCCTCTCAATATAAAGGCCCTTCACTATATCACTTAAATTTATATAAGAGTCATGGATATAACTTCTATACATATGACAAAATTACTAATCAAATTATCGACAAATCTACAATTATAATAGACGCCATATTTGGAATAGGATTTAAGTGTAAGTCAAACTCAACTTGCTATAAATTAATTGAAGATATAAATAAATCAAACGCAAAAATTATATCAGTAGATATACCAAGTGGTGTGTCCGCTAATGGAGATATGATTGCAAACGCAATAAAAGCCAATTATACTTTTACAATATCTTTTCCAAAATTAAGTGCTTTCCTATATCCATCTAAAATTAATTACGGAAAAATTTCTGTTGTTGATGCAGGTATTGTGTTTAATAACACCTCAAAAGAAGCATTAAAGCAAACTTGGAATAAAGAAAATTTCGAAAAAACTCTTCCTCCACGCAAACCAAATTCCCACAAAGGAACTTATGGTAAAGCTTTAATAGTTGGGGGAAGCAAATATATGCCAGGTGCACCTATATTATGCGCTAAAGCATGCTTTGCTTCTGGAATAGGTCTGCTGACTTTAGCTATTCCAAAATTCGCACAAAATTACTCTATAAATCATTTACCCGAATCAACATACACGCATTGCTTAGAAGAAGACAACTATATATATGATTTTGAAATACCAGATAAAGCTAGCGTTATTGCCTGTGGCCCTGGATTATCTAGAAATCACATTGTCAGAAACGTTGTTAAAAAAACTATTTTAAGCAATGTGCCAATAATTTTAGATGCAGATGCTCTTTATTTTTTAGATGATGAGCTGATAAACTTAATAAAATTAAGAAACAAGCCTACAATTTTAACACCACACACCGGTGAAATGGCTAAAATATGTAATTGCCCAACAGAAGAAATAGAAACAAACAGATTTCAAATATCAAAGCAGAAAGCTATAGAATGGAACTGCTTTTTGGTGTTAAAAGGTCCACACACTATCCTATCTACTCCCGATGGAAATCAATATGTTAATATTAGTGGTAATGAAGGCTTATCTAAGGGTGGCTCTGGTGATGTTTTAACTGGAATTATAGCAGCATTTATTCCATCTCACCAAAATATACAACAAGCAATATCTAACGCAATATTTACTCATGGTCGATCAGCCGATTTGTTATTACAATCTAAAAAAACAACTAGGGACATTACTCCTACAGATATAATAAATAATTTAAATAATGTTTTTAAAGAAGTGGTGAATAAAAATTATGAATTGTATTGAAATTATTATTGAAGCAGCATCAAAATATACAGAAACTGTGTCATCTATTGCTCAATTAGTAACATCAGATGGATTGTATATCGAAGACTATTCTCAACTAGAAAAAGATATTATGGAAGTCGCTCACACAGACTTAATTGATAAAGATCTTAAAAGCAAAGCTAGAGATATTTCAAAAATACATATATATTTGCAAGATTCTAACAATATTGATAGCATAATTGATTTTTTAAATACAAAATTAAAAGAGAATAATATTTCTGCTACAATAACAAAAAACGTTGTTTCTAATGCAGATGAATGGAAAACAAAATGGCAAGAATTCTATCATCCACTAAAGGTAGGTAAAAATATAATAATATGCCCAAAATGGAAAAATATTGATACTAATAAAAATGAAATAAAAGTAATTTTAAACCCAGGAATATCTTTTGGCACTGGACAACATGAAACAACCCAAATGTGCATTGAATTTCTAGAAATATTAGTTGCTCCTAAATGCACTGTTTTAGATGTGGGATGCGGCAGCGGAATATTATCTATAACTTCTATATTGCTAGGTGCTAAATCGGCCATTGGAATAGACATAGACCCCTTAGCCGTAAAAATTGCAAAAGAAAATGCGCAGCTAAATGATATAAAAGAAAGCTCATTTAATTTTTTATGTGGGAACCTAACTGAACAAATTCATGGAAAATTCGATATAATATGCGCTAACATTGTTTCAGACACTATTATTGAACTATCTAAAGACATAACCAATTTTATGCACAAAGAAAGCAAGTTTATATGCTCTGGCATTATATCTGAACGAGAAGAGCAGGTTATTCAAAAATTAAAAGAAAATAATCTTGTTCCCCAAAAAATCAAAAGAAATAAAGACTGGGTATCGATATATTTTCAAATAAAAAAATAAACATGCCAAATATTTCGAGCATGTTTATTTTTTATATTCAAGCCAAATGATTTTTAACTTAAAGTATAATTTGCCAACAATTTTACAGCAGCTTTATATTGATCATCATCTTTCAAATCAAGCTTTCCTTTTATATAAAGGTCTTCCTTATTTTGATCTAAAAGGACTTCAACATCAGGCTTAACTCCTACTTTATCAAAATTTTCACTCTTAGCAGGATTAAAATATGCAGTTGTTATTTTAACAGCATTTCCACTTGAAAAACGCTTTGTTGTTTGCAAAACACCCTTACCATAAGTAGTTTGACCCACCTGACTGGCTTTATTATAATCCTTTAAATCACACACAAAAAGCTCCGCTGCACTAGCAGTATTTTTGTTAGTGATAGTAACCATAGGAAGATTAACTTCATTATCATCAGACATTCCAAGAACAGATTCATGACCATTTGACTTAACTTGTTTAGCTATAACGCCAGAAGGAAGTAACATATTAAGTATTTTACATACCGATTCAAGAGTTCCACCAGGATTGTTTCTTAAATCGAAAATTAACGCCCTAGCTCCACTATTTTGCAAATCCTTAAGCGCATCTTCAAACTGCTTTACAGTAGAACTATTAAAACTCATTATCTTAATATATCCTATATAACCATCCATACAATATTCAACACTCGAAAGCTCAATGTTTTCTCGGATTAATGTTTTATTATATGTTATTTCACCTCTTCTAAACACTATATCAAATTCATCACCATTCTCTTGCTGCAAAATATTAGCAACATCACGAATACTACGTCCAACAACCTCAATATTATTAATTTTATAAATAACATCTCCAACTTCAAGTCCAGCACGTGCAGCAGGAGAATTTGGCAATACAGACGTCAATACAATATTCCCAGATCCATTAACCTCAATTTTAATGCCTATACCATTAATTATTCCCTTGCTTTCATTTTCAAATTTTTCCCACTCTTGAGCTGTGTAATATTTCGCATATTTATCGTTTAAACTACCAATATATGCACTTAAAGCATTATCCATAGCCAAGTTTTCATCTATCTCACTTAAATAATTATTTTTAATATAACCATTTACTTCATTAAATTGCGAAGATAGGCTATCAAACCCACCTAATTGTAAATATGCAAAATACATTCCACCAAACCAAGCAATGCAAAAGCAAAACACAAAAGTTAAACATTTTAATACGGCATTTTTCATTAACTGACTTCCTTAATTATAACTAAAAACGGCAAATTTAACAAACAAGATTTATAATATAATTTTTATCCGAAAGGAGTTCTCATTGGCCTTCCATTACGTCTCACTTCAAAATGACAATGATTACACATAGATTCACCAGTATTTCCAACAAATCCTATGCATTGCCCTCTATTTACAACTTCACCAACACAAACATTCCTTCTTATCATATGACCATATAAAGTAGAATATCCATCTCCGTGATCTATAACTACAACATTGCCATATCCTCCAAGGCCATCTCCTCGAACTCCAAATCTAGACGCAATTACCACTCCTCCTCTAGAAGCGAAAATAGGAGTACCCTCCGGTGCACCAATATCAACACCATAATGCGGAGTAGATGGATTATATCCTCTAATAAAATGATGCGGTGAAGCAACTGGATACAAATACCCTCCAGCATCTATGGGGCCTCTAAATCTGCCTCGATTTCTGCTTTGTAATGATATAATTGTATCTGTTGCATCTTCTAATTCGCACTGAGCACGAGCCTGAGCAATTTGCACTCTCTTCTTAGCTTGTTCAATATTATCTGACTGCCTAGTGCTATTTTTTAATTGCTGAGCAAGTTCGTCGCTAGCTGCTTTTTGGCTTCCTTTGGCAGCGTTAAGTTCATCAACTTTTCTTTGTACTTCATTTAAGGAATTGGTAATAATGTTTTTATCTTTGTTTATTTTTGCAACTACATCTTCTACTTTAGCCTTTTCTTTATTAATTTCCTCTATTTGCATATTTAACTGATCAGTTAATTTTTTGTCAAATTCCGCTATTTTTTGTAAATAAAAAACATTCGATATAAAATCACCAAAGTCCTCTGAAGATAGTAAAACATTTAAAGCACCTGATTGTTCGGATAAATAGTTTTCCTTCATTCTTTCACGAAGCTGATCTTCAGTAGCTTTTTTTGATAATTCTAAAGTATCTATATTCTCTTTCATTTTATCAATCTGTGATTCATATTCAGAAATTCGCTCATTAAGCTTATCAATAGCGCTCTGCTTTTCACTTATCTGAGCATTCAATTCACCTATTTGACTGTCAAATGCTTGAATTTGCTGATAAAGAGCAGCTATTTGCTTAGACAATGTAGCTTGATATTGACTTTGCTCCGCCTGATCTTGCTCTAATCGTGAAAGCTCTTTTCTATAATTTTCAATCTCATTTCTAAGTTCACCCACTGTTTTCGCAGATACTTGAAAAGAAAATATCTGACTAAACAAAATAATAAAACAAAAAAACAAACTAAAAGCTCTTCTCTTTTTTAAACTAAACAAAAAAGTCCCTCCCAACATACAAAATATTTATATTAAATCAAACACTCAAATACTTTCTTAAACTAATTAAACTACCAACTACTCCTGCAAAAATTCCACCTAGTAAAAATCCCAAAGACAGGCCCCAACCTACACTACTAAACCTGATTAAGTTAGAAAACATAGATTGCAAAAACGCAGAACTGTTTTGAGTTAATATAACAACTATAGTTTTATATCCAACACAAACTAAAAAAAACGCAACAATAGCTGAAACAACCCCTATTGTCATTCCTTCTACCAGAAATGGAAATCGCACAAAATTATCTGTAGCCCCAACCTGCTTCATTATAGCAATTTCTCTTCTTCTTGCAAAAACGGTTGCTCGGATAGTATTCGAAATAATAACTATTGAAACTAATATGAGCGCCACGACTATTGCTGTTCCAAACAAGCCTATTGTTTTTCCTAATTCTTTAATAATATTTGTAACATTTGTTGGAACAACAACATTTTCAACAATAGAACAATTTTTAGAAATATCTACAACACTATCTAAATTAGACATATCAGCAATATGTACATTTATAGAAGCAGGTAATATGCTTTCCTCAGCCAAAACCTTTACTGCCGAATCACTATTAATTCTCTTAGAATAATTTGCCAATGCTTGTTCCTTTGAAATATAATTAACTCTCTTAACGCTACTGTTATTCTCAAAAGATTTAATCAAATTATCAACATCAGCCTGGTCTACATCATCTTTTAAAAACACTGCTATTGTACTCTGCTCACCAACATAAGAAACCACATTATTCATATTTCCTGTTAGCAAAGCCGAACACCCAACAACAATCAAACAAGCTGTTAAAACTCCAACAGATGCTAAGGCCATAAGTTTATTTTTTATAACATTTTTCAATCCCTCAAAAAATAAATATTTCAAACTATTTATGTTCATTTTCTCCCCCAATCACCTCATCAAACGCTATCTGCCCATTTTCAATACTAACAACTCTACCGCCAAAATAACGAACAATTTCATGCTCATGCGTAACAACAACTATAGTAGTTCCACAATATCGATTGATTTCAACTAATAACTCAACAATCTGCAAAGATAGTTCGGGATCTATATTACCAGTGGGCTCATCTGCAATCAAAATAGGCGGATCACCAGCTAAAGCACGCGCTATAGCAACGCGCTGTTGCTCGCCTCCAGACAATTCACTAGGAAATTTATCGGCAGAATCAGAAAGATTGACTAGGTCTAAAACATAAGGCACTCTAGTACTTATATATTTGTTTGAATAATTTGTAACTCGAAGCACAAACGCTACATTGTCGAAAACTGTCATGCCAGGAATTAATCTAAAATCCTGAAAAACCATGCCAACAGTACGCCTAAAATACGGAATTTCTTTTTTACTTAAAGTACTTAAATTATAATTATTTATTACAACATCTCCTGTTGTTGCCACATTTTCACGAGTAAGCAATTTTAACATTGAACTTTTACCCGCTCCAGATTGTCCTACAACAAAAACAAACTCTCCATCTTCAATGTTTAAATTAATATTATGAAGTGCCCGGGTTCCGTTAAAATAATCAAAGCAAACATTTTTCATACCTATCATTTTACATATTCTCCTAACACAAATTAAAAAAACATTTTTGCAAAATATTAGTTTAGCTTTCAATTAACTCTCGCTTGACTTTGAAAGTAAATACTTACGAACCATCAAAGCCATTTTAAATAAAATAGCATCGTCAAATTCTCTTAAATCCAAGCCAGTTAATTTTTTTATTTTTTCTAGTCTATAGACCAAAGTATTTCTATGAACAAATAATTTTCTAGACGTTTCAGAAACATTTAAATTGTTCTCAAAAAATTTATGTATTGTAAATAAAGTTTCTCTATCTAACGCGCCTATAGGTTCTTCTTTAAACACTTCGTTTAAAAAAGTTTCACAAAGCGTCACTGGCAGCTGATATATTAAGCGAACTATTCCCAAATTATCATAGCTAATTACAGAATGTCCCATATCAAAAACTTCTGCAACATCTAAAGAAACCTTTGCTTCTTTAAATGATCGCGCAAGATCTTTTATATTATTTACAGAAGTACCAATACCAATAGTTGTTTTTATCGACAATTCTCCAAGCAAACTATCAATAATCGACCTTGCAAGTTTTCTTAAATCACTTGATTTTATATCATCATGAATTTCTTTGATTAAAACAATATCAGTTTCACTAATATTAAAAACAAAATCTTTCCTTTTATCGGGAAATAATTTTTGAATCAAATCAAACGATGAAATATCTTTATCGCCAACAGTTCTTATCAAAAATGCAACTCTTTTTAAATTAGTTTTAAAATCAAGTTCCTTTGCCTTAATATATATTTCACCAGGCAAAATATTATCTAATATTATGTTTTTTACGAAATTATTTCTATCATATTTCTCATCATAATATTGCTTTATATTAGACAAAGTAACTGCTAATATTTTTGCATAGCGTATAGCTGTTTCATCTATTCCCTCAACAAAAACAGCATACTCCAAATGATTATGTACACCAAACATTTTATATACATAGCCATCCACTATAAAAACATCCTGAGAACCCATTAAATTAACAGACGCTATCTCCCTAAAAGACCCCACCTTATTCAATTCACTACAAGCCATAACAATATCTTTACTATCTACAACACCTATTACTCGATTTATAGCATCCTGCATTTGATTTATTACAGTCTGAAACAGCCTATTAGACATCAAAAAAATCTCCTCTTACAAAACCTTATATTATATATTAATTGTGCAAACATTTAAGAATTAATATATAAAATAATACCTTAAAAATCTACACAACCAATGCCATAATAACATTTTTGTAAATAATTGTCAACAATCAATAAATTTCATATATTATTAATAAAAATTATATAGATTGATTTGGTATATTTTGGGGTGTAAACAAATTATAACTTAAAATGCATATTATTTTGTGTATTATTTATACATACAAATCATAATATAAATATTAAAAGGGGTTGAATATTTAATGCTTACTGTCAACATTAAAATTAATAAATTAATTATATTGTTAGTATTTTTCTCAATTTCTATTGTTACAATACTAATGTTTACAACTATGAGCAAATCAAATAATAATTTAACTCCCGAACAATATCTAAAAAATTTAAAATATGATACTCAATATTTAAATGAAAATGAAATAATTATTCCTCAAAATTTCAATAAAATTTTACAAGAATACAATAAATTACAGAAGAAGCAAGGATTTGATTTATCAAAATATTGCGGAAAAAAATGTAGCAAAAAAAGATTTGTTATTAGTTCTCCTAAAAACAAATCTGAAAAATATATTGCAGATATGATAGTGTATGAAGGAAAATTAATTGGAGGAGACATACATAAGCAAATATATAATGAACCTCCTATGGAAATAAACAGCATATCATAAACTATCAAAATAAATTTTACTATTCCATAAATTAGTCTAAAAAGTCTTTTAATTTTTTAGATCTGCTAGGATGACGTAATTTTCGCAGTGCTTTAGCCTCTATTTGACGTATCCTTTCCCTAGTAACATCGAATTCTTTTCCAACTTCCTCTAAAGTCCTAGAACGTCCATCTTTTAACCCAAACCTAAGCCTTAAAACTTTTTCCTCCCTATCAGTTAACGTTCCCAAAACATTACCCAACTGTTCTTTTAAAAGGGTGTGTGATGCTGCATCAGCAGGTGCGGGCGCATCATCATCAGGAATAAAGTCAGACAAATGGCTGTCTTCTTCCTCACCAACTGGAGTTTCTAAAGAAACAGGCTCTTGCGAAACTCTAATAATTTCTTTTACTTTTTGCTCAGGTATATCTAAAACTGCTGCTATTTCTTCTGCCTTAGCTTCATGCCCATTTTGGTGTAGCAACTGACTAGAAACCTTTTTTACTTTATTAATAATCTCAACCATATGTACAGGAATCCTGATGGTTCGGGCTTGGTCAGCTATAGCTCTAGTTATAGCTTGTCTTATCCACCAGGTAGCGTATGTAGAAAACTTAAACCCTTTTGTATAATCAAACTTTTCAACCGCCTTAATAAGGCCGAGGTTTCCTTCTTGAATTAAATCTAAAAACTGCATACCACGCCCTAAATATCTTTTTGCAATAGAAACAACCAGCCTAAGGTTCGCCTCTGAAAGGCGTTTTTTAGCATACAAATCACCATCTGACATTCTCTTAGCAAGTTCTATTTCTTCCTCAGCAGACAACAATGAAACCTTTCCTATTTCCTTCAAATATATCTTCACAGGATCATCAATATTTACTGAATCTATAGCCATAGCAGTGCTAGCATCATCATTTATACCAATATCCAAACTCAAATCAATATCAAGATCATCTTCCAAATCGTCTACTAACTCAATATTATATTGTTCAAATTTTTCATAAAGCTTAGTAATTTGATCAGTATCAAAATTTAATTCTTCAAGCGCAACAGCAACTTCCTGTATGCTGAGTTTTCCATTTTTTTTACCACGCTCAAGCAAATCTTTCGATACTATTTTTGGATCTATTTCTAAAGGCGCACTTTCGTCCAAATTCAAATTATCTATTTGTTTTTTTATATCTTTTAAGTTTAAATTTTCGTCCATCGTTACCCTCCTAAAAAAACCACCCATAAATCAGCGTTTTTTTTGTGCAGTTTGTTTCCTTCTTTTTTCAATTTGTTCTAATGTCATGCTAGATATATTTTCGTTTTGCTTATCATATTTTTCTTTCATAACATATATATAATCATCGAGCTCTTTATTTGTATTCACATAATTTTTCCCTTCATTAATTATTTTTGAAAACAATCCCATTTCATCAGAGCTCAATATGTCATGAAACGTTACCAAATCCAAACTATTTCCAAGATTAATTTTATCAACTATATTTCGATAAATTTTCTTATTTAAATCTGAAGTAAACCAGTCTTCATCAAACTTATCCGACAAATAATTAATATAATCCGGATTATTATATAAAAATCGAATAATGCCCTGTTCAGCTTTGTCATATTTAGAATATATTTTATTACCACTATATCCTAATTTGACATTCTTGACAAGCTCTCTATCAATCTTTTTTCCATATTTCTTTCGTTTTTTTTTCAACAAATATTCCACATGATTTGAAACAACTTCCCTTGTGATTTTCATTTTTCTACAAAGTTCACCAATATAAACTTCCCTTTCCAAAGAATCAAATATATCCGATATTATCAGACAATATTGATTAATATAGTCTTTTCTTTGCTCAACATCATCCAAATTATATTTTTCTTCAATTGCATCAATTTTTATCTTCATAGCGCTCTTAGATTGATTAATAAGCACTTTCATTCTAGAAGCACCATATTTTTTTATATATTCGTCTGGATCTTTAGCTCCTTTTAAACGCAATGCCCTTGGCTTAACTCCAATATCTAAAAACATTTTATATGCTCTATCCATAGCAACACTACCTGCTTCATCAGAGTCAAACACAATTACAACATCACTAGAATTTCTCGAAATAAGTCTAACTTGAGATTCTGTTAAAGATGTTCCAAGGGCAGCAATAGAATTAGTAAATCCATTTTGATGCATAGATATAACATCCATATATCCTTCACACAATATAAGCGTTTTAGACCCACTGTTTTTGGCAAAATTTAGCGCATATAGCCCCATACTTTTTTTAAACACAGGGGTATCGGAGCTATTTAAATATTTAGGTTTACTATCATCTAAAACCCGACCTCCAAAGCCTATTACATTTCCTTTTATGTCGATAATTGGAAACATTACCCTATTTCTAAACTTGTCATAGTATGTATCTTTTTTTGATTTTATAACCAAATCCGCATAACACATTTCTTCGAGTGAAAACCCATTCAACTTCAAGTGATTTTTTAAAGAATCCCAAGAGCCATCAGCATATCCTAAACCAAATTTAACAATAATATCTCTAGAAAGCCCTCTCTTAGCAAAATACTCAAGACCAATCCGCCCAACTTCAAGTTTTAAATTATTGAAAAAAAATTTGGCTGCTATCTTATTCATTTTCAAAATACGAGATCTTTGCTTGCTAAGCTTATCATCTAACTTAGTTGTTGGAATACTAATTCCTGCTCTATCTGCCAAAAGTTTAACAGCATCCACATAAGTTAAATTTTCAATCTTTTCAATAAAGGTTATAATATCTCCGCCTACCCCACAGCCAAAGCAATAAAAACTTTGCGTATCTTCATAAACAACCATAGATGGTGTCTTTTCAGAATGAAACGGACAAGAGCATTTTTTATTTTTCCCCGAAGACTTCAAATCAACATACGACGAAAAAACAGAAACTATATCACAAGAATTTTTAAGCCGCAACACAAAATCTTCACTTATTTTAACCATACTGTTTTCATCCTCAGCTATATTCCTAAAAGTTTTGGAACAAAAAAATCAATATATTGTTCTGTAATATATATATCACTCATGCCAGAAATATAATCACATATTGCCCTATCTATATCAAACTCCTTTGCAATTTGTTTATAAAATTCAGGCAACTTAGAATTATGTAATTTATAATATTTATACATCATTTTCACTATATTCCTAGCCTTATCCTGTTCTGACTGAACCTGATCTGAATAATATACATCACTAAACATATAATTACGTAATTCATTTTGCGCCTCACCAATTTCTGAAGACATTTTTATATCGTCATCACTATTTTCAATAATAGATCTTACAACAGTTGATATGCGTTCACTCTTACTACTGCCCAAAATTCGTATGCAATTTTGCGGCAAACTATCCTTAGAAATTATTCCTGCTCTAACAGCATCATCTATATCATGATTAACATAAGCAACCTTATCGCAAACACTAACCAGCCTACCTTCCAAAGTTTCAGAAATTTTTCCACCAAATGAATGACATCTTATTCCATCTATAACCTCATAAGTCAAATTTAAGCCTTTACCATGGTTTTCCAAAAAATTAACAACTCTAACGCCGTTTTCAGCATGAGAAAAGCCATGAGGACAAACATCATTTAATACTTCCTCTCCTGCATGCCCAAAAGGAGAATGCCCTATATCATGCCCCAATGCTATTGCTTCAACCAAATCTTCATTTAATTTTAAGCCTCGTGCAACAGTTCGAGAAATCTGAGATACTTCCAAAGAATGAGTCAGTCTCGTTATATAATGATCCCCACAAGGAACTAAAAAAACCTGAGTTTTTTCTTTAAGTCTATTAAATGCATTACTATGAAGTATTCTATCTCTATCTTTTTGAAAATCTGTTCTCAAATCATCCGATATTTCTTTTTTTCTTCTTCCTTTACTATTGACAACCAAACACGCATTAGATTTCAAAATTTCTTTTTCGATATTTTGTGTTCGATCTTTAATCGAAAAATGATCCATAAAATCAAATTCTCCTTAACAATTTCTGGCTCACAAATCAAAACATACTAAATCAAACTATATTCTCACTCTTTCCCATGAATTGCCAATATTTTTTATGCTTATATTTGCTGCAGTTTTTTCCATTAATAACTTCTTAAATATATCTTCATCTTCTGATTTAACGAGCAAAGTCATTCTAACTTTGTCATAAAAATTCTTTTCAACAACATTAGCATTATATTTTTCAATAAAATGTTCTATTTTACTAAATTCACTATAATCGACTACAATATTTAAAGTAGCACATAGCGTTTGCTTAGCAATAGTCGCTTTTTCTATTAGCATTTTACAAGTGTCTGAATATGCACTAACTAATCCACCAGTTCCAAGAAGCACTCCGCCAAAATACCGCGTAACCACAACACATACATCATATATATTTTCTCTTTTCAAAATTTCAAGAATTGGTTTGCCTGCAGTTCCGTGAGGCTCTCCATCATCCGAGCAATACATTAAACCATTACAATAAATAGAATAAGCAGGAACATTATGAGTTGCATCTTTATATTCAGCCCTTATTTTAGATATAAACATTTCCGCGTCTTCTTTACTTTTAACATAACTCATATGCCCCAAAAATTTAGACTGTTTCACTATCAACTCCGCAGTAACAGAATCCATTATTGTTAAATAGGAAACGTTTTTCATATAGTCCCTCACTTATATCTAATTTTTAATTCATGTTCAATAGAAAACAAGGCGGTGCACCAACACCGCCTTTATTAAAACTGGCTACACTTCTTCTATTTGTTAAGATTAAAGCGTCTGTTAAATCTATCAACACGCCCACCAGTATCTACTAATTTCTGCTTTCCGGTAAAGAAAGGATGACACTTAGAGCAAATTTCTACTTTAATGTCTTTTTTGGTAGAACGAGTCTCAATAACATTTCCACAGGCACAAGTAATAGTCGTTGGCTCATAGTTTGGGTGTATATCTTTCTTCATTAAAAGTCACCTCCAAGATTCAAATGCGCAAATTCTTAAAATCAACACTAATAACATTATAACACATATTATTTTAAAATGCAATCAAATCTACACAAAACATAAAATTTATTTTTTAATATATTTATCAAAATCTAATCTCATTTTTTTCTGACACTCTGCAGCATCATCAAAATTTTCACCCGTCGAAGTATAATAAACTTTTATTTTAGGTTCAGTACCCGATGGCCTAACTATAACTGAAGCATTTTTTTCAAGTTTAAATTCCAAAACATCAGATTTAGGCAGATCAATCTTTTTTATTTTTTTACTACTGATTTCAATTTCTTCTGAAGATAAATAATCCAAATATCTAACAACTTTTAAATTTCCTATAAATTTAGGTGCATTTTTTCGAATATTAGACATTATTGTCCGCATTCTGCCCATGCCTTCCATTCCATCAAACACATAGCTATCAGTAACATTTTTATAAACACCATAAGTCTTATATATATCGCGCAAAACTTGCAAAACAGATTTTCCTTGCTTTTTATAAAAGGCAGCCAATTCACATATTAACATTGTAGCAACTACACCATCTTTATCTCTAACATAGCTCCCCACTAAATATCCATGACTTTCTTCAAAGCCAAAAACAAACCTATTTTCTTCTCCAGCTTCTTCTAAAATTGCTATTTGTTCCCCAATATATTTAAAACCAGTCAAAACATTTCTAAGATCAACACCATACTTTACAGCAATCTTTTCCGTTATGTTGCTAGAGACAATTGTTTTAACAGCTACCGGATTTTTGGGCAAAGTTCCCAAAGCAATCCTCTGCTCACATATATATTCAAGCAATAGCGCACCTATTTCATTACCACTAATCAAAACATATTTTCCCTTTTCATTAGGCACAGCAACTCCAACTCGATCACAATCTGGGTCAGTTGCAATTAATATATCCGGTTTATATTTTTCACAATATTTCAGCCCCAAAGCCAGCGCCTCTTTAATTTCTGGATTAGGAAATTTGCAAGTAGAAAAATTACCATCCGGATTTTCTTGCTCTTTAACCACATAAACAGAATCAACACCAATTCGCGAAAACATTTCTCTAATGGGCCTATTTCCAGCGCCATTTAAAGGCGTATACACCACCTTAAAATCCGATTCATCAAAAATTTCAGGATATATCAAGCACGATTCAACGCAATTCATATAATCTTCTTTAACATCATCAGAAATATAATTTATCTTACCTTCAGACAGCCCGTCATTAAAATTAATCCAATTAATATCATCAAACATGTCTACTTTTAAAGATATAGTATGTATCGCTCTAGCAGCGTCTTCTCTAAGCTGACATCCATCACTTCCATACACTTTATATCCGTTATATTCAGCAGGATTATGACTAGCTGTAATCATAATTCCAGAATCACATTTCAAATTTCTAACCGCAAACGATAAGCACGGAACAGGCATAAGTTCTTTATATATATGAA
Source organism: Oscillospiraceae bacterium (assembly GCA_902790675.1). Lineage (GTDB taxonomy): Bacteria > Bacillota > Clostridia > Oscillospirales > Ruminococcaceae > RUG12519. The sequence continues at coordinate 32,982 of CADASU010000003.1, read as the reverse complement.
CCTTTACTCCATTAGCTGCCATAACACAAGCAGCTTCTTTAGCAAACAATTCTGACTTTATTCTATTATCATAGCTAATTGCAATTGAAGGATGTTTCTTAGTTTTCATCAAATATTCAGCAAATGCTTGAGTTACTTTTCTAACAACATATATATTCATTCTGTTCGTACCCGCACCAATAATCCCTCTAATTCCTGCGGTACCAAATTCTAAATCTTTATAAAATCTATCTTGAATATCTTTCTTACTGTCTTTAATAGACTTTAATTCGGATATTAAGTCAATATCATCACTAGCTCTTGACATCCAAAGATTATAAAGTTCACTATACATTTTTAAATTCTCCTATGCAATTAAAATTAAACAACTTATTTATTTAAATTAAATATAGAATATATACCATTTGCCTTAAAAAGATCTAAAACATTATTACCGCTATCGGAATTCAGTATAGTAGGAAAAATTAAAACATTTGAATCGAAATTTTTTATAGTTTCTATTGATTTTTTCACAACTTCTTTATTATCACCCGAAAAAGGTTTATTAGCTAAATTTATCAGCAGCGCCTGTTTCTTTATTCCATATTCAAAAACATTTCCGCCATACAGAGTATTCGCTAAGTTTTTCTCTCCTAAAATCTTCCAATTATACGACAATATATACGAAACGCCAGTAGAATCTAGCTCCTTAAAGAATTGTTTCAAAATATCACTCTTGCTTTTTCCTTCATCATCTGTTTTTACCTGAGCATTAAAATCTATACCAGGGAATGAAGCATTATCCAGCAAAACATGCTTATAACCCATTTCCGAAATTTCTTTAACAATATCACAAATGTATTTTCTTGCAACACTTTGATATGGATTTAGCCACTTTTCAGATTTTCCGGTAGCAGAATTTTTAAACAAATATGTTGTATTATTTCTAGAAACATAACCATATGAATTGTTCCTTTTAACATGCGGAGCTAATTGATCATAAAAAGCCGACACTCTAGCTATTGGAATTAACCCTGCAGCCTGAATTTCTGAAGCAATTTTTTTAGCATCCGCAACAGTTTTAGAAATTGTTCCCCATTTTTCAGCCTCAGTTATCTTACTAGCATATAATAAATTTCCATTCTCATTTTTTAAAGGAATAATTATGGCATTTTTATTATCATTTTTAGCTTTTGTTATAAATTCAGATAAATATTTACCATCAGTTAATTTATTAGCAGGAATTTCCGAAGCAACTAATGTTTCGTTTTGCTGCGTCATATCGTCTACAACATCGTCTTTAACAGACGAATCAGCTTCGGACGCTTGAGAATATTCAATCTCAACATGCCTATCGCGGTTCAAGTAGCTGTTAACGCCAGTTGCAATCAAATAAACAACCAATGCAATTATAACAAACAAACCCAAACATATTAAAACATGAAATAACCAGCTTTTGTTTTTCCCATGCCCCCTATATATTCTCGAATATCTCTTTACCTTATTTTTCCTAGCCACAACTAATTCCTCCAAAATATAAAATAAAACCTGAATAAACATATACCAATGCTTTAATATTTTCAATTGTTTTGATAGCTAAAAATGACTAAATATTAAATTTAAAGATCAAAAACACTAAGTCATACATAATATAAAATCACCATAAAAATAATTAAACCAAAAAATCATTTTTAATGAAAAGATGTGATATATTGAACATAGAAATTTTAAACAAGCACATTATAAAAATTACATTGTCTTTCAAAGATATGAAAAATTATAATTTAACTTACGAAAAAATAAACTACCACGACAAAAAAACAAGACAGCTTATAGTAAATCTATTATACAAAATTAAAAAAACAACTAAAGCAGACATATCTAAAAGTCAAATGTTTATAGAAGCATTTCCAGCAGGAGAAAATGGCTGCATATTATATTTAAATATAATTAACAAAAAAACAATAAAAAACACATCTAATTTAAACATCAACAGGCCATTAATTGTAAAATTCAAACAAATTCAAGACTTTGAAAACATGTGTAAAACTCTAACAAAAAAAAATTATATTAAAAAAATATTGAAAAACACACTACTACAAATAAATAATTACTCCATATTAATAATATATTCACATAATGAGCAACTGATAAAAATTCTGCCCATATTATTTGAATACGGAGATATAATAGGATATGGCGAATTAAATAAAAAGATCATAGAAGAACACTGCCAGTTAATAATTAAAAACAATGCAATAGAGTCAATCTCGAAAGAGCAAATTAACTAATATTTGCCTCCTTCAAACTTTTAACAGCTTTTTCAAAATTTTTTGCTCTGAATATAGCAGACCCTGCAACTAAAAAATTCGCCCCCGCATCAACTGCATACCTAGCAGTTTCGCAATTAATTCCACCATCAACCTGTATATCTATATCAGAATTAAAATTTCTAATCTTTCTAACTTTTTGAAGCATATCCGGCATAAAAGCCTGCCCACCAAAGCCTGGCTCAACTGTCATAACCAAAATCATGTCAACGATGCTAGTATATGGCAAAATAAAGTCTATATCTGTAGCAGGTTTAATAGCAATGCCACATCTGCAATTTAAATCATGAATATATTTTATGCAAGCATCTACATCATCATCACATTCAACATGAAAGGTTATACTATCTGCCCCAGCGTCGACGAATGACTTGACATATTTTATTGGATTAGTAATCATAAGATGAACATCCATAAACATATTACAAGCATCAGATAAGCTATTTAAAACTGGCACGCCAAAAGAAATATTCGGCACAAAATGCCCGTCCATAACATCAACATGCAAAATATCAACGCCAGCTTTCTCTAAGCGGACCACATCATCCATCAAGCAAGCAAAATTAGCTGATAAAATTGATGGGCAAATATTAATATTTTTCATAAATACCCCAATTTAAAATTATAATTATTAATTGTATACCAAAACACAAATTAAGTCAATCATATACTCAAACAAAGTAACTTAAAAGATAATTGTTAATGTTAGCAATTTGTCCGAAGATGACATATATATTTCACTGCCATTTGATTTTGAAATATAATTTCTAATCTTACCCTCATCGAACAAAATTCTTTGTAAGGAATTATATACCTCAACAGATTTGCACTTAATAGAAACGCTATGTTTCTTTTGCTTTAATTGAGAATTTACAAGCTTAGAAAACTGATCCAAATCTGTTTTTTCAAAATATGCTCCTTCTCGAACAAAATAATTATTTTCACGATGCGTACATGCAGGAACTTTTAAATCTTTGCTTACTTTGTGTGAAACATTAAACTCATCAGTAGTTCCAAGAAGATAGTCATAATTAATTATTTTTTTTCCATCTTTGGATACATTATTATTTGAAAATCCACCTCCCCATGTAGTATCAACACAATACCAATTACCATCTACACAAACCTCATTCCACGCATGATTCTCACCACTTTGGCCGGAAGAATTGCTCGCAACAACACCAGTATCTGCAAAACCAGTAACCAATATTGTTTTAATTCCTAGGCAATTTAAAAGATATTGCGTGGCCTTAGAATAGCCCGTGCACACAGACTTTCCATCTATAAAAACAGAACACACATTCTGGTCATCATATTGCTTGGCTCCATACTCAGTATTTTCAACTATATATTCATAAACATACTTAACTTTCCTATATTCATCAGAGTTTGCAGGCATTTTTGAAAAACACTTAACAACATATTCATCTATTTTCTTCTGCCTAGCATCTACTTCTTCCTTACTATACAAATATGTTCCAGAAAAGTAGGTTCCATTTCCTTGCTGAATAGAATATCCAGATACATAAAAAATTTCAGGATGATCATTCAAAATACAAGAAAACACTTTATCTATGGTGTTTTTATCATTGACGGAAATTTTTATCTTTTCTCCTCTTTTCTTTAAAATGGACAATATTTCCTTGTAATATCCTTTTTCTTTATCACTTAATTGATCATAAAAAAACGTGTTATAAGGAACAGCCTTTCCTTCAACACCTAGTTGCTCATCAGATTGCACAGCATCATCAAAGTTCATTTTTAAAAAGTCTAAATTAAATTCGCTACACCCACATAAATTACACATAACAAAAGTCAGAATAAAAGCATAGCAAAATATATTTTTTAACATCTTTATCATAAAATCATTCAACTCCAAATACAAAATATTTAGTAGATTAATTTTTTAAAATATCAAAAGATCTAATCAAATTATAACATATTTTTATTAGACGCATGAACAAATGGTTTGATATTATTCATAAAGTCATCAAACTCATCCAAATTTAACGACTGCTTTCCATCAGACAGTGCTTTAGCAGGACAATTATGCACTTCAACCATTACTCCATCCGCTCCCGCTGCAACAGCCGCTTTAGCCAAAGGCTCAACTAACCATTTTATACCTGCAGCATGACTAGGATCTACGATAATAGGCAAATCAGATATTTTTTTTATAATCGATACTGCCGAAATGTCCAAAGTGTTTCTAGTAAAAGTTTCATAAGTTCTTATTCCTCGCTCACACAATATCACATTTTTATTTCCGCCAGATAATATGTATTCAGCGCTCATCAGCCACTCGTGAATTGTACTAGAAATACCTCGTTTTAACAATATTGGTTTATCACATTTTCCCAACTGCCTTAGCATCTCAAAATTCTGCATATTTCTAGCACCAACTTGTATTATATCAACATCAGAAAACAAGTCTAAATATTTAAGATCCACAAGCTCAGTAACAACACAAAGCCCAGTTTTTCGCTTAACATTTAATAACAGCTCTATTCCTTTTTTACCTAAACCCTGAAATGAATAGGGGGATGTTCTCGGCTTAAAAGCACCACCCCTTAAAAATTTTACTCCAGCACTTTTTATTCTGTCAGCAATAAGCCACAATTGCTCCTCACTTTCAACAGAGCAAGGCCCTCCTACAACGCAAAACCTGTCTTTTCCAATAATATAATCACCAACATTAACAGTTGTATTACATCTTCTAAACTTTTCACCATCAAATTCATCGATCTCATCCGATTTCATTACATAATTAACACAGTCAAAGCTGTACAATAAATTCATATCAACTTTTTCAGATTCTTTCTCTGATAATGCAATTAACTTTTTGTTGCTCCTCTCAATCACTTCACATTTTAGCCCATAATTCAATCTCATCATATTTAAAAATTGCTCAATATAGCTGCCATCAACACCTTGTTTTAAAACTATAAGCATAATAAATAATATCTCCTTTGCTTACATTCTAAAAAGCAAAAACTACCCCATTTGTAAATGCTACTGCAAAACCATAATCCTAATTTTTTCATTACTTTCACTACAGCCATCCATAGCATAAAAAACATACATATCAATAAAAAAACAAAAAGTTAACAAGACAATCGTCCTGCTAACTCTAGTTGGAGGCGACGACCAGATTTGAACTGGTGATCAGGGTGTTGCAGACCCATGCCTTACCACTTGGCTACATCGCCACTGGAGCGGGTTACGAGGCTCGAACTCGCTACCTCCACCTTGGCAAGGTGGCGCTCTACCAGATGAGCTAAACCCGCGCAATATATTGAATATAAAAAACTATATTCAATATATATGCAAAAAATATTGAGATAATTACAAAAATCAAAACAACGATTTAAATTATATACTATATGTTCTAACGTGTCAATAGTTTATTTTCAAATTTAAAAAATAATTTCAAAGGCAATAATTATTTGTCACTAAGTTTAATTCGTTTTTTATACCTAAAGATCATAATAAAAGCAACTGTTAAAATAACAGCAGGTCCACCTATCATCCATAAAGTTTGATAAATCCCATCATCTTCTTTGCTTATTATTGGATCTATTACAATAAATATATTGGCAAACAAATCTATTCCAAACACCAAAGCAGCTCCAATATATACCGAAATTTTAGATTTAAACAATTTATAATTATGATTCAAACTGCTGTTTCTTCTAAAAGCAGGAAATGCAAAAGCTAAAAACAAATATGGCAAAGCGTTCGCAACATCTGCCAAAAGTATGACAGTTTTGTAAAAAGACTTTGAGCCTTGTCCACTAAAAGACATTAAAAACACAACCACACAAACAGCAAAAGTCTGAATCCACATAGCAATATGCGGCATATCAAATTTGTTTTTCTTAGTTAAAAATTTAGGCCAAAATCCTTTGGGAGCTCCTTCTAAAATAGTTTTCAATGGAGCATATATCATAGCAAAAAAAGCACCCATATATGTCATAAAAACTGAAAATCCAACAGCCCTAGTAAACCAGCCTCCCAATGATAATGCCAAATCGTTAGACCACCCCATTGCAAGTCCTAATTTATATCCTAAATTACCCATCATAACATAGGTAATGTTTCCCATGTTAACTCCTTCTGCTATATTCAAATCATTCCAATTATAGCTTATTCCCCAACAAAATATTGATATAGAATATCCAGCGGTAATAAGTAGTGCTGAAATTACAACACCTCTAGCAAAAACCTTTGGAGATTTAGCTTTTTCAACTAAACTGCTTAAACTTTCAGGACCACCATAAGCAAACAACGCAAGAATAATAAAACTCAAAACATAGAGTATGTCGCTATGCTCCACACTAGGCGAAGAAAGAAAAGATGATATGCCTTCTATTGGCTGTGCAAATTCTCCTTTAGTCAAAATCAGCAAAAGAAAGCTAGCACTATACAAAGTAATATTTATTCCCACATTCATAAGCCCACCAAATCTAGCTATTACAGAAATTTTATTAAATCCTCTAGTAGCTAAAACAGTAATGCTTATCATGAATAAAATTGCAAAAAAACCTGTAGTTTGAATATGATCCCATCCAAAAAGGCTCCAACTTTGGGTTATATCTTCACCAAATAAAAAAGACGACATGGGTATGCATAGCACAGTAACAACAAATATCATCCAAGTGAAATAGGAAAAATAGAAAATAAACCCTCCTAAACACGCATACGACTCCCCTACTGATCGTCTAAACCAAGTATAGATTCCCGAATGGTCGTTTTTAAATGCAGAAGAATATTCCGCAACCATAAACATTATTGGAATAAAAAAAGCTATTCCACAAAATAAATAGCACGGTATAGCGCCATATCCCATTCTATAAAATGCAAGAGGAGAATTATTAAAGCCAAAAACGACGGAAAAAATTATTAAAATTACTCCCAAAGTGCTTAATTTTTTTATATTAGACATCAAACAGCAATCCCTTTCAATTTGATAAAAATCATCATAATACTACATTATATACCATTATACATTATTTTGGTTTTTTTGCAAATACAAAATAACCAAATTTAATCAAACCAAGAAAAACTGTAATAAAGCTACTATTCCAATTTAATAAAAAATTTTATATCATGGTTAATATTTAAATATCAAAATTTTCTAAAACGAAGCCAAACTTTTTGTTTTTTTCAAACCAATTAACAGCAAAAGAACAAATAGGTTTTATTTTTTTACTCTCATTTTTAGCAAAATTAACAATTTGCTCCATAAGCTCATTTGCAATTCCCTTCCCCCTAAAAGATTCATATACGAATACTTTATTAACAAAAAGTGTATTGTCCTTTTCCACAAATTCAATATAACCTAAAACTAATTCCTTAGATTTCAAATAAAATTTGCCATCTTTTTTCAAAAAATAATACGTCACAAAAAAACACCTCCACATTAATTATATATAAAAATACGTCAGTTATCATAATTTAAATTATGCTCAATTTTTTGCTTCTACATTCACCATTTTATTATAAACAAAAATATTTAAATATTATTTTTGACAAAATAATTTTTGTATAGTATATTTAAATGTGTGTTCAAATTTAAATTAACATTAAATTTTACTTATTGCAAATTTATTCGTATGTTGATGTTAATGTTGATTTTTTTAACTAAAATAAATGTAGTATATATAAAAAATAATGTAGTGTGCTGGGAGAAATTAAATGGACAGTAAAAGTATAAAAAATCTTTGTAAACTTGCGTGTAAAATACGTATAGGAATCTTAGAAAGCGTATTTTCCGCACAATCTGGTCATCCAGGTGGTTCCCTTTCAGTTGCGGATTTGTTAGCATATTTATATTCCAAAGAACTGAAAGTAAATCCAAAAAAACCTAAAGATCCAAATCGCGATAGACTTGTTCTATCAAAAGGCCACGCAGCTCCTGCGCTATATTCAACATTGGCTCATATGGGATTTTTTGAGCTTAGTGACCTTAAAACATTAAGAAAACTTGGCTCTCATCTTCAAGGTCATCCAAGCATGAAATCAACTCCCGGCGTTGACATGACTACAGGCTCGCTAGGCCAAGGAATTTCTGCTGCTTGCGGAATGGCTCTAGGCGCAAAATTAAATAATTTAAATTCCAGGGTCTATTGCATATTAGGAGATGGTGAAATAGAAGAAGGCCAAGTTTGGGAGGCTTCTATGTTCGCATCACATTATAATTTAAACAATCTTTGCTTATTTATAGACAACAATTCATTACAAATAGACGGGTCTATTCAAGAAGTTGCCGGACTATCAAACATCCCAGAAAAATTTAGTTCTTTTGGATTTAATGTTTTAGAAATAGATGGTCATAACTTTGAGCAAATTGATAATGCTGTAAATCAAGCTAAAAATTACAAGTCTAAGCCATCAGCTATAATTATGAAAACAAGTAAAGGTAAATGTGTTTCATATATGGAAAATAATGTATCGTGGCACGGTGCTGCTCCTAATAAAGAACAATTTGATATTGCAAAAGAAGAGCTATTGAACGCTTTATCTAAATTGGAGGATTAGAATGTCAAAAATAGTAAAAAAAGCTACTAGAGAAAGTTTTGGAGAGGCTTTAGTAGAAGTAGCAAAGTTAAATAATGATGTTGTAGTTTTAGATGCAGATTTGGCTGCTGCTACCAAAACTCAAATTTTCAAAAATGCATTTCCAGATCGCTTTTTCGACTGTGGTATATCAGAATGCAATATGATTGGAGTTGGAGCAGGCTTATCTACGATGGGTAAAATACCCTTTGTGGCAAGTTTTGCTATGTTTAGCGCTGGGCGTGGTTTTGAGCAAATCAGAAACTCTATTGCTTATCCAAATTTAAATGTTAAAATTGCTGGTTCTCATGCTGGAATTTCTGTTGGCGAGGACGGCGCAACTCACCAGTGCTGTGAAGATATAGCATTAATGAGATCGATACCAAACATGTCCATATTAAATCCCTGTGATCACTATGAGATGCAAGAAGCAGTAAAATATGCGTCAGTTCATAAGGGCCCAATGTATATAAGACTTGGCAGACTGGCTATTGAAAGTGTTAACAACAACGATGATTATAAATTTGAATTTGGAAAAGGAATTCAGCTCAAGGGCGGAGCAGATATAACACTTATAGCTACTGGTTTGCCTGTAAGAGCAACTTTATCGGCAGCTGATTTATTAAAAAAAGATGGAATAGATGCCAGAGTTATAAATATTCACACAATAAAACCTATTGATAAAGATATAATATTAAAAGCAGCCACTGAAACAAACCAAATATTTACAATTGAAGAACATAATATAATAGGTGGCCTTGGTGAAGCTGTGTGCTCGGTTGTTTGTGAAAATCACCCTATTAAAGTTACTAGAATTGGAATAAACGATCAATTTGGCCAGTCCGGATCCGCTAATGAACTGTTAAAATATTATAAACTTGATGCAGATGGAATATATGAAACAATTAAAAATAATCTATAATTGTGGTTTTATCGCAATATTTAAAACAGGAGTTAGTATTCTATGAAGTTAAATTTTAGAAAAAAAGAAAAGATCGAAAGACAATATATTGAAAGAATAAAAACAGCTCCCGAAAAAGGTTTAACATCTCAACAGGTGGCTACGTTAAAAGAAGCTGGATACTCCAATATATGCCATAATCCATCTTACAAAAGTATACGTCAAATTATATTTGATAATGTTTTTACTTTTTTTAACTTAATATTTTTTATATTAGGAGCATGCTTGTTTTTAACCAATTCATTTAAAGACATGTTTTTCTTGATAATAATAGTTTTAAATACTCTTATTGGTATTTTTCAACAAGTTCGATCAAAAATAAAATTAGATAAATTGACTCTAATTTCATCGCCCAAATCTATTGTTATTAGAAATGGCGAAAAAATGTCTGTTAGAAACAGTGAATTAGTTAGAGATGATATAATCATTCTTAAATCTGGTGATCAAATTACAGCAGACTGTACCCTTCTAAAAGGCGAGGTTCAAGTAGACGAATCTTTGCTGACTGGAGAGTCTGATCCAATACCCAAAAGTGTTGGTCAAGAATTACTATCTGGTAGTTTTGTCCTTTCAGGAGAGTGTTTTGCTAGGCTAGATAATGTAGGAGAAGATTCATATGCATCTAAACTAGTAGCTGAGGCAAAAAAGCAGGTTAAAAAGCCACAATCAGATATGATGGCTTCGTTAGATAAACTAATTAGAGTAATTGGATTCACAATAATTCCGATAGGGCTTGTATTATTTTTAAAACAAACCTTTATATTAAATATGAATTATCAAGAGTCTGTAACAGCCACAGTTTCAGCTCTGGTGGGCATGATTCCAGAAGGATTATATCTACTAACGAGTATTGCACTAGCTATTAGTGTTATAAATCTTCTTGAGTCCAAAACTCTTGTTCACGATATGGGAGCTATAGAAACGCTAGCAAGAGTTAATATATTATGTGTTGATAAAACTGGCACAATTACAGAACCAAACATGAAGGTTACAAATGTTGTCCCACTTTCTTATAATAATCAAAATGATATGCATGAAATTATAAATGAAATTGTTTTTAACATGCAAGCAGATAATGCAACATCTAAAGCTTTAAAAGAACATTTTAATAAGCCAAACAAGTGGAAAATTAAAAAATTCCATCCATTCTTATCTTCGACCAAATGGACTGCCGCAGATTTTGAAAACTATGGAACATATGTAATGGGAGCTCCAGAATTTATACTAAAAGAAAAATACACATCTATCGAATCAACAGTAAATAAATATATATCACAAGGAACTAGAGTTCTTCTTATGTCGAAGTTAGAAGGAAAAGTTGAAAAAAATAGCCTAATTGGAAATATAAACCCACTTTGTTTAATATTAATAGAAAATCCTATAAGAAAAGAAGCTCCTAAAACCTTCCAATTTTTTAAGGACCAAGGAGTTCAAATAAAAGTTATTTCTGGAGATAATCCAATAGCTGTTTCTCAAATTGCGCAAAGAGCAAAAATTGAAAACGCTGATAAATATATAGATGCTTCAACTTTAAAAACAGATCAAGACATTAAAAGTGCTCTTGATAAATATACTGTTTTTGGCCGTGTAACTCCTGATCAAAAACGTACTTTTGTTAAAATGCTAAAAGAAAACAAAAAAAATACTGTAGCCATGACTGGAGACGGTGTGAATGATGTTTTAGCTTTAAAAAATGCAGATGTTGGAGTTGCAATGGCGTCGGGAAGCGATGCTGCATGTCAGGCTTCCGAACTTGTGCTATTAAATTCAAATTTTGCATCAATGCCAAAAGTTGTTATGGAAGGCAGGCGAGTAATCAATAATATCGAGAGATCTGCATCATTATTTTTGGTTAAAAACATATTCTCGTTTATTTTTTCTATAATAGCACTCTTTGCTAATGTTCCATATCCTATAACTCCTTTTCAGTGGACACTAATAAGTACTTTAACAATAGGAATTCCTTCATTTTTCTTAACCATAGAGCCAACAACTTCAATTGTAAAAGGTAGATTTATAGTAAATGTTTTAAAGAAGGCTCTTCCTGGCGGCCTATGTAATGTATCAATAATTATAGCGCTCCAAATATGTTCAGCAATATTTTGCTTTGAATTAAAAGAGCTTTCAACAACAGCCACCATTCTTCTAGCAACCAATGGTCTTTTAGTTCTATTTGAAGTATGTAAACCGCTAAACTGGAAACGTCTATTAATATTTTTATCAATGGTTATTAGCATGGTTTTTGCAATAATCGTTCTACCCAGCTTTTTCTCGCTAATTCCAATTTCTAAGGCAGCTTTAGTTGTTTTAATAATTCTTATGGTTTTAAACTATCCGCTGTTAAGATTGCTGCAACTATCAACTTCTAAACTACTAAAAAACTAAAATTTAATATATAAAAAATTAGCAATACTTAAAATGTGTTAAGCCATTGCTAATTTTTTTATTTTTTCAACGCTATTTACTCTTTTCAACCATTCCTTTAATTCCTAGCTCACAGAGAAAATCCACTCTCTCAGGATTGCTCATTTCAATAAATTCTTTAGATAATGACCATTGTTCCAAAAACTTTGCACAATGCACTGCAGTTTTTCCAATAGCTTCAACAACCTTTTTAGGAAGATCTTTAACATAAAGCGATAGTCTTCCATCTTTATTTTCTCCATCAACACCCATAAAATGTAAAAACCACTTTGCTTTATATTCTTTAAACGCAGCATATAAACCAAAAAAATCTGCCATTAATTCGTCATGCAAGTTATTATCAGCCGTACCATAATATCTCCTAGTATAATAATGAGTGCACTCATGAGCTCTCCTCAAAATCATAGACTTTTTTCTCCACTCATTATCTGATAAATTCATCCATTTAGCTGGAATATTGCTATATGGTTTTTCAGAAAGGACTATAAATCTATTACTTTTTCCAGCCAAAAATGAGGCTCCTTGTTGTTTGATATTATCTGGCCTAACGCCTCTGTAAGCCACATTTACAATAAATTGTTCAAAATCATCATCATTACCAATAATAATTATTGGTATCTTTCCAGCAATAGATTCATATATTTCAATTTTTACACATTCTGGCTGTTTAAAATTAACAGGACGCTTTGAAGATATGTGTGCATTTAAAACATCTGCAAATCCACCACCATCTTTGGCTTCATCCATCCACAAATTCCAAGTAAACAAAAAGTCTTCATCTTTAGAAGGCTTTAATTTGTTTTTCATTTTATTTTCAATATATTCATCAAACTTTTTTTGTTCTTCAGAATTAAAGTCAAATTCACGTTCTGTCAACATTATTAAATACCTCCTCTAAAAGCTAAAATAAGGAAACATTGATTGTAAATAACAACGTTTCCAGCGCTAAATCATAATTTAACATCATTTCTAATTTAATAAATCACCCATATATTTAGTTGCCTTTTTTAATAGGTCATCATAGTTCAGCTCTAAACCACCCGCCACGTTTGATAATTCATCATCTGAAATTTCTCCAACCATACTGCCATTTGCCTCTTTTAATTCATCAACAGTAAAATCATATCCACGCTCTTTAGCTATAGAAAATAACAATTCCATTTCATCATAATTTCCTGCATTATTTTCTTTCATTTCCTTTTTCTTTTCAGCAATTCTAATGCGAAGTTTTGGATCAGCATCAAAGTCTACAACAAATTTTCTCGCATGTTCTAATGACATTAGCATTACTTCCTTTCTCATTTAATTAAATAAAAATATGTTTCCTTACAAGGGTTATTCAACGATGCTCACATCTGTTTTCCCAAGACCGTACCTTCTTCTTCACCATTTGCATTATAATATGTCGTTTCTACTATACCGTCTAAATACATAGTATCAATACGATAACCACCATCGTTACATAAATATGCTTTTTGATTTTTTTGAAGTTTTGGCTTTGTTATGCTAGACCACCAACACCATTTAGCTACTCCACCAGCAACATTTAATAATTCATCTTCACTAAGCTCTCCTGAATTTACTGAAAAAACATTATCTTTAACGTCACTTTTATCAATTTCATAGCCTTGTTTTTTCGCAAACTCAATTATTTTTTCTGCCTGTTCTTCTTTAGTCAATCCACTAATATTGTTTAGCAAATCGTCAAATTTACTTTTCAACAGCGAATTAGACTCCAAGCTTTTGAAAAATTTATTTGCAGTTTCTTTTGACATCTTAGTCGCCTCTTTTATTAATATAAAATTAAACCACAATAAGATGATTTAAGCATATTTTGCAATTGTTCATATTGATATATTTCTACATGTTTACACCAAATCCTTTGCAATACAATTGAGGACGATCAGGCTCTTTTAAACCACCAGCAACATTTAGCAATTCATCTTCATATGATTCTTCACTAGATGGCAACAACAAAGCTTCTTTCCATTCCTCCAGAGTAAACTCATAGCCCATATCGTTAGCAATAGAAATAATAGACCTGTATTTATCCGCTTCGCTACAATCATTAGATATGACTTCACTAACACTATTGCTTAACTCAGCATCTAAATGCGCACGATTTATAAATTCTATTGCACTTTGCAAAGACATTCTACTCTCACCCTTTCTTATTAACAAAAATCAATATTAATCATATTTTTTCTATAATTCACAAAATTTACTACAAAAAAATAAACAAGGGGGAAAGAAATAGCAACTTAAAATAAAGCCAAACAAACTTTACCCCCAAAAATTTTCTACCTAATCAATTTCCAAAACTTCTTTGCTTCATCAGTCGCAGATGGATTAACGCGCATTGATTTACCACCGGCAACATTAGACAAATCATCATCGTCCAAAAGACTACCACTATGTTTTCCCATTTCTAATATCATGTCACTTGCAGTGAAATCATATCCATATTTTTTTGCTTCTTCTGATATATACTCAAACCTTTCTTCATTAGAAGCAAAACTTTGTTTTGCCTTCTTCAATATTTTAGATAGTTTTGGATTTTTACTCACATCTAATATAAATTTATTTATTCCTTCTCTAGACATTTTACTCCTCCAAAAACAACATATTTTTATATAAAACTCCTAGTATTAAAACTATTACTATTGATTTTAGCAATTATTATTCATCTTTGCATTCCACATTAAAATCACTCACTTGTAGCCCTTTTTTAAATAATTCATACTAAGACAACCAACTGCTTACTAGTTTAACTAACAGATCCCTTCCAGTGCCTTTTAATATTGATTTCCAATCTTCAGCGCCACCAGCAACATTATCTAATTCTTCATCACTAAGTGAATTCTTAAAGTCTTCCATAAATAAGTTCAGTTCTTCCATGCTAAAATTATAACCTTTTGAATGCGCAAAATCGCAAAGATATTTCAAACTATCATCTTTATCATGAATTTTTTCTAAATGTCTTTTAACCTCTTTAATTAATTTTGGTTTACTTGAAAAATCTTCCATAAATTTCTTAGCACTTTCTTTTGACATTTTAAATTCCCTCCCCTATTAATTTAAAATTAATTATATTAATATAGAAAATAAAAAATTTTCTATATTTCAAATGATGTGAATGTTCTTCTGGATAGTTCTTAATGGCCCCCAAATCTAGCTACATTAAGTTTTTATCCAGCAACATCAAACAAATAATAATAACTCAATTCATATGATTATTCTGGAAAATATCTTCTTTTAAATCACCATAATCAATACTATATACTTACATCTTCTTTTGACATTATCTTATCATAGTATTGTCATTATTTTAATTTATATGCCAACAAAGTATCCTTTAACCGAGCCTATAATTAAATTAGGAACACTTCCACCAGCAACATTAGACAAATCACCTTCACTCATAGACGAAATTTCTTCTAAAGCTTGCTTTAATTCATCAATAGTGAAATTATATCCATGCTTGCTTGCTTCATCGGATATCATATTTAACTTTTCTTTATTTTGACGATTGTCTTTTATAGTTTTTTCAACCATGTTATTAACTTCAGAGCTAACATCAGAATTTAACAAAAAATTTTTTGCACTTTCTTTTGACATTCTAATCCTCTCCTCATAATATTGCCATCACCTTTAAAATCAACTGGATTAACATCATAACCTTCTTTATTCATAAATTCGATGATTTTTTTCTTCTCATCTTTACTTAAATTGCTAGCACTATTTAGCACATCCTCAAATTTATTCTTCAACGATAAATTTTACTGTAAATCTTGCTCAAATTTTTTTGCACTTTCTTTTTTGACATTTTAGCCTCTTCCTTTGCTAAATCAACTACATTCACATAAAAGAACATATAAAATAGATAAATTTTATCTATAAATTATGCTCTCCCATATAGCTTTTATTAACACAAATGAAGTAAAAGCATAAAATCTATAGGGGAAAGTAATGTTCAACCACTAATAATAAAGAAACAAATCACATAAATTTAAAAATTTTCAGTTCAAGATAAATTTTTTATCTTGATCACTAAAATTATTCAAACTATCTGCACAATTTATAAACTGCTTATTTAATCAAAATTAGATTCAAGCTCATAAAAGCTTTCTTTAGCCTATCATTTGATATATTCATCATACATTCACTAATATAAACTCACATTACGGCAATATACACCTAATTATAGTATTTATTTTTCCGCTTCCACCATTTATATTTTTAAATTTGTCGTCTTCAATAATAGATGCATAATCATCAACAATCTCTCTAAGTTCTGATGCAGTAAAATCATATCCTCTCTTAGCTGCCTCAACTACAATTATATCTATTTTTTTGTTAAGATCATTATCTTTTAAGTCCAGCGAAGATATGATTGCACTAACTTCATCACTAGCAATAGGATCTAACAAAAATTCTTTCACACTTTTTAATGACATTTATATCGCATCCTTCATAAATTAACGATAAATCAAAATTCTGCTTTATTTTCTTTTAGTAAATCTAAATTTAGACAAATATTTGCGTCTTAAATTAGATATACCACCATAAACCTCATATTGATCATCATCAACATTTCCAATTTTTGATGAAACGGTTTTAATATCAAGAGCTGTAAAATCATATCCTATCTTCTGTGCAAAAAAAACAATAACACTAAGCTTTTTATCATCTGTTTCCGCTTCATCTATACTATCTGAAATTTCATCCAAAATACTTGGATCCGATTCAACTCGTGATAAAAATTGTTTTGCACTCTCTAATGACATATAAACACGCCACCATTCTATATAAATACAAAAATATAAATGTTTTACTTTCTACTTGCCGATATTTCTATGATTTTTTTAATACAGAGTCAACCACCTTTTCAATTTTTTCTTTATAATTATTTTTGAAAAAATAACATGCCTGCAAGTCTTTTGCCATATAGTTCGAATTGTGAATAGCCGCCTCTGCTCTACATCCACCATCGCATACTCCTTTGTGCTCGCATTCGTTACATTCCGGATTAAAATCAAAATATTCTTTCAATCTAGTGTCTATGGTTTTCATATAACAAGAGTTAGATAAAATATCACACAATTTATTATCTAAAATGCTAGGATAAGTATTTTTTAATTCAGTGCTAACAAAAGGCATACATGGTAAGACAATTCCTTCTGGGCTAATGTATAATGTATTTCTAGCGGACCTACAAAGCACCCTTTTCAAATAGTCAAGTTTAGAGTCATTTTGTATCAATGGCAACCTATATTTTGTAGAACCTTTTTCACACATAAAAAATGAATCTAATTGTAGTGATATTTTCATTCCATTTTCAAAAAATTGCTTTATATAATCTAAATAAATATCGTCTTTTTCTTTTACTGATAACGAATATTTCGTAGAAGTTTTCGCCCAATTTCCCAATTCATCAGCTGCATTAATTTTTAAACTCATACAGTTTAAATCAGCCAGCTTATCTACAGTTTCACAAAATGTATCTTTGTTTTTTTTATGAATACACATCTCTGCTGTTGTTGCAAAGCCTCTTTCTTTGCACAGTGCAAAAGCATCTATAACATATTTTTCAGCACCAGGTATTCCTCTAATCCAATCATGCCAACCTTTTCCATCATAGCTCATATGGATAGTGGGCTTCATATTTCTTGCTTCAAAAGCATCTAACAATTCGTTATTAAGCAGCTTTCCATTAGTATAAACTCCATCAACATTAATCTGAGCGTCCATAAGTGCATCTAAAATTTCAAGAAAATCATCTCTAACTAAGGGCTCTCCTCCAGTAAGTGAAACACTGTATATTCCACATTCAGCCAATTCTTTAATTATTTTTTTTATGTCAGCTAATGGCAATTCGCAAGCATTTACATCAGTAGCTGACATAAAACAATGTCTACATTTATAATTACACTTGCCAGTAATGGACCAATGTGCTGAAGCCATATATCTACAAGGAAACTTTATATATTTTTGCCTATCATTTAGCGGAAAAACATGGTCACATTTTTCAACAATATCTTTACTAATGAAATCATTCAATAGACGCTGCTGATCTGATGTAAGCGTATTAATATCGATAAAATTTTCACCATCGCAAAGACTAATAATAGAAAAGGCATGTTTATCGAAAAAATTTACACTATGAGTTTTAGCATCATATAAAGCAAATGGAAGCAGATCCCATCCTCTTAATAAAAAATTATCTTTCAATCTATAATGCATATGTCATACCCTTTCTATATGCCTCAGCAATTAACATTTATTATGCCTATTTTTTATCTAATCTTTGTCTTTCAACCAGTTCTGCAAAAAATCCTTCTTGTGCAATAAGCTCATCATAAGTTCCATCTTCAATAATTCTACCTTTATCAAGAACTATGATTCTATCACACTGCCTTATTGTAGATAGCCTATGGGCAATTACAATTCTAGTACACTTTAAATTATCAAGTGATTCAGAAACTTTTTTCTGAGTTAAATTATCCAAAGCAGATGTAGCCTCGTCAAACATTAATATTCTAGGTTTTGGCGCAATAGCTCTAGAAATCATAAGTCTTTGTCTCTGACCTCCAGAAATTCCGCCACCACCTTCTGAAACTATAGTTTGCATTCCCATAGGCATATTTCTAATATCATCTGCCATTCCAGAAAGTTCAGCTGCTTCCCAAGCATCGTCCATAGTGAGCTCTGGCGCCGATATTGTTATGTTTGAAAACAAATCACCCTCAAACAATTTTCCATTCTGCATAACAGTTCCAATTTTTTTTCTTAAAGATTTTAAGTCAAGATTACTCAAATCTTTACCATCAAAATAAACAGATCCTTTTTTCGGAGTTTCAAATCCTAACATAATTCTCATTAACGTTGATTTACCGCAACCAGTTGTGCCAACTATTGCAACATATTGTCCCGGTTTTATCTTTAAAGATATATCATTCAATATAGGGGGCATGCTTTCATCATATCCGAAAGTAACATTGTTAACTTCAATTCCTCCAGAAAGCCTCGTTACAACGTTCTTTCCTTCTGATATTTCTGGGACCGCTTCCAAAATAGGCTTTACCATATTCATAATAGGTTTTATTTTAGCAATGTCTAATGCAACACCCGCAAGTCCCATAAATGCTCCAGAAACCATGCCATAAGCAGTATTAAATGCAAAATAATCGGCTGCCGAAACATGACTCAACACTGCAAAATAATACATTGCTATAGTTCCGCTCAGCGTAATCATAGTTGTTATAACTTTATTAATTTTTATTAATAAAGGAGGACTATATAGCAACTGTGCTTGTTCAGAATACACTTTTGCCCAACGAGCAAAAGATCTTTTTTCAGCTCCAGAAAGCTTTATTTTTTGAATACCAGATAATAAAGCAAAAGTTAATCCGCTTTCTTTAGATGATAGTTTCATTTGCTTTATAGTAATTTTCATTTGCATAAGTGCCACAATTAATGAAAATACAACAGTAGCAACTATAACAAGAATAGCTGGAAAGACCAATGCTGGTGCATATGCAAAAATTTGCGAAATATAAACCAGAGAAAATACCGAAGTTAGTCCTGTTTGCAAAACATTTGTAACAAGCATTTGACAAAGCTGATTTATAATTTGCGTTCTTGATGAAAGTTCACCAGCACTATAATCTTTAAAAAATTTAGCTGGTAGAGATAATACTCTCATCATAGTCGCTACTTGAACAGTTATGTTCATTTTGGTAACTATTCTGCTACTAACAATTTCTTTAATGATAGTTAACATGTGACTACTGATTAATACCGCCGCTGAAAATATTGCAATTGCCGCCAATATCTGCATACTCCCAGACTCAACAACATAAGAAAATATAATTTTGTTAATTTTTGGAGTAAGCATGCCAACCAAAGTAACCGCAAAAGCTGACACCGCAACAAGAACAAAATCAGCCATCGAAAGAGTTTGAACGATATAAACTAAAAGTCCTTTTATGTCTAATTTTTTAAGTGGAAACGGCTTGTAAAACACCATAGCGTCCTCTTCAAATAGTTCCTCAGTTCTTCCGTTAATTCCAACTCTTTTGCCTGTATCGGGATCAATATAACTATATCCAGATATGCCCGTAGGTATAAGTGCCACTATTCTTCCATCACTTTTTCTTAATCCAATCATGGCTCCAATAGCGTCTTTGTGCCATCCTTTTGACAACTTAACCATTCTACGCATAATTCCATGGGGTCTAATCAAAAACTCAATTTGTTCATTAACATCTTTAATATCATCTGGAACTTCCTGAATTTTTATATGATAAAATTTTAAAATTTCATCTACCGCGTCTTTTGTAACTTGTATATCATCACTAAGCGCCACTTGAACTTTGCGGCCCATAACAGCACCAGCTATGTTAACAAAAGAATCAGCAAACGTGTCTCTGTCGCTCTGTTTACGTTGTTTTATTTGCTCATTAAACCAGCTCATTCTCTATCCCCCTTTATTCATTAGATACAAGTTGTGTATAATAACCACCTTTAGCGTATAGCTCGTCATGAGTTCCTCGTTCTACAACATTTCCTCTATCCATAACAATAATTTCATCACAATCACGAATTGTAGAAAGACGGTGCGCAACAACAATACAAGTAATTCCTCTATCTTTAATAGATTTTACTACTTCATACTCTGTTTTTGCATCAAGCGCAGAAGTTGCTTCATCGAGAATAATAATTGTAGGGTCCTGAGCTAAAACTCTAGCAATTTCCATACGCTGTCTCTGCCCACCAGAAAAGTCTTTTCCACCTTCCATAATTTTATAATCATATCCACCATCACGATGCATAATGTCATCATGTATTTGTGCATCTCGAGCAGCCATAATTACCTCAAAGTTCTCAATAGATTTATCCCACATTTTTATATTGTTAGAAATAGTATCTTCAAACAATATTATGTCCTGGTCAACAACAGCTAAAGATCCGGTAAAAACACTACGATCAATGTCTTTTATAGGCTTACCATCAAATAAAATCTCACCACTCCAAGGCTTATATAAACCAGAAATTAATTTTGAAAGAGTAGATTTTCCACATCCCGATGTTCCAACAAATGCAACTCGATTTCCTGGTTTTAAAGAAAGGTTGAAATTTTTAACCAAAGGTTCTCCAAGACTAGAATATCCAAAAGTAACATTTTTCAATTCAACATTACCAGACAATTTATCATATTCTTCATCGTTATCTGAATTACCATCATCGTGGTCTTCTTCTACGTCAACAGGATATTCCATAACATCCTCAACACGTTCCATTTCTGTGCGCATTTCTTGCAAAGTTTGTCCAGCAGATACAAGTTGACTAGCTGGGGCGCTAAACGATTGCAAAAAGCCTTGGAACATCATAACCATACCAACTGTAAATTGGTTTTGAATAACCAAAAAAGCGCCTAATATAACAACAGCTGCTGAGCTTAAATTATTAAATAATACAGGCAACAATCCCAAATATTTGCTAAGCTTAACAAACCTAACAGTTTGAGTATTAACACTTGCTTGATATCCAGACCATTTTGTAAAAAAACCATTTTCTGCTCCACTTGCTTTGATAGTCTCAATCATCTCAATTCCTGCAACCGTAGTACCAGCAAGTTTACCTGAATCCCTCATCTGAATTCTAGTAATATTAATACGCTTTTTTGAAACAATATTAGAAATAAATATGTTGATTGCAACAGATGATACTCCTACTAAAGTCAGCAAAACACTATATCTTAGCATAACAATAAGATAAAAAATCATCATTACAGTATTCAAGGCCAACGGAACGATTGTAACAATTAACTTTTCAGCTATAGAAGCATTAGATTGTTGTCTTAATTGAATATCTCCCGCCATCCTCTGCGAGAAAAACTCCATTGGCAATCGTAAAACTTTCCACATAAAAGATGTGCTACCAACAGCAGCCAATTTTCCGTTTATTCTTAACGAATATATGGCCTTAATCCACTCTACAAGTATCTGAATAAAGGCAAATCCAGATAATGCCAACAAAAACGGAACAAACCAATCAGGATTCACGCCTGTTATAAGTCGGTCTAAGAATATACGTGAAAATCCGGGATTAATAATTCCCATCAAAGAAGATATTACTGTGGTTAAAATAACAAATGCAACTGCAGTTCCTGTTCCTTTTAATCTTTTTGCTGCAAATTCAAAAATGCTCTTTGGTTTTCCACTAGGTTCAAACTCATCTGTTGGTTCAAACATCAAGCATATTCCTGTAAAAGATTCATCAAACTCTTTCGCAGAAACTGTAACATTTCCTCTAGCAGGATCATTAAGATATACTTTATCTCCTCTAAATCCATCGCATACCACAAAATGGTTAAAATTCCAATGAATTATGCAAGGAAATTTTCCTTTTTGTCTCAGTTCATCAGGCTCATAGCGATAGCCCTTAGCAGATAAGCCATAATTTCTCGCAGCTATCATTATATTTTTTGCATTAGATCCATCACGAGAAACTCCACAGTCAGATCTAACTTGCTCAAGAGCAATCCATTTTTGATAATATGCCAATATCATAGTCAGCGAAGCTGCCCCGCATTCAAGTGCTTCCATTTGCATTATAACTGGCACTTTAGCTACACCATTAGCTACAGGACTTTTTATATTTTTAACAGCACTCAACAGAAATCACTCCTTTTGATCAATTCAAAATAAACGACATCGGTGATACACTATCTACAGTTATGTTCATTTCATATTTGTCATTCTTTAGCGGCGCATTAAAAAACACCTCATAAACCCAGTCATTATCTCCTATATTGCCAAGATGTAAAATATAAGGATCTACATTTTCCCCAGCTTTTACGGGAGATTTTGACATTGAAGCAACGGTGTAATCATTTCCATCAACACTAACAGTAGAGTCAGCCTTAATTTTAGAAACATCAGCTTCTTTAACATAGCAACAAGCCACTCCATTACGGCAAACTCCACCAGTTTTAATCACAGTATTAAGCTTTCCAAGAACTCCCCAAACACAAACACCAATTAATAGAATAATAACACTAGAAATTACCATCCATACTGCCGGATTAGAAACTTTAATATAATCGTTCAACTGCTCCGGCGAAGAAACTCTCTCCATACTTTTTTCTCTAAAAACATTGCTTGGCATTTTTACAACCTCCCTCAATAATTTAAATTTGTTTTTTTATCGTAAGAATATTTTGATTATTCTTATAATCATAAAAAATCTCATCAACAAACTTTTTTGTAATATATATTCCTAAACCTCCAATTGGCCTTTCAGAAGCAGACAAGCCAATATCTGGGTCTTCCTTAGCAAGTGGATCATATTTAATTCCACTATCTATAAAAACAGCAGTGATAACACTATTATTAGCTGAAAAAGAAACTTGAACTTTAATAGAACCATTACCGTCTTTGTAAGCATATTTAGCTATATTAATAAATATCTCTTCAACTGCAATCAAAAGTCGGTTTTGATTTTTAGCATCACAGTTAACACCATTTAATTGCTGCTCTATAAAGCCAAGCACTTTATACAAGTTATCAACATTAGCCTCAACATTTATCTCTTTCATCAGTGACCCCATCCTTCCCATAATATTTAAAACAAACCATTGTGAGATCATCAAATTGAGGCGCCTTTCCTACAAACTCATCAACATCTTTTCTTACATTTTTTAAAATATCCGAAGCAGAGGCCTTATCATCTTTATTTAACGCATCAACTAGTCTTTGTTCTCCAAAAAGCTCTCCATCAGCATTTGTAGCTTCAGTAACTCCATCAGTATAAACAAATAAAGAATCTCCCGAATTTAATTTAAACTCTTGATCTTTAAACTTTATTCCTTCAATAGTTGCAACTGCCGGAGAATGCTTATCCTTAATTAACTCATACTTTTCTCCTTTTCTACAAATAGCCGGATATTCATGTCCTGCATTAGCAGATATACATTCACCTGTTTGCATATCTATAATAGCAAGCCATACAGTAACAAATAATTCATTTTTATTATTTTCGCAAAGTTGTTCATTAACATAAGCTAAAATTTTTGCTGGGCTATAGCTCTCACCAGGCGAATTAATATTGGCTCTGTCTTTAATCAAAGTTTTAGCTATGACCATGAATAAAGCAGCAGGAACACCTTTACCCGAAACGTCTGCTATAACCAAAGCTAAATGATTTTGATTATCATCTATAAAGAAAAAGTCATAAAAATCTCCACCCACTTCTTTAGCCGGTGTCATAGATGCATCTAAATCAAAATTGTTCCTTATAATAGATTCTGGAAATATTGCTGGCAACATATCCGCTTGTATGTTTTTAGCCAAATTGAGCTCAGTTCGCACTTTTTTCAAATTTATAGCTTTATTTATAGAATCGTCCATATATTTAAACATATTTTTCTGCATTTGCAATATGCTTCGCGCTAATAGTTCTATTTCATCGCCTGTCTTAAATTCTTCTAATGCACTTAACCCCCACCCTTCATTACCTGCAAAATTTTCAGCTTCATTAGCAATGGAAACAACGGGCTTTATAAAATGTCGTGAAATCATAAACAAAGATACAAATATCAAAATTAGCGTCAAAACAAGCACAGTAATCGTTGTCATTAATATAAAATTCATAATATCTTTTTGATAGTCATCAATACTAAGGTCACAGCAAACTACAACAGCAAACTTTTCATTGGAAAAAACTTGATGCGTTAAAGTTATAGTATAGCCATATTTACTGTTCTCCGGATAATTACCGCCCGTGTTTTCTCCAGTATTAATACCGTCTATAATATTTTTGATGTATTTTATAGCAAATCTGTCTTTTTCTGCAAAATACTGTTTAAGGTTATCATCAACGTGAGTATCAACTACATAATACAGCGGATTCCACTCATCAAGATTAGTAGTTGCAGCATCATAACTATTCAGAATATCTAGATCCACAGCACAAACATATATATCATTAAATTCCAATGACTTTCTTAATTCATCAACTTGACTACAAACATTTTTATATGCATCACTATTTAAGACTTCATTAACCTTGCTTTTATCTACCTGTGATCTATTATATTTAAAAGCAATGTCGGAATACTCTTCAAGTGAATTACCAGGAAATAACTTTGCTGTTGCAACAGCAACATTATTCCCATACTCAGTATAGCTGTCAATTATTCGTTGTCTATACAAATTTGTGCTAACGTAAATCAGCAACACTCCAAACACCAAGCAAATTGATACTATAAAAATAACAATCCTAGTTTTCAGTTTGCTTTTAACAAAAACCTTTTCCATCGTCTTTTCACCTTTCCAATATCACCTGCAAATTTTTTAAAGATAAAATATTAATAGGTTTGTTATGTCTTTTCTTAGCAGTTTTCTTGTTTATAATTGAAAAATATTTTTCTTCATTGTAAACGTGCACCACAGGCTTATCAATAAGATTTAACGTTCGTAATTCTTTATATAAATAATTAATTTCACACAAAAATAGATCAAATTTTTCAGATATGTCGCTCTCAATTAAACCCATATTAGTTGATTTTGTACATAAAAACACAAAATATTTTCCCACATTATCAACTAATTTTGCTCCAACAGAATATTCTAATATACCATGAACCACATCATCCATTTTTTGCATAGCCAATTCTATATGTTTACTTGAAATTTTCTCACCAGCCAAATTTAAAACCAAATTTTTTCTAAACATAAATTCAAATGTTACTTTTTGGTCAGAATGGCCTAAAATTTTTATAACATCTCCAGTTTTATATCTATAAAAGCCAGATAAATTAGTCACAACCAACTCATACATTCTACCAGGTTGCACCTCGTCAATTGAAACAACTTCTTCACAAAGACTACCTTGTTCATCGAAAACAATAAATTCGTAAAAAGCACTATCATAAATAAATTCATACTCAAAGCTATCATAATCAACAGGAGAACCAACTAAAGACTCAGACATGGCGAAGAAAGAAAAAATTTTGGGCACATCACCTAAATATTTGTCTAATCTTTTATTTTGATATCCATATACTTTACTACTAATACCATATGCAAACTTTATTTTCGGCCATATTCTAGACGCTATGCCCTCAAAGCCCTTCTTGCATTCTTTTTCGACAAAACTCAACCGTTCTTCTGATACAGGCAATTCAAGTAGTTTTTTTCTAACATTATCTGACAATACCAAATCATCCGGAATAAATCCATTTCTAATATTAGATATTACTTCTTCATATTTTTCCTCAAAAAACTTAAAAAATTGAAGCAAATCATACATATATATGCCTTCAATTGTAACGATATGTTCATCCAAAATTGCACTCCAGAGCCTCACATAAAATACATCCAAAGTATTCTCAACCATTAACAAATCTTCGCCGCCAACATATCCACTCATATCTCTATATCCTTTAGTATATGCGCATTTATATATTGCCTCCGAAAGTAGCATCTCCTTGCAACATGAACTCATTAAATTAGTGTCTAAAAATCCAATATATAGTCTACTTGCAAAAGGATCTTCCTTTCGACAAGCTTGGATAATAGTTTCTTTACCTAAAGCTTTATTTTTTAAATATCCCTCTAAAGATTTTTTGGTTAATGGAATACGCTTAGGTTCACCAGTAGTGCCTGATGTAGTAATAAATGTCTCCAATGGATATGCAGTCAATACATTTTTTTCGCCTTCATACATTCTATAAACATACTGCTTAAAATCGTAATAATCTGACAATGGAACATATTTTCTATAATCTTCGATAGTTTTTATTTTTGAAAAATTGTGTTTAACTCCATACTCAGTATTCGCATTATCACCCAAAATTTTTCTTAAAAAGCTAAAATTAACCTCCCCAACAGTCTTCAAATCATAGTTTAATTCTACCTTCATCATTTTTACCTTCCCTTTAGTAATAAATTTTAATAATAAGCTCAATTTAGAATATTTGAAAATTTAAAAATAAAAAAGCAAACCACCAATACATCGCTGCAATGTGATAACTAACTTATTTTATTCTATATCTATAAAAAATTCTAAACAAAAGAAACTTAAATCAAAATTTATTATTAAATGACAGACAAAAAGCAAAAATTAAACTATTCTATGTTCAATATATCAACAAAACCTGTAACCTCAAAAACATCCATTATGTCTGTATTAGCATGTGTTATTACCATGCTACCCTGTTTATTCATTACCTTCTGCGCAGAAAGCAAAACTCTAAGCCCTGCAGACGAAACATACTCAAGATCGGACAAGTCAAAAATTAGTTCTGTAACTCCGTTTAACGCACTCTTTAGCTCTTTTTCAAGAGAAGGCGCCGTTGTAGTATCTAGTCTTCCTTTAATTGCAATCGTTAATTTATCGTTATCTAAATTTTTAATAATTTCCATAATGCACTCTCCTTTTGATTAGTGTTTGTTTTTCAAATAATATCAAACAATATATTTTGGTCTAAAGAACAAAACATATTATTATACTAAACAAAATTGCCAATACATACTTCTATTATAACCATAAATTCTTAATTAAAAACACTACGTTTATCAAAAAATACTAAATTTAACATAAATATTGCTATTAAAACTACAAAAATCATGATAAATATACAATATCTACTAAATTCACAATATAATATTAACAAAAAATGTAATTTATGTCAATATGTTAATAAAAAATTAATATATTGACATAAATTACTTATATCATTACATTTTTTCCTTTATATATCGTTCTTCTTCACTGAATATACAGCCACAATATTTTTGCATATATATATTCATGCTTCTTGCCATATTTTGTCCTTCTCTAAAATATGGCCGAAAATCTCTGTATAAAAACTCAGTTCCAATATCAGCAGATATTTCTTCTGATATTTGTTTTATTCTATCATGATTTTGATATGGACTTATAAGCAAAGTTGTTGAAAACGCACTATAGCCATTATCCGCAGCATATTTAGCCGTTTTACTTAATCTTTCTGTATAGCAATATTCACATCTTGCATCAAAATTTGGAGCAACAGCTGAAATAAAAGACCGCAGTCCATAATTATCATCAACTATAAGTTTTAAATTCATGTTCTTGGCATATTCTATAAGCGCATTTTTCCTGTTTCTGTATTCTGTAAAAGGATGTATGTTAGGGTTATACCAAAACAATGTTGGCTCTATATTTTCCTCTCTGAGCTGTTCTATACACTTTATAGAACAAGGCGCACAACAAACGTGCAATAATAATTTCATAGTTAATCATTCCTTTATAGACAGTATTAATGGTAAAATTAATTTTATCACAAAACAAAAATAACAACAAGCAACAACAAAATTAGTTTTATATAAACTTTATCTTGAATTATATGGTAATTAATGTTATAATATCTTAACATATATGGTAGCAATTTTATAATTGTTGATTATATAAATTACTAATTACGTTCAAATGGAGAAGTTTTCATGAAGCAAAAAGCAAATTTTTGGGCATTATTACCTATTGTGGTCTTTTTACTAGTATACTTAGGAACCGGTATATTTTTTGAGTATATCGCTCCTATAGAAGGCCAAATGGGCTTTTACATAATGCCAATTGTTGTTGCTTTTTGCATAGCGTTAATTGTTGCATTAATACAAAACAAAAAACTTTCATTTGATCAAAAAATGAAAGTTTGTGCTAAAGGATTTGCAGATGAAAATATTGTCATAATGATCTTCATATTTCTATTGTCAGGTGCATTTAGCGGCATTGCAAAAGACATTGGAGGAGCATCTAACATGGCAAATTGCCTACTCCATTTTATTCCTCCCAATTTTGTAACTATAGGTCTATTCATCATTGCTACAGTTATATCAATGGCAACTGGAACGAGTGTTGGAACAATAGCCGTGTTGGTTCCAATTGCAACTCAAACTTCACAAAGTGGTGGCCTATCTCCTTCTCTTTGCACAGCAACTGTTATTTGCGGAGCGATGTTTGGAGATAATTTGTCTTTTATATCAGACACGACAATAGCTGCGACTAAAACACAAGGCGTAAAAATAAAAGATAAATTTAATTTGAATGTAAAATTAGCAATTCCTGCAACAGTAGCTACCATTGTAGTTTTATTAATTTTGTCTTTATCAAATCCAGTTTATGAATTTAAAGCTCCAGATTTTGATGTTTTGAAAGTAATCCCTTATCTAATAGTTTTAATGATGTCATTATTAGCAATTAATGTTTTTATAGTATTAGGAACTGGCATAGTCCTATTCGGCGTTGCTGGAGCTATAACTGGCAATCTTTCTTTCATATCTATTTTAAGTTCTATGAAATCAGGAATATCTCAAATGTTTGAAACGATAATAGTAACAATCCTTGTATCATCTATATGCGCATTAATAAAAGAAAATGGTGGATTTGACGCTATATTAAATCACATAAAGAAAGTATTCCATACAAAAAAAGGAGGAATGTTGGGAATTGGCATTCTAACATTTTTAACAGACATTTCAACAGCAAATAATACAGTGGCAATAATAATATCTTCCCCTGTTGCTAAAGATATAAGCAGAGAATATAATATAGAGCCAGTAAAAACTTCCACTCTTTTAGACATCGTTTCGTGCATAACTCAAGGCATGATACCATATGGAGCGCAAATATTAATTGCAACTAGTTTGAGTGGAATAGCTGGTTTAGAAATTATTAGTCAATTATATTATCTATTTTTCTTACTAATAAGCGTATCAATATTTATTTTTATACAAAAAAACCAAACTAAAGTTAAAGTGTAACTAACACATATTTACAGGAGATAAAATGCAGAAAGTTAGAATACAAAAAATAATTGCCGATAGAGGGTTTTGTTCACGTAGAAGAGCAGAGAAAATGATATCTCAAAACCGAGTAAAATGTAATGGCCATTTAGTATCGTTAGGATATAAAGCTTCTCCAACAGACAAAATATCTATTGATAATAAAATAATTAATAGCGCAAAAGATAAACAATATAAATACATAATGCTAAATAAACCTAGAGGCTATGTTAGCACTATGTCAGACGATCATGGTAGAAAATGTGTGGCTAAATTAGTATCAGATGTTGGGTCAAGAGTATATCCTATAGGCAGATTAGATTTAGTATCAGAAGGTCTTTTATTGTTTACTAATGATGGGGATTTAGCAAATAAAATTATGCACCCAAAAGGGCATATTTCTAAAACATATCGAGTGACAGTGCGCCCAGATATCAATGATGAGCAACTTGCTAAATTAGCTGAAGGAGTTTATATAGACGGAAAGAAAACTATGCCAGCCATTGTTCATGTTATTTCT
The DNA here is from genome assembly GCA_902790675.1 of Oscillospiraceae bacterium. GTDB lineage: Bacteria > Bacillota > Clostridia > Oscillospirales > Ruminococcaceae > RUG12519. The sequence continues at coordinate 2,379 of CADASU010000003.1, read as the reverse complement.
AAAGAGCCAAATAGAGTTGTTCTATCAATAACAATTACAGAAGGTAGAAACAGACAAATTAGAAAAATGATGGAAAAAGTAGGATTGCAAGTTGCTCGATTAAAAAGAACTAACATAGGCCCAATAAAACTGGGAATGCTAAAGCCAGGGTCTTGGAGAGAACTAAAACCTTTAGAATTAAAAGCTTTGAAGCAAGCTATAAAAGAGTCTTATAATAATTCGTAAGCGTTAATTATTTAAAAGTACTTTCTATCAATTTTTCACAATATTCCGGAGAGTATTTCCAATGAGATATATGGCCGTTTGTAATAAAATATTCGACTGGGTCGGGCTTAGATTGATTTGAAAATGAATCAACTATTGCTAATTTTACTTTCATTTTTTCTGGAATTAAGCTTTTTATAAAAACAGAAACTCTATCACCCAGTTCAACATAATCTTTATTTTCTGCTAGTCCAGCAAGATTTGGCTTTAGTTCAACAAATATACCATAACTCGTTATTGATCTAACAATTCCACAAACAGTTTCGCCTGCGTTAAATTTTTCTGCGTTTTCTAACCAATTTCCTAATAGTTCCTTATGAGAAAGACATATTTTTCCATCACTCTCGATAGATTTAACTACAGCAAATATTTTTTGTCCGTTTATAAATCTATCACGTGGATGCGAAATACGAGAAATTGAAATAGAATCTATCGGTATTAATGATGATATTCCACACCCTATGTCTACAAAACTACCATAATTTTCAAAATGAGTTACGACTGCATTTATTATATCTCCTGGAATAAGCTTAGATATGTAATTTTCACGGCAAATTTCTTGTGCTCGTTTTCTCGAAAGAATTAAACAATCTGTCCCTATGCCCCCTTTTATAACAAAACATACTGGTTTGCTCACTCTTGAAATCATTGCTATATCTCTAGTAGTTCCTTCTTTTATTCCAATTGCTCCCTCATCTCTAGGAATAATTCCTTTCATATTATTTGGAAGAGAAACAATTAAATTGTGCTGTTCATCACAGCAAACAGCCACAGCTTCAAGTATTTGTTCATTTTTCTGAGCCCATCTTAAAGAATCTATATTTTTAAAAATGTTTATATTTTCTGGGCTATTATATCTAATTCCCTCTGGATAATATACCATTACTTAACCTCCTTGATTTTGTTATTTATAGTAATTTGTATTCACAGTAAATACGATATATTACTAATTTAATATTCAAAAATATACAACATTAATATAAAAAACATTGACACAAGCAAATTTTTCATGATATAATATTGTTCACTGGAGAGATGGCTGAGCTGGCCTAAGGCGCACGATTGGAAATCGTGTGTACCGTCACTAGGTACCGAGGGTTCGAATCCCTCTCTCTCCGCCAAAATTTAACATAGCAATTAACAATTATTTAAAGTTCAGTTTTACTGAGATTTTTCTTATTTTAAAAAAATTTGATATAAATAAAAATTTATATCAAAATAGCTGATAATTTTAATTTTGTATTATTAAGTAACTTTTAATTTTTATATGTAGATGAAAAAAGAAACAGCGCAATTTTTTATTGTTTAAAGTCGCGTTGTTTAGTGTTGTTTTTATTAATCAGTAATAAGTTGAAATATTTGCTTTGACGTTTCTCCATCTCGATACAACAAACAAAGTAAATAATTGTCTGCAATTAATTGTAAAAAAATTTACTGTAAGGCAAAATAAAAATGATTCTATTATTATAGCATTCAAAGAATCCATCTTGGTTTTTCCAACTGCATTTGATAAATATTCATATGACTGATTTTATTCTACAATATCTAAAACAGAACTTAATTTCCTTCGAATACTGTTTATCCCAACGTGAATAACACCTCCATGAGTGTTAGCGAAAGTAATTACTTCTTTATAGCGGAAAATTTCACTTTTATCAGGTGAAATTTTTTGAAATAGCATGTAAAAACTCACGTTTACTCATTTTTATTTTTAAGTACCTCATTTATGCTATATTATCACGGTTTTCTTGATATAGGATGCCGTTAGCTCTGCTAATTTTAAACCAACGTACGATAGCTAAAATCTTTACAGTGCTTAAGATAAAGTAAAATTAGAAAAATAGAAACTTGGATTTTATAAATCTTTTACATTTAATGCTATCGTTGTTGATGCAATATACAATAATTTGATGAAATTTTAATGTTGTTACACATTAGGCATGGCAAGGTCGATTTATGTGATGTAAATTATTTTTAGAATGCAAAAATTATTTAAAATATTTAACAACTTTGTCATTTAAATTATTAAAAAGATATGAAGAAATAGCTATAACAAAACAGCAAACGAAAAATAAAATGTAAGAATTAAACTTTGTTATATTATTGAGATCGAAG